>SMVQ01000341.1 GCA_004357655.1 Planctomycetota bacterium
AGCCCGAACGAGAACCTCGCGCGCGAGGTCATGGAGCTCTTCAGCCTCGGCGAGGGCAACTACACCGAGCAGGACGTTCATGAGGCGGCGCGCGCCCTCACCGGTCGTACGACGAATCGGCTCATCAGCTACCTGTACCGCGAGCGCCAGCACGACGCGGGCAAGAAGACGATCCTCGGCGTGACTGGACGCGCCGACGGCGACGACCTCGTCGACATCCTCCTGGCGCAGGACGCATGCCCGCGCTGGGTCGCCGGGCGTTTGCTCGAGTACTTCGAAGGCGTCGCACCGACCGAGACGCGCCTCGCGGATTACGCGGCCTTCCTACGCCGCAAGGGCTATGAAATCCGACCGTTCCTGCGTCGGTTGTTCCTCGATCCGCAGTTCTACCGGGACGAAGTCGTGGGCGCGCGCGTGCTCTCGCCCGTGGACTACCTGGTCGGCTCGTGCCGGAGGCTCGGCCTCGACCCGCCGCCCGCGTTCATCGTCGCCGCCAGCGGTTTGCTGGGCCAACGGCTGTTCGCGCCGCCGAACGTGAAGGGCTGGGAGGAGGGTCCCGCGTGGATCACGACGTCGTCGCTCATGCAGCGGGGCAACGTCATGGGCGCCCTGCTCGGCGTCGTCGTGCCCAGGGCCGAGCGGCTGGACCCCTTCGAGCAGTTCGCCGCGATGGACGCCGAGCGACCCGCGATGGACTCCGGGGCCGACATGGCGATGGACGGCGAGGCGCTGATGAGCGCCGGCGACCGGGTCGCGCGCCCCGCCGCGCCGTACTCTCCGCCGAAGGCCAGGCCGAGCCAGCTCGACCGCCTGATCACGCTGGTCGACCGGGCCAACTATCGGCCGCGCATGAACCTGATCGCGCGCATCACCCGCCGCGGGCTCCTGGTCGACCGCGACATCGTCGACTACCTGCTCGACGAGTTGCTCGCCATCGAACCGCCCGCGGAGACGCGTGAGTTGCTCCTCGAGCACCTCAGGCGCGAGCGCCGCTCGTACGGGATCGAGGGCCGGCTCGTGAACTCGGGCGCGGTCGGCGAGCGCATCCTGCGGCGCCTGGCGCACCTCATCCTCTCCCTACCGGAGGCTCAACTGGGTTGAGCGCGCTTCGCACCATGCACCAATCCACCAGCGACTCCAGACTCGATCGACGCGGCGTGTTGGTGGGCGGCCTGTCCGTCTTCGGCGGCCTCGCCCTCACTTCCCCGGCGGCGAGTGCCGCGCGCTGGGTCGCATCGGTCGCCGAGAGTTCCGACAGGAGCCTCGTCCTGATCCAGCTCTCGGGCGGCAACGACGGCCTCGCGACGGTGATCCCCTACGCCGACGACGACTTCCAGAACGCCCGCAAGACGACGCGCCGCGGCGGGGGGAACGTCTTGAAGCTCGACGACTACCGCGGGCTGCACCCGGGCCTCACGCGGTTCGGTGAGCTGTGGCACGCCGGCAAGCTGGCGATCGTCGAGGGCGCGGGCTACCCCGACCAGCTTCGCTCGCACTTCAAGGCGCTCGAGATCTGGCACACCGGCCGGCGCGCGGGGCGCGTGTCGGGCGACGGCTGGATCGGTCGGCTCACCGACGCTGCCTGGAACGACGCGGACCACCCCGAGCTCGTGGTGCACGTGGGCGCGATCGCGCCCTACGCGCTGCACTCGTCCACCCATCCGCCGTGCTCGCTCGAATCCCCGGCGGGCTACCAGTGGCACGGCGACCGGGCCGAGAGCCGGTCGTACGCCGGAGCGGGGGCTGAGCTCGAGGCGCGGCGGAAGCGCGCGGGCGGGAGCGGGCGCGACGCCGCGCTCGCTGGACTGCGCAGGGTGCTCGACGACGCGCGCGATTCCTCGCGCCGGATCCGGCGCGCCGCCGCAAGCTACGTGGCCGCGGCCAGGTACCCGCGCACGCCTTTCGCAGGGAACCTGCACGACATCGCGGCGCTCATCGAGGGCGATCTCGGCACGCGCGTCTTCTCCGCCGAGCTCGGCGGGTTCGACACGCACGCGTCACAGCGCGCTACACACGACGGTCTGATGTCGACCCTGGATGCGGCGCTCGGCGCGTTCATCGAGGACCTGTCGTACAGCGAAGCCGGACGGAACACGGTCGTGCTCGTGTTCAGCGAGTTCGGTCGCCGCGTCGCGGAAAACGGCTCGGCGGGGCACGACCACGGCCAGGCCGGCCCGATGTTCGTGCTCGGTCACAAGGTGAAGGGCGGCCTGTACGGGGCGCACCCGTCACTCACCGAGCTCGACAAGGGCGACCTCGTCTTCACGACCGATTTCCGATCGGTCTACGGCTCGGTGATCGAGGGCTGGTTCGGAGTGGACCACGCGACCGTGCTCGGCCGCCGGTTCCCGCTCCTGCCGCTGTTCCCCTGATACGGTGTCGCACACTCCGTCGCTGTCCAGCGAGTGATGGGTACCGCACACCGCCCGAACCGTCAGTGCTGACGGCTCGGGCGGTGTGCGGTACCCATCACTCGCTGGACAGCGACGGAGTGTGCGACACCGTATCAGGCCGCGCGCTCGAGGATCTCGTTCGCTTGCCGCGCCGCCTTGCTCTTGGACTGGAGCGTCCGCATGGTCTTCTCGATCGGCCAGCGGCCGAAGGCGAGGACGCCGAGCATCACGACGTTGACGCCGGGGACGAACATCAGCAGGCCGAGAGCGCCGTTGTGTCCGGTCCGGGCGAAGATGCGCCAGGAGCAGAGCGCGAGGAAGGCCAGGGCCGCGCCGGTCAGGGCCAGGTTCTGCGTGTCGCTGAAGAAGGTCCGCGCCCACTCCATGAAGGTTTGATCGTTTCCCATGGTCTCTTCTCGATTCAGGTGCCGGGGCGGGGTCGCCGGGGGCATGCCCCCCGTCTTTCGGCCCCTACCCGGCGCCTGTCTTGAGCCATTCCGGGAAACCGACCCCGCGCTCCCAACCCTTCCGGCCCCTCAGGCGGCGCCCAGGTACGTGTGCAGGCGCATGATGGCCGCGCGGTCGTTGTCGAACCCGAGGGAGGGGTAGGCCTCGGAGAATGCCGCCCAGCGGTACTCCGCCCAGTGCTTCTGCAGCCGGTCCTCGTCCGGTTGGGTGATCGAGTGGAAGCCGAAGGTCCACTCGATGATCTCCTCGTCACCGAGGGTCCAGCGGCCGGGCATCTCGAGGTCGACGACCTGACCGGGGGGGGTCATCCCCGTCTCCGTCATGACCCTGCGCCGGATCGCCGTCTCGAGCTTCTCCCCGAACCCGAGGTCCCCTTGGAGCGGCCCCCAGAGGGCCTCGATGCCCTGATCGGGCTTGAGCAGCAGGTAGTCCGGTTCCGAGCCGTCGAGGCGGTACACGAACACCTTGATCCGGTGTAGGAGTTCGATCATGAGGATGAGTGGGTACGGGATTCCATGGCTTCACGGCCGGTGCCCGGCCGCGCCTCCTCCCCCGTGCCTTGCGGCCCGGGGATTTATCGTACAAGTTGCCTGTGTTCGTGGACGCAGACCCGGGATTTGGCCTCGGGGCCCACGTCGGGCCCGCCCCTGGCCCACTCCGGGCCCCATGGGTCTCCAGCCGGCTCCGCGGCGGACGCGAACGCCGAAGGTCGATGACTTTACGAGCCCCTCACGAAGCGCGATGACCCCCCCCGACGCGTCCCGGCGCCTCGAACGGGCGATCCGCACGCTCGATGGGCTGGTGAACTGGGAGCGGCGCGATCGTCAGGCGGGGATGCGGCTCGGGCTCGAGTCCATGCGCGACCTCGCCCAGCGCCTCGGCGACCCGCACCGGAGCTGGCCCGCGGTCCACGTCGCGGGCACCAAGGGCAAGGGCTCGGTCGCGAGCCTGATCGCGGCGGGGCTCGCGCGCGCCGGCCTGCGCGTCGGCACCTACGCCTCGCCCCACGTCGAACGCATGCACGAGCGCATCCGGCTCCAAGGGCGTGACGTCTCGGACGACCTGCTCGCGGACGGTCTCGAGCGCGCGCTCGCGGCCAGGGAAGCCGCCCTTCACGAGCGCTCGGCAGGGAGCGATGCGACCTGGTTCGACCTCGTGACGGCGGCCGCGTTCTGGATCTTCGCGCACGAGGCGGTCGACTTCGGCATCGTGGAGGTCGGGCTCGGGGGGCGCCTCGATTCCACCAATATCATCGATGGCGAGGTGTGCGTGATCACGGGTATCGAGCTCGAGCACACCGCGGTGCTCGGCGCGACGCGCGCCGCGATCGCGTCCGAGAAGGCCGGAATCCTGAGAGCGGGAGCGACGTTCGTGTGCGGCGAGCCGGCGAGCGCCGGCCGCCCAACTGCGGACGACGCCCACGCCGTGCTGCTCGGCCGCGCGCGCGAGCTCGGGCTCGCGGTGGTGACGCCCCCGAGCGGGAGCGCGGCGACGCCATCGGCCCAGAACCTGGCGCTCGCCCGCGCCGCGCTCGACGCGCTCGGTGCGCGGGGCCGGCGTGGAAAGGACGGAACGCAGCTCGCGGGAACCCTGCTCGACGAGGCCGCGATCGCGGGCGCCCGGCTCCCGGGGCGGATGGAGCGCTTCGAGCTCGAGGGCGTGCCGATCGTCCTCGACGGCGCCCACGTGCCGCGCAGTGTCGAGCTGGTCCTCCGGGAGCTGGCCGCCACCCCCACCCCCACGGGCGCCCCCGTGGCCGTGCTTTCCCTGGCCCGCGACAAGGACGCGGAGGGCATCCTCAAGGCCCTCGCGGGGCGTGTCGATAGGCTCATCTGCACCTCCGTGGAGACCGGTCTCCACCTCGATGCCGGCGACCTCGCCGAAACAGCGGGGCGCGCCGGCCTCGAGGCGGAAGCGATCGCGAACCCCGGGGATGCCGTCAGGAGAGCCGTGCACCTCGCTGCGGGCGGTCGTTGGGTTCTGGTCATCGGTTCCCTCTACCTCGCCGGCGCGGTTCGGGCGCTCCTGGCGCGCTAGCCACCCGCCCAGAGGAAACCCCGATGCTCACGCTCGTCTCCGACGTCTTCCTGACCGACGCCTTTCTCATCAAGGGCAACGTCGAGAACAAGTACACGCGCCTGTCCAAGCTCCTGGACGAGCACCGGAAGTACTTTCTGCGCATCCGGGACGTGACTCTGATCGACCTGAACTCGCGCGAGCGGATCACGACGCCGCTGCTCCACATGAACATGGACGAGGTGCTCCTCGCCCACGAGTTCCTGGACGAAGCGGGGGACGAGACCCGGGCCGACATGGCCAACAACAATGCGGCCGAGGAGGACAAGCTCCAGAAGGTCCGCGTGTTCTACACCGGCAACCTGAACATCGAGGTCTCGGGGCAGATCCGCGCCAACGCCTACGAGGTCAGCGACAAGGCGACGCGCCGCTTCTTCGTCATGCGCAACCCGATCCTGCGCGGCTTCAAGGACAACGGCGACAAGGACCTCAGGCAGCTCCTCCGCCTGCCGTACCTGATCCTGAACAAGGAACGGCTGTCGTACATCTACGACTTCAACTAGCACTCTCAGGGTAGCCGGCATTCCCTTGTGATAGAGATGCCGCAGCCGTCCAATGGCCGCGATGACGACCACGCTCGCGTTCCTGGGCTACGGGCGCTTCGGAAGGGCTCTGGGGGGCCGTTTCCTCGAGGTCGGGGTCGCGGTCCGCGCACTCGACCCACGCGTGGTCGTGCCGGACGAGATCGCGGCCGGCTCCGTCGCGCAGCTCCTGAGAGGCGCGACGCACGTGATCGTCGCCGTGCCGATCGCGAAGACCGAGGCCGCCTTGCGCGAGCTCGCGCCGCACCTCGGCGCGAACCAGCTCGTGATGGACGTCGGCTCGGTCAAGGCGGGGCCGTTCGCGTTGATGGAGAGGGTGCTCGGCCAACGGGTTCCCTGGCTCGCGACGCATCCGCTGTTCGGGCCGACCAGCCTCGCACTCGGTGAGCAGCCGATGCGCGTGATCGCTTGCCCGAACGCGATGCATCCACAGGCCGTCGCAGACGCGCGGGCGCTCTATGCGCGCATCGGCTGCGAGCTGGTCGAGCAGGACCCGGAGCGCCACGACCAGACGATGGCGAGCGGGCACGCGCTCGCCTACTTCGTCGCCAAGGGCATCCTCGAGTCCGAGCTCACGCTCGACCACCCGCTCGCTCCGCCGTCGGTGCAGGCGCTCGCGCGCACGGTGCGGTCGGTACGCGAAGACGCGGGTCACCTGTTCGCGAGCCTGCACCGCGAGAACTCCTATGCGGCTGAAGCGCGCCGCAAGCTGCTCGATGCGCTCATCGCGACCGACGAAGCGTTGCGCGCGCCGACACCGGCCGACGAAGTCGCGCACGAGGAGCCCACCTCGCTGCGCATCGCCGAGCTGGATGAACCCGGGCAGTTGCGCGCTGCGCGGGACGTGATCGACGAGATCGACGCCGAGCTCGTCGCCCTGCTCGCGCGACGTGCCGCCGTGTCGCTGCGCGCGGCCCGCGCGAAGGCCGGCGTCGGTCGCGGCATCCGTGATCCAGAGCGCGAGCAGAGACTCCTGCAAGCGTGGCGTGCAAATGCGACCGAGCTCGGTCTCGACGAAGACGCCGTCGCCGAGGTGTTCGAGGCCGTGTTGCGCTTCTCGCGCCGGCATCAGAGGGATTCCGCACCGGGGCCGACCGAAGGCGAGGCTTCATGATCGTCACGCTCGATTCCGGGGCATCCGAGCAGGAGCTCGAGGCCGTCTTGTCCGTCGCGGCGCGTTTCGCCGGCGTCACACCGACCAAGTACGTGTTCGAGGGCGCGGCCAGCACCGTGGTGGAGGTCCACCTGATCGGCGACACGGCCAAGGTCCCCGAGAGCGCGTTCGACGAGCTGCCGTCGGTGCGGCACGTCGTGCGCGTATCGCAAAAATTCCGGCTGATCGGGCGGCACGGCCGCGCCGATGCTCCGGTGGGCTTCGAGTACAACGGCGTGCGCTTCGACGAGGGCGAGGTTCACCTGTTCGCCGGCCTGTGCGCGGTCGACACGCCCGCGCACGTCGAGCAGACGATGGCCGCGCTCCGTGACGCGGGGCTGACGACGACCCGGATGGGTGTCTACAAGCCGCGGACGAGCCCATACGACTTCCAGGGCCTCGGCCAGGAGTGCCTGCCGTGGGTGTTCGAGCTCGCCGGCGAGTACGGCATCAAGCTCGTTGCGATGGAGGTCTGTGACGCGCGGCACATCGACGAAATCCAAGCCGCGCTCGACTCCGCCGGCAACCCGACCGGCGTGATGCTCCAGATCGGCACCCGCAACACGCAGAACTTCGAGCTGCTCAAGGCGGTCGGCCGGCAGCGCGTGATGCCCGTGCTGTTCAAGCGCGGCATGGGCATCACGCTGCAGGACTCGTTGAATGCGTGCGAGTACGTCGCGAGCGAAGGACAACCGAACATCATCTTCTGCCTGCGCGGCGTGAAGACGCACCTGGGCGACCCGCATCGCAACCTCGTGGACTTCGCGCACGTGCCGGTCGTGCGCCTGCTGACGCGCCTGCCCGTGTGCATCGATCCCTCGCACAGCGTCGGCCGCGCGGCCGTCGCGCCGGACGGCGTGCCCGAGATCCTGCACGCGATCGCGCAGGGCGTGATCACCGGCGCGTCGATGGTGCTCCTCGACGTCCATCCCGATCCGGCGACGGCGCTGTGCGACGGCCCCCAGGCGTTGTCGCTCGAGCAGTTGCCGCGCGTGCTGAGCTACGTCGAGCGCGTTCGCCGAACCTACGAAGACCTGGTCGCGGCGTATCATTGAGGGACTTGCCTGGCGAGGCTGCGCCCTGGACCGACGAGCCATGCTGTCGACGGGGCCCGGCTCGGGCCGTGCACTGCGAGCGTCCGGAACGGCCCCACGGGCCGCTGAATTCGCGCCCTGCGCGAGTTGCTGGCGGCGCCACGGCGGCGACGCTGCCGGCCCGCCTACACGGCGGGCGCTGGAGCCCATCTTCAAGGAGGCTCTTCGGCTCTCCTTCTCCTTTGGTGCGGTGAAGGTGTTGCACGTGCCGGCGTGACGTGCGGGAGACCCCGGCGGGTGGGACCGCGTACACTGACGGGTGTCGCCCTCCCTGCCCTCGCCCCCGGATTCAGGTCCGTCACCGCCCGACGGACGCCGCAGCTTCGAGCACTTCTCGATCCTCGTGTTCGCGGCCCTCGGCGTGATCGGGCTCCTCGTGCTCGGCACGTTCGCGACGCCGGACGAGCGTGGGTACGGGACGCACGAGCAACTCGGGCTGCCGAGCTGCAAGTCGATCGAGTGGCTCGGGATCCCGTGCCCGGGCTGCGGCGTGACGACCTCGATCGCGCTCGTGGCCCACGGACGGCTGGGGGACGGGCTCCGGAACCAGCCGCTCGGCTTCGCGCTCGCGTTCGCCATCCCGCTGTTCGCGCTCTGGGCCCTGCGCGCGCATCGCCGCGGCCGCGACCTGTACATCGAGCTCTGCCTCCCGCGGCGACGCGCGCTCGCCGGCTGGACGGGGCTCGTCGTCGTCGTCGCGTGGGCGTGGAAGATCCGCGCGCACCTCGGGGGGTGAGCCGGCACCCCTCCACAGGTCCTCGGACCGGCCTCTCGGGCGGAGCGGGAAGTTCAGCGCTACGATGGGTCGATCTTGGAGGAGATGCTGGAACAGGCGGAAGCTCCCGGTCGGGAGGAGCGGGCCGCGGTCACGCGCGAGCAGGTCGCCGATTACCTGGCGGGCGACCCGATCGCGTCGCGTGAGCTCTTCGAGCGCCATCGCCAGTTGCTCCTCCA
>SMVQ01000342.1 GCA_004357655.1 Planctomycetota bacterium
CCTAACGCTGTGGCCGATCAGCGGTCGGCCGACGGGCTGGCCGTTCAGCAGCCGCGCGAAGCGCGGTCTGCCTGCAACGGCTGGTTGGGCAGCACCCTGCCAGACGGCAACACTCCTGCGGTCCGTCAGTCATTCTCGACCCACACGCGCATGCGCTCCTCGGCCTTGTTGCCTGCAAGATCCCAGGCGCGCACGATGATCTCGTAGGCGCCGTCAGGGAAGCGGCGCTCTCCATCCTCATCGCACTGGGCCGTGTCCCAGGCACTCCGTTTGTCGCTGCGCTCGAGCACGCCATCTCCATCCGTATTCGTCACTTTCAGGATGTACGCGATCGGATTCCGAGGAAAATCTGCGACGAAGGGTGCACGCTCTTTGCCGCTCAAGTAGAGCGCTTCCGTATGCCGCGCGTTCTTCAGTTCTCCCCGTTGGTCGAGCACCAATTTGCGCCAAGGGGCCACGCCTTCTCCCGCAATCTCGAGCGTCACCACCGGCGTCATCCAGTTGGCAACGTGACCCCGGTAGGCGCAGTCAGAAATCGCCACCAGAATGTCCACCTTGCCGGTCAGCCTGGGGGTACCACCGCTCTCATCGAGAGGCTCCAAGCCACCGTCACGGACAATGCGGAACGGAGTGTGAATAGTCGGCTTCTGGTCGTCCTCCCAATCGAACCGGAGGAGTGGGTCGTAGAGACTATGGAACTCGACCTTACCATCAGGCCCGACCACGAAGCTCACGTAGTGAAGGTGCAGGTGATCGACACCATCGTTTTCTCCTACTGAGAAGTCGACCACTCTTCCCAAGACCTGTCCGGCGCTGATCTTGTTCCCCACCTTGAAATCGAAACTGGCGGGGTCGAGGTGGGTGTAGCACCAGCCCTCGCCGCTGCCGGCCTCGGGCTCGATTATGAAGAAGTGGTGCGTATCCCAGTCGGGGTAGTTCGTCGCGATTGCCGCCACCGTGCCTGCCTCAACGGCTCGGGCCTCCGTCCCCGCGCCCTGCAGGAGATCCATGCCAGCATGCACGTAGCTGTCGGTCGGTTGCTGGTAGTTATTGTAAAGGCGCTGCTCGCGGAGGCCACCGGGGAACGGCCAACGGCACTTTCCGGCTGCCATCTCGAAGTTCATCGGGGGCAACTTGGAGGCGTCTTCGAGGAAGATCTCCACCTGTCCAACGAGCACCTCGAGTGCTTGCCTCGCATCAATGCGAACCAGATACAACTCCTCCTTGGTATCAGGGTTGATCCAAAGAAACGGGTCCGTCTGCGCCAAGCGCTCGAGGGCAGGCAGCGCACGCGGGTCGCCGATCTCGCCCAGCGCAAGGGCTGCGCAGCGTCTCACATTGAACCATTTCTGGTGGAGAGCATTCAAGAGCGGGTCGACGCACTCGCGGGCTCCGATCTCCCCAAGCGCATTCGCAGCCATGAACTGAGCAGTACCAGATGATGAATCCTCGAGAATTTCCACCAGCCACGGAATCGCCTCAGAGCCGCTAACAACGAACTCCTTGTAGGCCCCGCCCCCCAAGATCCGGAAACGTGCCTGCAACTCACGCCAGGCAGAGTCTGTTCTTGCCTCAGTGCCACCTCCCCCCAACTCCTGCGGCGCCTTGGCGTTCAAGGGAAGCACCAGGCCATGAAGGAACGAGGCAAGGACAAGGGCTGCGGTCAGGGGGTTGCTCATTTCTGTTTCTCTGTTGCTCTTGGATGCCCCAAGCCTGCCCAACGGCTCGGCGATCAGTGGCGGCGCGGAGCGCCGTCCGTCTGCATCGCCTTGTTAGGCCGTCGTTGCAGTCAACCTGTAGCCTTCCTGGACTGCTTCGCGGCAATCTCGGCCAACGCCCGTAGCGCCTCGTTTACCGATTTCGAGTCTGTGAACAGATCCGCCACATCGGGATCAAGCACCACTACGTTGCTCCCTTCGGCGAACCGAGCGGCGTACTTGCCGCGCACGCCGTCGGAGAAGTCGTATTCCTCTCTCATGTCGTCGGAGTCGTTGTTTTCAGTGTTCATACGCACGCCTTTCAATCTTGGTTGCCCGCCGGGCGCTGATGATGCGGACATTGTCGCCGCGATCGGTGTGGACCACAACCAGGATCCTGCCAAGGTATGTTGACCCGACGAGAACGCATCGACCCTCGTCGTCCGAGTGGTCCGGATCCGGAATCGTGACCGAGAGAGGATCCCCGAAGGCGGTCGCGGCCTCGTCAAAGGAGACGCCGTGCTTGCGCTCGTTTGTGCGCGCCTTCTGCGCGTCCCACTCGAAGGAAAGGCTCATTTCCTGTGCGTCAATTCTCTCACCGGTCTAACGCCTTGCCGATCAGCGGCGGCCCGGAGGGCCGTCCGTCTGCGTCGGCTGGTTAGGTTGCATCTTGCGGCCCTTAGATCCAAACCAACGCCACATGATGCGACCCCACAAGTAGCCGGCGGGCGGAAACAGCATCAAGCTGAGCCCCAGCCAAGGCAGGAATCCCGATTCGCGCGAGCGCGACATGACGACGGAGAAGCCAAGCGCGGTCGTCAGCCCCCATGCCCCGACGCCCCAGATCCAGCAGAAGCGATTCTTGGTCATGTTGCCTCTCGTCTACCTAACGAGTATTCGACGGACCCGCCCAAGGCGCGGCGGAGCCGATGAGCTGGTCCGCGTATGGGCGGGACGTTCGGGGGCCGGGGCCACTGAGCTTGGTGTGGACGGGGCTTGCTAGCATGGGCGAGGTCCTCCGCTGTTCGTTACGCGGACCTCTGTAACAGCGACCTGCCGGGGCGTCAATGGACGGGGTCGTGGGGGCACCCTCAACGGCCTTCGAGGCGATCGAGCGCACCGGGTCGCGCTGAGCGGCCGGGGTCCACGGGGGTTGGACTGTCGGATTCTCTCGGAGGTTTCACCCCCGGGGCCCTTCAACGGGGAGGATGTCCACCCCCATGGCCGACGACACCTGCGACTCCCTCCTCTCGGGCCTGGCCGAGGTCGAGCCCGAGGCGCGAGCCCTCGAGGAGAACGGCGCCGATCGTCGCGCGCTCACCGCACAGGTCTTCGGACTCGGACAGCGCATCCTCGACGGGCTCGCGGACCTGTCCGTGTGGGAGGACTCGGCCGGCGCCGCGCGGGAGCTCCTGGAGCTCGGGATTCTCGAGGTGATGGCAGGCGAGGTCGGGGCGGGCTGAAGACCGGGCGCTGCGGCTATTCGACCCGCTCGTAGGCCGTGACCCGGTGCCCGCGTCCGTCGAGGAGGATGTCCTCGCTCGCGCGCACGCGGAAGCACTGGACGGATTTTTCTTGCACGCCGCCGTCCACATCCCGGGCCACGATCGCGAACGCCTCGAGCCTCTCTGCCGGGGTCCCCTTCCAGGCATCCGCAGGATGCCTGGATCAGCTGCGCGGAACCGGGGCTTACCGGCGCGACGGCACGACGCACGTGGTATTCGAACCCCTCGTATTCCTGGAGCGTCTCGCGGCACTCGTACCCCCGCCGCGGATGCAGATGCAGACTTACCACGGCGTGTCGTGGCGGGGGCTTCGTAGCGCAACGACGTGGTGCCGAAGGTCGATCGGTCCCCGTCCGCCCACGGAGATGGTGCGCCCGCTGAGCGAGAGCCCGGAGGCGCTCAGCGACGGCCGCACAGATACCTGTGGGCGGAGCTGATGCGCCGCGGACCCGCTCCCAATCCACGCGGTGCGCGCCCCGCCCCGGTGAGAGCATGTGCTCTTCTGAAACAGCGTCGCACGGACAAGTCAGCGGCTTCGAGGCCACTCCCGAAGGTGCGAGGTGTGTCCATACTCCCTCTCCGTGTCTCGAGATGGCGACGAGAGTGAGGCTTCGGGAGCCTCGGACTCGAGGGCAGGGTCGAATTGCGAAGGCGTCACACCTGCGTGCTAGAGTTCTTCCGTGCGCTTCGCGCGCGGAATGATGTTTCGTCTTGGCGGAGACTCGAGCTCGCGCGGTCAGCGCGGCAAGCGCAAGCGGCGGCGTCCGCGAGCGACGCGCCCTTGCCCGCACTGCGGTGCCGACGTACTCATCGGCGCGGCGGCTTGTCGCAGCTGCGGATCCGACGCGAACACGGGGTGGGCGGAGGACGCTGCGGCGCGCGGCGTCGACTTGCCGGCCGGCTACGGCGGCGAGGAGGAGTTCGACTACGACGAGTTCCTCGCGCAGGAGTTCGGCCGCACGCGCGGTGGACGCCGCGTCGTGCCGTGGCGCAGGATCGGCGTCGCCGCGATCGTCGTCGTGCTCGCCGTCCTGCTGGCGCTACTCGCCTGACCGGGGAGGTTGGACGCCGAAGGAAGCGGCGTCGGCGAGGCTGCAGGCAAGGCGTGCGCCACACCTGCGAGACCCATTCCGCGCTACGCTCCGGATGTCCTTGGGCGCTTGGGCTGCTTGGAGCGCTTGGGCTTGGGCGCGGGAAGCACGTCGGCCGTGGCCTGGATCAGGCGTTGGAACTGCGCCCGGTCCTGCATGAAACGGTCGTCGAGGATCAGGTATGCCTTGGCGCCAGGGTAGGGCGGGCAAGGCTCGAGCTCGACCGTCAACGCGTCCACCGCGGCGGTCGGCTTCAGGTAGAAGCGGTCATCGCACACGAGGGCGACGATCTTCTCGTCGCAGTAGAGCCCGTATTCCCCGAACATGGCGCGCGCGCGGACACGCAGGGGGTCCAAAGCGTCCAGGATGTCCGCGACGGTCTGCTTGTTCGTGCTCATTCGACGCGCATTCTAGTGTCCCGCGCCATCTCTCAGTACTCGTCTCAGGCCCCCGGCACGGCCCATGCGAGGGAGTCGTCCGCTACGACGCGTGCGCAGCGAGCGAGTGCGAGCGCGCCGGCGATGAGCACCGTGCGTTCGTGCACACTCGGGCACACTCGGGCACACTTGGGTCGATAGGCGCGCCGTCAGGGCCCGACCGTTCAGTGGAAGGCAGGCCCGGAGCACGACTTCAGAATGCCACCCGGCTCCTCCGCGTACGCCAGCCATGTCCGAGATCACACGCTTCCTCAATCAGCTCGCGGACGGCGACGAGCAGGCTGCCGCCCGCCTGCTCGACGTCGTCTACGCCGAGTTGCGCATGCTGGCCGCGGCCAAGCTGGCGCGGGAGGCTCCGGGCCACACGCTGCAGCCCACGGCGCTGGTGCACGAGGCCTGGCTGCGGCTCGTCGGCGACGAGCGGCGCGACTGGAAGAGCCGGCGCTACTTCTTCGGTGCCTGCGCGGAGGCGATGCGGCGCATCCTGGTCGAGAGCGCGCGCAAGAAGGCGCGCCTGAAGCGCGGCGGCGACCGCGAGCGGGTCGAGCTCGAGGACCTCCCGGGCGATGACCCCCTGGCGACGATCGACCTCCTGGCCCTGGACGAGGCGCTCGCCAAGCTTGCGGAGCGCGACGCGATGAAGGCGGAGCTCGTCGAGTTGCGCTTCTTCGCGGGCCTCACCCTCGACCAGGCGGCCGAGACACTCGACATCTCCCCCGCCACGGCGGACCGCCACTGGGCCTTTGCGCGCGCCTTCCTGTTCCACGAGATCCGCGGCCGCGACGGCGCAACCTGATTCTTTCGGGGTTCCGTGAGGCCCGCGCGCTCCACCCGGCGCAGGGGTCTGTGCAGCGCGTACGCTGCCCGTATGCGGAACATGCAGAACGAGCCCGGACAACGGATCGAGACCATCTTCCACGCCTCGCGGAGCCGTGAGGCGGGCAGGGAGCGAGCCGCCTACCTCGACGGCGCCTGCGGCGAGGACACCGAATTGCGTGCGCGTGTCGAAGAGCTGCTGGCGGCCTACGACGACGCCAACGACTTCCTCGAGCAGCCGGCGGTCGCGGGTTCGCAGGAGGGACCGGGCAGCTCCATCGGGCCCTACAAGCTGCTGCAGGAGATCGGCGAGGGCGGCATGGGCGTCGTCTACATGGCCGAACAGGAGCGACCGGTGCGCCGCAAGGTCGCGCTGAAGGTCATCAAGCTGGGCATGGACACCAAACAGGTGATCGCCAGGTTCGAGGCGGAGCGTCAAGCGCTGGCGATGATGGATCACCCGCACATCGCGCGCGTGCTCGACGCCGGAGCGACCGAGACGGGGCGGCCGTACTTCGTGATGGAGCTCGTGCGCGGCATCCCGATCAATGAGTACTGCGACAAGCACAAGTTGGCGACGGACGAGCGGCTGGGCTTGTTCATCGACGTCTGTCGCGCCGTCCAGCACGCCCACCAGAAGGGCATCATCCACCGCGACCTGAAGCCGACCAACGTGCTCGTCACCTCGCACGACGGCACGCCGATCCCGAAGATCATCGACTTTGGCGTCGCCAAGGCGACGAACCAGCGGCTGACGGAACGCACGCTCTTCACCGAGTTCCACCAGCTCATCGGCACGCCCGAGTACATGTCACCCGAGCAGGCCGAGATGAGCGGCCTCGACGTCGACACGCGCAGTGACATCTACTCGCTTGGCGTCCTCCTGTACCAGCTGCTCACGGGCACGACGCCGGTCGACGCCACGGACCTGCGCAGCGCGGCCTACGAGGAGATGACCCGCATCATCCGCGAGGACGAGCCCCAGGCTCCCTCGACGCGCATCAGCAAGCTGGGCGTGGACGGTGAGGAGATCGCCAGGCAGCGCGGCAGCGACTCG
>SMVQ01000343.1 GCA_004357655.1 Planctomycetota bacterium
GTGCGGTGCTCGAAGCCGATCCCGCGCAGGAGTCCGAGGAGCGCGGGGAGCGAGAGCC
Organism: Planctomycetota bacterium; assembly: GCA_004357655.1. GTDB lineage: Bacteria > Planctomycetota > UBA1135 > UBA1135 > N075bin59. The sequence continues at coordinate 59 of SMVQ01000343.1, forward strand.
CGTAGAGGGCCGCCGCGACGAAGTACCACGCCCGCTCGGGCGGCGCGCCGGTCAGGGTGGCGAGGCCGCGGACGAGCGGGGCGAGGAGCGGGAACACGCCCGGGCGATCTCCGACGGTCCACTCGACGAGGGTCGTGCCGGCGAAGCGCTCGAGCGGCAGCCCGAGCGCGAGCGCCGCGAGGCCTGCGCCGAGGACCCAGCCTTGAACGCGCTGGCGCGTGAGCCGTTGTCGCTCCGCTTCACCGACGAGGTCGGCGATGGCCTTGCGCGGGAAGAGCTCCCCTCCGTGGGCGTGCGGACGATCTTCGTGCGCGGCGTCCTGCGGGGGCATGACGCCCACACTATCAGGCGAGCAGCCGGGTCAGCATCGCCGGTTCGACGGGCACTCCCAGCTCGATCGCGCCCGCGCGCGCGGGCAGCACGAGCTCGGGCGCGCCGACGCGGCCCTTCTTGTCGTGCCCCATCGCGCGCGCGACGTCCGCGGCCGGGAGGGCGAGCCCCGAGGACGCGCGCAGCGCGGTGAGGTCGCGGGGCAGGCCGAGCGCTTCGAGCAGGCGCCCTGTGCGATCCGCGAGCGTGTCGTCGGCGAGGATGCCGAGCGCGCGGGCGGCCGCGAGGGCGAGGCCGATGCCGGCCGCCACGGCGACGCCGTGGGGCACGGCGCCGTAGCCGGCCGTGCGCTCGATGCCGTGGGCGAAGGTGTGCCCCAGGTTGAGCGCGCGCCGCGGTCCGCGCTCGTGTGGATCGTCGGCGACGACGCGCGCCTTCGCGCGCACGCAGGCGGCGACGACGCGCTCGAGCGCGTCGGGGTCGCGCGCGACGAGCGCGCCCGCGCTCTCTTCGACCAGTGCGAGCAGCGGCTCACCCTCGACGAGCGCCGCTTTCACGACCTCGCCGAAGCCCGAGCGCAACTCGTCCTCGGGGAGCGTCGCGAGCGTCTCCGTGTCCGCGAACACCGCGCGCGGTTGGTGGAACGTGCCGGCGAGGTTCTTGCCCGCCGCCAGGTTGATCGCTGTCTTGCCCCCGACCGAGGCGTCGACCATCGCGAGCAGCGTCGTCGGAGCGTGCACGACGGCGATGCCGCGCTTGAAGAGCGAAGCCGCGAGGCCGCCGAGGTCGCCCGGCACGCCGCCGCCGAGGGTGACGAGGCAGGATGAGCGGTCGAGCTCCGCCTCGGCGAGGAAGTCGAGCACCGCTCCGAGGCGCGCGAGGGACTTCGAGCCCTCCCCCGGCGGCACGTCGAGCCGCGGCGCGCGCTCGAGCCCGGCCAGTCGATGGGCATGGAGCTCCGCTACGCGCGCGTCGGCGAGCACGGCGACCCGCGCGCCCGCGCCGCCCACGAATCCGGCCACGTCGGCCAGGACGCCCGGTCCCACGGACACCTCGTAGGCAGGGTTCGTCCCGACCTCGACGACGGTGCCACCCACGTCCTCAGGCGGTCTTCTCGCGCCGCGCGCGGCGGCGTCGAACGAGCGCTTCATGGAGCTGAGCGGACCTCTTCTTGTCGCGCGCGAGCAAGGCCCACAAGATGAACGCCGTCAGGATCGTCGCGACGAAGACGCCCCACATGATGATCATCGGCCGCTCGTCGGGCACGACTTCGAAGGGCTCGACCGAGGTCATGACGAACACCGGCACGCGGCGGATGTCGCCTACGGTGGTCGTGTACGACCAGTTCTTGAAGAAGAACCCTTTGGCCACGAGGTACTTGGCCTTTCCGTAGCCCACATCTGAGCGCTCGAACGGCGCCAGGTAACGCAGGTATGGAACCTGTCCGGACCAGTTCTGGTTGCCGATCCAGCCCGTAGTGATCTTGTTGATTCGAAGGGGGTTTTCGCCCGCTTTCTCGACGCCGCCGTCGAGATTCTGGGAGATGCCCACTCGGAAGGGCTTCGCGCGATAGGCATCCGGGTTTGCAAAGAGCTCGGCGATCATCTGCCCGTCGATCTCCGGCGCTGCATTCCAGTCCACCTCGTCGCTAAAGTGGAGGGCCATCGCCATGAGGTCCCACTTCGGGCCGAAGGGCAGACCCGTGACCTCGCCCAGAGTGTCGTCGCGCACTTCCTCCATGAAATCTGTGGCGATACCCTGCGAAGGATCGAACGCGGGGTACGACGGGATCGTCTCCGGACCGCAGAGGAGTGGACCCTCCACCCATCCGTCCGGGCCCTCGGCGCTGTAGATCTTGAGGAACATCCCGTCCACGCGGACGAAGTCGCCGACGTCCGCCGCACCGTCGCTGAGTGTGAGGACGATGAAGTGCGCGTACGTGCCATCGTCCAACCGGATCGTGCCCGCGTGTTCTTCCGGTCGGTTGTCGGCACGCTTGCGAGTGGCGACCAAGACGATCTCGCCGCGCGCGCGGAAGGGCTCCACGCGGTGCGCCGAGGGGTTCGCCATGAGTTCGGCGTAGATCTCCGGCGTGAGGTCTCGGATGTCGATCGCGTCGTAGTGGCGCACGGTCAGGAGGCGCCCGTAGTCGAACACCGCGTTCAGCGCTTCCGGCTCGAGGATGACCCGATCCTGGGGCCGCGTGTCCTTGATCCCATCGAGAACCTCCAAGGTATCGAAGATGGGCACGTCGAACCGCTCTACGGTCGGCACCTGGACGGTCGGGAGGTCGAGCCCCGCTTCGCTCTCGAGTCGCTTCTTCTGGCCCTGGGTGACGAAGTACGTGATCGCCAGCACGATGACCGCGGCGGTCATGATGATGAGCCGGCGCTTGTCGCGTTTCTGGAGCGCGGCCAGGGCTTCGGGCGACAGTTTCGACACGTGCTTCATGCTCTCGACTTGTATCAGGGGGTCCGTTGGAACTCGCGGCTCGCGACCGCCATTCCGGCCGCGCCGACCAGGGCCTGGAACAGCCGGTCGTGCGGGCTCCCCTCCTCCGCGAGCTCGGGGTGCCACTGCACACCGAGCGCGAATGCCAGGTCGGCCCGCTCGATCGCCTCGATGACCCCGTCCGGCGCGACGGCGCTGACGGTCCAGAGCGCCCCGACGTCGGTCAGGGCCTGGTGATGGCGGGAGATCACCGGGATCGGATCTACACCGATGAAGCGCGAAAGTTTCGAGCCGGCGTCCGGATGAATCTCGTGCACCGCACCCCCGGCGTGCTCACTTGCCAGAGGGAGGTCCGCGGGCAGGTGCTGGAAGAGCCGCGCGCCGCCCGCGAGCCCCAGGAGTTGCATCCCGTAGCAGATGCCGAGGACCGGGGTGCCGCGCGCCAGCGCCTTTTCGACGAGCAGGAAATCGAAGTCCTGCTTCTCCGCGGGGACCGGTCGCGCCGCGCTGTGGGTCGGGCCCAGTCCGATGCGCGCCGTATCGAAGTCGTCGCCGCCGGCGAGCAGGAGCCCGTCGACGCTCGCGAGCAGGCGCTCGACGTCCATCGGGCCGCCGACGGGCGGGATCGCGAAGGGTACCGCGCCCGCCCGCAGCACGGCGCGCGCGTAGCGATTGGAGAGATGGAGCGCGGGCTCCTGCTCCAGGGAGAGCAGACCGTTGATCGCGATGACGGGGTGATCGACGCGGGCCATGACTTCTTCATGGTACGAGGCGTGAGCCGCGCGACGAGCGGAGGTCTTCCGAATGTGGTGGATGGTTCCGGCTCCCGGCGTAGGATTCGCCGCGTGACGGAATGGGTGCTCGAGCTTCTGGGACTCCTCATCGGGTTCGGCCTGCTCGCGAAGGGCGCGGTGTGGCTCGTCGATGGGGGCTCGTCGTTGGCCCGGAAGTGGCGGGTCAGTCCGCTCATGATCGGCCTGACGGTCGTCGCCTGGGGCACCTCTCTGCCCGAGGTCGTCGTCTCGGGCCTCGCCGCATGGGAAGGCCGGGGCGCGATGGCGCTCGGCAACGTCCTCGGCTCGAACGTCGCGAACATCGGGCTCGTCCTAGGGGTATCCGCGATCATCCTCCCGCGCATCCTGACCGGTCGGGTCGCGCTGCGCGAGGTCGTGTGGCTCCTCGGCTCGCTCGCGATCCTGTGGGCGGTCTGCTACGACGGGAGCGTCACGCGCCTGGAGTCGGGGCTCCTGCTCGCCGTGTTCGCGCTCTACAACTTCGTTCTGCTCCGTAGCCCGCGCGGGTTCGTGAGCACGGAGGGGGCCGAGGAGCACTCCTCCCGCCGCCCGATCATCGGCGTGATCGCGGGCGCGGTCGCGATCGGGATCGGGGCGAAGCTCGCGATGTTCGGAGCGGAGGGCCTCGCGACGCGCGCCGGGATCTCGGAGGCCGTGATCGGGTTGACCGTGATCGCGGTCGGCACCTCGCTACCCGAGCTGGCGGCCGGGATCGGGAGCGCCTTGCGCGGCCACCACGACATCTCCTTCGGCAACGTCATCGGGAGCAACGTGTTCAACTCCCTCGCCGTGATCGGCATCGCGGGCATGATCCGACCGATCACGGGCGGCCCTGTCCTCGCGCACGACCTGGACGTGATGCTCGGGCGCGACTTCCCCGTGAGTCTCGCCTTCGCCCTCGTGCTCGTGTCGCTCCCGTTCTTCATGCGCGGCCGCGCCGGGAGGGCGAAGGGCGCCTTCCTGTTGGCGAGCTACCTCGCGTACATCGCATGGCTGTTCGCGTGATACGGAGTCAGGAACGAATCCGCCGCCACCGTGCGATCTCGCACCACCCCGGTCAGAAGGAAACCTAGGCTTCCTTCTGATCGGGGTGGTGCGAGATCGCACGGTGGCGGCGGATTCATTCCTGACTCCGTACGAGCCGGGCCGTGAACGGGTACCGGAACGCATCGCCCTGGCTCGCGCGGATCGACGCCACGATCATGAGCCCGATCGCCGCGGCGCTCACCACGATCCCAGGAATGACGAAGAGCGCGTAGGCGATCCAGGTCACCGGGAGGAGCGTGATCTGGAAGTTCAGCGCCTCCCTGCCGTGCGATGCCACGCCCGGTTCGTGGTCGCGCTTGAAGTGCCAGACGAGGAACGCGAACAGGATCCCGGAGGCCGGCAGCGGGATCACGTACGAGAGCAGGGGCAGGAGATGGCAGGCCGCCGCCCAGTCGCGCGTCCCGGGCCTGAGGTAGCGGTTCATCCAGCCCTCGATCGAGCCGTCGCCGACCCGGCTGGGGTTGCGCGGGGTCTTCGGCTCGCGCCCCGCGTTCACCGGGGGGACGTCGCTCGTCGGGCCCCCGGCCGTCGCGGGTTCGCCGGGCGTTTCACCGCCCGCGTACCAATCGCGCCAGGCCTTGTCCGCAGCGCGGCGCGGGGTCTTCGGGCCGTCGTCTTCGGGGTGGCTAGTGCTCATGTTCCTCATACGGTTCCGCGACAAATTCTTCACAACTCGGGGATGCGTCGCGACATTCCCCCCGAGTTGTGAAGAATTTGTCGCGGAACCGTATTGTCGGCGGGTACGCCCGAGCGCCCCGATTATTTCAGGTAGCGCGGGTCGCGAGCGCCACTCCGATCAGCCGGTACAGGAGCCGCGCCCCGACGATGGCGTCCCAGCCGGTCCCGCCCGGGTCGCCGGCCGGCCCGGGGCTCACCTCGGAGAGGTCGAGCCCGACCACGCGCCGCCCGGAGGCCATGAGCTCGGAGAGCACGAGCATGGCGTCGTGCCAGGTGAGGCCCCCGGGCACGGGCGTGCCGGTGTTCGGGCAGAGGGCGGGCTCGAGGCCGTCGACGTCGAAGCTCACCCAGACCTCATCGGGCAGGGCGTCCAGGGCGTCGCGCACGAGCGGGCGAAGGTCCCCGCCGGCATGCCGGACGCGCATCCAATCCGTGTCGAACACCGTGCGAATCCTGTCGCCGGAGCTCTCGAGCGCACCCAACTCTTCCTCGCAGAGGTCGCGGATCCCGAACTGCACGACCCGCGCGACGCCCGGCAGGCGCTCGAGGACGTTGTGCAGGATCGAGGCGTGCGACCAGGTGAAACCCTCGTACGCCGAGCGCAGATCGGCGTGTGCGTCGACGTGCAGGAGGCCGAGACCCGGGTGGCGCACGGCGCAGGCCTCGATCGCGCCGAAAGGCGTCGAGTGGTCGCCGCCGAGTACCGCGACGAGCTTCCCCTCCGCCATGCTCGCGGCCGTCCGCTCGCCTACGATCGCGTTCAGCTCCGCGCCGATCGCGTCGACGCGCCTGCGATCCGCGGTGAGTTGCGCGTCGCCGCCGAGCTCGCCGCCGCGTGCGAGTATCGGCGCGGCGAGCTCAGCGGCCTCGACCTGCAGCGCCGCGAGCCGCGGATCCGAGGCCAACAGGTGGATGCCCGCCTCGTAGGGCCGCCCCGTCATGATGTCGAACAGCTCGACCTGCCGGCTCGCGGCCAGCACGGCCTCGGGCGCGAGCGCGGCGCCCTTCCGGTAGGAAGTCGTGGCGTCGAAGGGCACGGGCAGGACGTGCACCGCGGCTTCCGCGGCGGAGTGTGGGAGGCCGAAGATCCCGGCGCCCTCGAGGGCGGCCGCGTTGGGGTCGAATTCGGGCGTCACGGGCGCATGATCGGGCCCTCCCCGGGGCGGCGCAACGGGATTCGTGGGGGGCCGTGAGCCCCGGGTGCCGGGCCGGACCCCGCCGCTCTTTCCACGTCGGCAAGGTTTGGTGAATGCCGGCCGAGGCGTACCGTACAGCCATGCAGGGCACCGAGGCACCGAAGCGGATTCGAAAGCAGGACTGACACAATGAGCAAGACGATCGATGTCGAGGGCGGAGCGCCCAGCGGCTGGCCGCCGAAGCGCGGAGAGGGCGGGTCCCGGAGGCCGATGATCGACAAGCCCCCGCCGGTGGTGATGGCCGCCGCCGCGGTGTTCGGGCTCATCCTCATCACGGGGCTCCTCATGGCGGTCTCCGGGAAGCTGGGCGTGGCGAACATCAAGCCGCAAGAGGTAGCGGTCAAGATCAACTACATCACCGGCAAGCAGGAGGTCATCACCCAACCCGGCTTCAAGCTCTACATCCCGTTCATTCAGGAGATCTTCATCTTCGACAAGACCACGCAGAGCTTCCTCATGAAGGGGCAGAAGGTCATCAGCAACAACCACGTGCCGATGCTGACGGTTCGCGCGAGCGATGGCTCCAACTTCAAGATCGATGACCTGAGCATCCAGTACGAGATCATGCCGAGCGAGACGCTGACACTCATCGATGACTCGGGGCCGGGCGACGCGTACAAGGAGGATTGGATCAAGGCGCACGCACGTTCGATTCTGAGGGACGAGTTCGGGCGCTACACGGCGGTGGAAGTGGCCGACCCGACGATCTACAAGCAGGCGCCGACGGCCGCGCGCATCCGCATGAACGAGGTCCTCGCACCGCACGGCATCCGGGTCACGCTGATCAAGACGCCCAACCCGCAGTTCGACCCGGACTACGAGAGTGCGATCGAGAGCCGCAAGGAAGCCGACCAGGAGGTTCAACGCCTCGTGGCCAAGCTCGACCAGCTCATCCAGGAGCGAGCGCAACGCCTCGCCGCCGTCGAGCGCGAGAAGACGGTCCAGATGCAGGAGCTCCAGGGCGAGCTCGTCGCAGCACGCCGCTCGGCCGAAGCGGATTCGATCCGAATCATGAGGGGCGCCGACGCGTTCGCGACGGAACGCACGGCACAGGGCGAGGGTCTCATGCTCGAGCTGATCGAGGAGGCGCGCGGCCTCGAGGCCAAGTACCGCAAAGAGGCCGAGGGCATCCATAGCAAGGCGCTCGCGCTCGAGGAGCGCGGCGAGGTCATCGTGCGCGAGGCGCTCATCGAGAAACTGCTCAGCATCACGTTCACGCTCATCCCCTACAGCCGCGATCCGCAGCCGAAGCGCTTGGAGCACATCGACGGACGCGGCGGCGTGGAGACGATGCTCGACGATTCCATCACGGGAGGACAGTAGCCATGAAAGCCGCACGTTTTTTCCTCGCAGTGGTCGTCCTCGGCCTCCTGATCGTGGGCGCCCTCGCGGCGATGATCGAGACCGTCCCGGTCGCGCGCGTCGGCGTCCGCAACACCTTGTGGGGCGGCGCTGGCATCCTCGAGGAGGACTTCGAGCCCGGGTTCCACCTCGGGATCACCGGTTACCACAAGTGGTACTTCCTGGACCAGCGCACGCACTTCCTGACCTTTGCGCGTCAAGGTTCGCGCCCGACCTCCCAAGGTAGGACCGTGGAAGCGCTCCAAGTACGGACGAAGGACAACAACCCCGTCAGTTTCGACGTGACGGTGACCTACCACATCATCAAAGGCGAAGCCTACAAGCTGGTTCTGGCCGGCAATCAGGAGATCTACCGCGACCGGCTCGAAAGCGTGATCGAGAAGGTGCTGCGCGAGCAGCTCGCGCAGCTCTCCTCCGAGGATATCTACGACCCGGAGATGCGCCTGAGGATCGCCCAGGAATCGCTCCTGCCGTTGGAGCTGGAGATGGCCCAGTTTCACGTCGAGCCGGAGACCGTGCTCATCCGCGCCGTGAGCTTTGCGCCCCCGTACGAGGCCAAGCTCCAGGCCAAGCAGCTCACGCACCAGTTGAGGTTGCTCGCGGAGGCCGAGAAGCTCGTCGAGGACCAGGCCGCGATCACCGAGAAGCTCTCGGCGGAGATCGAAGCCGCGGAGAAGGAGCTGCGCGGCGACTGGGACAAGCGCCTGCAGGAGGTCGATTCCGTCAACAAGGTGACGATCGCCGAGATCCTCGCCGAGGCCGAGGTGTACGACAAGGGCACGCGCGCCAAGGCCTCGGCCGACTACGAGACGCTCGTCGCCGACGGCCGCCTCGCCGTCGACAAGGCGGAGGCGCTCCGCAACGAGCTCCGCAACAAAGCCCTCGACACCGTCGGCGGTCGCATCTTCCTCGCGCGCCAGGCGGCCGAGAACCTGCAGATCGAGCACGTGACCCTGAACTCCAACGACCCGTCCGTCCCGTCGATCCTGAACATCGACGAGCTCGTGAAGCTGCTCATCGGCTCCGGCGGAAAATCCGACTGACGATACGGTGCCGGACACTTCTTGCCCCCTTCGCGTCCGTTCCGTACCGCACACCAGCCGGCGCTGCCCCGGCTGGTGTGCGGTACGGAACGGACGCGAAGGGGGCAAGAAGTGTCCGGCACCGTATTACGCGTCACCGTATCGCGGCGGAAAATCCGACTGACCGGCGATGCCGTGTGACCGCCCCTCGGTGGCGGCCTAGATTCCCGCCCCCGAGGACCGCCGGTTTTTCCCAAGAACCGTCCCGCCCCCGCCGTTCTCGGGCTGGAAGGTATGACCGACGTCCCTGAGACGAAGCTCCTGGACCGCTATCGGGAGGGCGATACGAGCGCCTTCGCGGAGCTGGTCCGACGCCATCAAGGTGCGCTCCTGCGGCACGCGCGGAGCCTCCTGGGGGCCGGGAGCCCGTGCGAGGACGTCGTGCAGGACGCCTTCCTCAAGTTGGCGCAGCAGCCGCCCGTGCTCCCTCTGGAGCCGGAAGGCGACTCGCGCCCGGAGCGTGCCCAGCTCGCGAGCTGGCTGCACACAGTCACGAGGAATCTCTGCATGGACGCACTCAGGTCGGATACGAGACGCAGGCAGCGCGAGCAACGCGCCGCAGCCCCCGAGGCTTCCGAGGGTGGGCTGGCCGCCGTCGAAGCCGCGGACACGCGCGCCGTCGTCGAGCGGCAGCTCGGCGAACTGCCCCAGGACCAGCGCGAGGTGCTGATCCTGAGGCTGCTCGGCGAGAAGAGCTACCGCGAGATCGCGGCGATCACCGGCAGGAAGATCGGCACGGTCGGGTGGCTCGTCAGCGTCGGCTTGAAGGCGCTCAGCGCACAGCTGGCGCCGGTCTTGCAGGGCATTCCGAGTAAGCGGGAAGACCGCGCGGTCACGGGGACCCGGATGGGCCTCGGTTTGGTGCAAGGAGATCTGTCATGAGCGGAGCGAAGAATCGGAACGAGGAGCTGCACGAGCTCCTGTGCGCGTACATCCTGGGCGAAGCGGACGCGAGCGGGCGGACGGAGATCGAGGCGGCGCTCGCCGCATCGGCCGACTTGCGCGCGGAGCGGGAGCGCCTCGAGGGCACGATCGGGCTCGTGCGCGAGGTGTACGGCGGCGAGCCGACGCTCTCCGAGGGCGCGCTCGCGGAGCTCATGGACGCCGCGGGCGGCGCGCCCGCCTCGGGCGCCTCCGGTGCATCTGGCTCTGCGAGCCCGTTTCGACCGGCGCCCGTGCATTCGATCTGGTCCCGTCCGGCGTTTCGCGCAGCGGCCGCCGTCGTCGCGATGACGGGCGGCGTCTGGGGCCTGCTCCGATTCGCCGAGCCTGGTTCCACGGACGTTGCGACGTCGCTCGAGGTCGCGCAGGCGGAGCCCGAGACAGCCTCAGACCGCGTCCTCGCGGAGGTGGAAGCGATCACGACGGA
>SMVQ01000344.1 GCA_004357655.1 Planctomycetota bacterium
CCGGCCACTCACTACGGCCGTCGGAAGTCTCGCGCCACTACGCCCGCAAGGCGTGGGCCTGGGCGGCGAGTGCGCCGGGGGCGGCCCTGCGGCAGCTTGGCTGGAAGGCGCGGCTCTTCTCCATCGATTGGGAGCTCGGCAACAACCAGGAGGCGCGGTTCTTCGCGCGCCGCTTCGGTCCGATCGTGGGGTTCCTGCCGCTCTCGTTCGCTGTGATCGCGGGCTTCGGACTGCTCGGGCTCGCGCTCTCGCTCAGGGGCGGAATGCGCACCTTCCCGGTGTGGGGCTTCGTCCTCGTCTACGCCGCCGGCGTCATCGCCTTCTTCGTGTGCTCGCGCTTCCGGGTGCCCGTCGTCCCGCCGCTCATGATCCTGGGCGCGTACGCTTTCTTCTGGCTGGTGGACGCCGCGCGCGCGCGCCGGCTCGGCCGGCTGGGGCTGGGCTTGCTCGTCGTAGGCCTCGGGATCTTCGGGTCGCGCGCGATCCCGGCTGGGGTCAAGACCTCGGACGCGAACGGCTACCTGCAGCTCGGCATCGCGGCGCTCGACGTGGAGGACTTCACGGGGGCCACTGCGCACCTGCGCCAGGCCGTCGCCCTCGACCCGCGCAACATATTCGCGCGGACGCGCCTGGCGCGGGCATGGATCGCGTTGCACCGCGACGACTACGCCGAGGCGGAGCTCATCGCGGCGCTCGCGATCGATCCCTCGAAAATGGACGCGATCGACTTCTATCAGCTCGGACGCCTGCGGTACGGCGATCGGCGCTACGAGGAAGCGGAGCGCTGGTTCCGCGAGGCCGAAACACGCGACTCAACGGACTTCAACGCGCCGTACTCCCTCGGCGTACTCCTGGCAGACCAACGCGCCGACCTACACGGAGCCGCGGAGGCCTGGGAGCGCGCTGTAAAGAACATCGACCGCGCTGCGCCACCCTTCGACCGGGACGTCTACGACAAGCTCATCGCCGTGCTCGAGCGGCTGGGAGACAAAGCGCGCGCCGACCACTACCGCGCCCAAACGCGCTGAGGGCGCGCGACCCCGACCTCCGGAAAGGGAGAGGAGAGGAGGCGGCCTACCGATTGACCCAGAGCTGGTTGGGCACGTCGCCCCCGTTGCCCGAGATCAGGTCCGGGTCGCCGTCGCCGTCCAGGTCTCCGAGGGCCAGGCTCTCCACGCTGATCCGCTGGAGCGTGAGGGGTTCCGTGCTGAAGCCGAGCCATGCGTTCCCACCCCCTGGCGCGAGGCCGCCGTTCAACCAGATCTGGATTCCGACGTCCGACCCGTTCCCGACCACGAGGTCGAGGTCGCCGTCGCCATCGAGGTCGGTGAGCTCGATATCGGTGGAATCCGCAAACGGGAAGTCGAACGAGTCTGCGATGGAGAAGCCCGCCGTCCCGTCGTTGCGCCAGAGCCGATTCTCCTTGTTGTTCGCCGTCACCATGTCGAGGTCACCGTCGAGGTCGACGTCTCCGAAGACGATGTCGATCGTATTGAGCTCGCCGAGCAGCGTCGTGGCCACGAGCGCGAAGCCGCCCGCGCCGTCCCCGAGCCACAGGCGGTCGGGCACCAGGAGTCCGAGGTGGCCCGTGACGAGGTCGAGATCGCCGTCACCGTCGAGGTCTCCGAGCGCGACGGCGCCCGTGGCCAGCGGCTCCTCGGGGAGCGGCGTCGCGTCCGCGAAGCCGAGCCACACGCCGGAATCGTCGCGGCCCAGGTTCAGGAGTACTTCGTCCGGCGCGAGCCCCGTCACGCCGACGACGAGGTCGAGGTCACCGTCGCCGTCGAGGTCGCCGACGGCGAGCGAGCTGGTCATGGGTGAGCTGCCGAAGGTCGTGGCGACCGGACTGAGCAGCCCGTCTTCGTTCAGCCACGCCGCGACGCCGAAGAACTGGACCGCGGCGAGCAGGTCCGGATCGCCGTCGCAGTCGAGGTCGACGAACTCGAGCGCCGGGATGCGACCGCCGGGTGACGGGAGGACGGCGGGCGGGGTGACGAACAGCGGCTGCCCCTGCGGCCCGATGCCGTCGTTGGACCAGACCTCGATCGCGTAGCTGTTCGCGGCCGCGAAGTCGAGTTTCCCGTCCTGATCCACGTCCGCGATCGCGATCGCCAGCGTCGACTCCAGCCCCAGCTCCTGCGCCGAATCGCGAAACCCGAACTCGCCCCAGGTACCCGTGAGCGAGCCCCGGTACTGGCGTGGCGCGGCTCCCATGAACGCCGCCAGGGGGTCCAGGTCGCCGTCACCGTCGACGTCCGCTCCGGCCAGCCCGACCGGTGGATCGTCGGAGACCACGGCCTCCAGCAGGACGAGGAAGCCCGTCCCGTCGTTCCACCAGGCGCGTGCCCCGGTGGTGAACCCCTCGATCAGGTCGAGGTGCCCGTCGCCGTCGGCGTCGAGCAGGAAGAGGCTGTTCGTGTCCAGATCGACCTGGTCCGAAGCGTTGGGAAAGACCTGGCCCGCGACGAACGTGGAGCCCGTGCCCAGCCACGTCACGTTCGGGCCGTCGTTGCCCGCGATGAAGTCGGGGAAGCCGTCGCCGTCGAGGTCGCCGACCGCGATCGCGCGCGTGTCCGCGCTCCCGAACGTCGCGCCGAACGCGAAGCCGCCGTCCTCGCGGAGCGTGTCGATCCACAGGACGATCATCCCGTCCGCGCCGATGACCAGGTCGAGGTCGCCGTCACGGTCGAAGTCGAGGGCGCCGAGGGCGTTGGCCGGGCCGGGGCCGAAAGAGACGCCCGTATCCGTGAACAGGCCCGTGCCGTCGTTCTCGAAGAAGCGGCTCGGTCCCGCGCCCACGGTCGCGAGCTCGAGTACGCCGTCGCAGTCGAAGTCCGCGAGGGCGAGGCCGTGCGTGACCCCGGCGCCGAATGGCGATCCCGGAGCGAAGAACCCATTGGAATCGTTGAGCCACACTTCGTCGGAGCCGGTCGTCCCGAGCACGATGTCCGGGTCACCGTCGCCGTCGACGTCGCCCAGCGCGACCGAGCGCACGCCCGACCCCGACAGGTTCGTGTATTGAATGGCCGGACCGAAGCCGTCTCCGTTCCCGAACTGAATGGCGAAGCGGCCGTCGTCGTAGCCGGTGACCGCGTCGGGGTTCCCGTCGTGGTTCAGATCCATCACCGCGATCGTGCTCGCAACCTCGGGCACGAGCTCGCCGGCGTCCACGTAGCCCGGGACGATGTCGAGCGGTCCAGACGGCGCGGGTTCCGCGTCCGCGCCGGTCATCGCGTTCTCGATCGCATTCGGCGTGAGGCTCGCCGAAATATCGATGCCCGACGGGGAGCCGGGGCTGTCCTGGCCTTCCACGTGCGTGCCCCGCGTCCGGACTCGCGCCCCGACACCGAGCACGACGGTCACCTCGTTCGCGGCGGGACCCGCGATCAGGGTGGCGCCCAGGCCGAAGGCATCGCCCGCGACGGGCAGCACGAGCTCGTCCGGATCGGAGGTGTTCAGGCGCACGCCTGCGTCGAATCCGATGATGATCTCATCCCCCTGGCCGGGGGCGCCGTCCATGTCGATGTCGAGGAACCGCGCCACGCCCTGCACGTGAATCTCGGTGCCGAAGATGCCCCCGCCCGAGCCGCTCGAGACGTGGTGGCACCCGCCGGCGACGAGGGTGAGGAATAGAGCGAGCTCGAGTGAAGCGGTCCTGTGAGGGTTGTTCATGGTCTCGTCCGCGGCGCTCCGGGGGCCATCGGGAGCGACGGCCTTCGAGCCCCTGTCGTGCCCCGAGCCAACCGAGTTCGAGGTCCCCCAACAAGCATTCCCCGTGAATTCCTGGGGAAATCGCGTGGTGGGCCGAACGCATCGGGCGGAGACCCGGACCAGCCGGGTCTGGAGTTGCGCCCTTTCCGGCGGCGCCGAAGAGCCCCCGGTGGTGCTCCCCGGAGTTTCTCGCGCGGCCGATCGGTAGCAGGGTGCGCAGAAAATCACTGGCTCGGGACCAGGGGCCCTTGTGCCGCGCAGCTTCCGGCGGCGCGGTCAGGACGGCCCTTCGGGCCGATTGATGCGCGCGCTCCGCGCACTCGGATGCCCACACCGTACGGCGACTACGCCGCCGGCTCGCCTCCACGGCGAGCGCCCGAGTTTCGCCCAGGATGGCGAAACTCGAGCCTAGTCCCCCGTGGCGAGCGCGAGCTGCTGGAGCAGCCCCTCGTGGTTCGGGAAGACGACCAGGCCCGCCTGCCACGCCGCCACGGCCTTCCCGTGCTCGCCCAGCTGCTGGTACATGTTCCCGAGGAGCAGGTGCGTCTGCGCGTGGTTGTCGTCAGGCGCGACTTGCGCTTGCTGCTGGACGAGGGTCTCGAACTGCTGGATGGCGGCCGGCTGCTTGCCGAACACCGGGGGCCAGAACGTGAGCGCGACGGCCTTGTTGAAGCGGGCCTCCCAGTGGCGCGCGTCGATCTCGAGCGCGGCGTCGAAGGCGCCATCGGCTTTCGTAGCCAGGACACCCGCGAGCGGGCCGTTGCCCACTTCCTGGATCTGTTGGAGGTACGCCTGGCCGAGCTCGACCCGCTTGTCCGGGTTGTTCGGGTCCGCCTCAGCGCGTGCCTCGAACATGGCGATGGCCTCCTCCGTCCGCCCTTCCGCGGAGAGCCGCTGCCAGAGCCGCTGGCGCTCCGCCGGCCCGAGCTCGTCGTCCGTGAGCATGGCGAGCAGCTCCTCGCCGCTCGGCAGACCGGCGGGGGAGTCCGCATCGACCGCCGCGGGCGAGTCCGTGGCGGCGGCGTGCTCCGCGCTCTCCATGTAACGCCGTACCGCCAGCTCGACGTCGCCCATCGACACCCGCCCGCTGCCCACGTTCCCGGCGAGCTGCATCTGCACGTCCTCCAGCGCCGCCAGAATGTCGGCCTGCCGGGCCGCGATGCGTTCCACGTCGGCGTCGAGCGGTCGCGGCGGCAAGGTGACCGCGGGCCCGTCCGCCGCCCGCGCCGGTGAATCGGTGAGGAACGTCGTGACCGTGGCGCTGAGGACGGCGGTGAGGGCGACGGCGAGAGCGACGGTCTGCGAGGTGCTCATGTGGATGCTCTTGAACCGGAGTTGGGACGACACCCGTTGAGTGCACGCGAGCCCGTGAACCCTGCGCGGATTCCCGGTTTTCGCGCCGCGCCTACCGCGGCTCGAGCACCAGCGTCCGCTCGACCGTCTCACCCTCGAGCACGACGAGCCGGGCTTCCGCCCGGCGGTAGCCCGATTTGGACGCGATCACGGTCCAACGCCCGGGCCGCACAGCGCCGGACTCGAGCACGCCGGCCGCGCCCGTCGTCATCTGGGGCGGCAGGGGCAACGATTCGCCGTCGTCGTCGACGAACCTCACGCGCGCACCATCGACCGGGTGCCCGTATGGGTCGACGAGGGCGACCCGGATGTCGCCGCCTGACCGGAACTCGAAGTCGTGGACGAGAGGCTGGCCGGGCACGACCGCGAGCCGACCCGAGGTGTCGGCCCAGAGCTCGCCGGCGTCGTCGATGGCGTAGAGGAGGTAGTCGCCGGGCTCGAGCCAGGGGAATTCGAACGAGCCGGGCCGCGCGACCTCCAGCTTGCCGGCGAAGTAGGTCACGCCCACGGGGCCCCCGTCGACGCGGACCGCGAGCAGGGTCACCGCACCCGGTCGGCCCGCGTCGCCGGCCGTGGACATCGTCCCGCGGATCTCCGTGTCGTGCAGCGTGAGGTCGAGCTGGAACTCGGGCTCGGCGGGCACCTCGACGACCCGCACGAGCGTCATCTCGATCGAGATGCTCCGGGAGACGAACACGCCGTAGACACCCGGCGCGACGTCGGTGAATTCGTACGCGCCGTCGGCATCCGCGGGCGTGGCTCTCCAGCCCGTGAAGCTGCTGCCGTAGGGGTCGGGCGAGAACGTGATCGACAGCCCCGCGACCGGCTCGCCCGCGGCGCCCGTGAGCCGGCCCGTGACGTGCGTCTGGCTGGTCGGACTCAGGAAGTTCACCTCGAGCTCGCCCTCCTTCGGCATGCTCGCCTGCAGCACGCGCTCCCATTGCGGCGCCGCGTTGGGCTGTTCGGTGGTGTTCAGGAGGACGTAGTGGCCGGCCGGCACGTGCTCGATCGAGTAGCGACCGTCCGGCCCCGTCGTGTCGAAGCCGAAGGTCATGCACAGGTTGGGCCGATTCATGACGAACATCGAGGCCACGATCTCGGCCCCGACCCACGCCGAGCCGTCCGCGCGCTCGACGCGACCGAAGATGTGCCCGCCGGGAGTCAGCTCGACCAGGGGCACGTCGCACGCCGGCCCCGTCCCGACCTCGACGAAGGGCGTCCAGCGCGGAGCGTACCCGGCGGCGCTCACGCGCAGCAGGTGGCGGTTCGGCGTGAGGTGCTCGAGCACGTACGCCCCGCTCGTGTCCGTCGTCGCGCTCGCCGCCGGCATCGGGCCCATCGGCCCGTCGAAACCGAGGAGCTGGTAGGGCAGGTCGAGCTCGGCGAGGACGAGCGCCCCCGCGATCGGCGCGCCCGTCGCGGCGTCCGTGACGTAGCCGCGCGCGGAGCCGCCGCGCACGAGCCGCACCTCGAGCGGGTCGTCCCCTTCGGCGCGCGGCAGGGTGAGCGTCGCCTTCCATACGGCGTAGCCCTGCGCCTCGACGAAGACCCGGTACTTCCCGTCGGCCACGCTCGCGACCGTGAAGTCGCCGTCCTCCCGCGACTCGAAATCGAAGTGCTCCGGCTCGGCGACCTTGGGCAGCGCGACCGACCGCAGGGTCCAGACGCGGAAGTCCGCGACCGGCTCGCCGGTCTCCGCGTCCCGGACGCGCCCCGTGCAGGCAAAACCCGTGGCCGGCGCGTCCACGTCCTCGGGGAGCGGATCGGCTGCGAGTTGGACGGGTTCGCGATCGGCGCCGCTGTCGCGCACGGCCGTGGCGGAGCCGGGGTCGGTCGGTTCGAGCAGCGCGCCCGATTGTAGGAATCGCTCACCCCGGATCGCGACGCCCGTCGCCGCGAGCCACGCCGTGCCGTCCACGCGGATCCGGACGAGGGGCCGTGCGACGACGAGCCCCGCGAGCCGACCCGCGAGCGCGCCGATCTCGCCCGGCGGCACGTAGACGAGCGCGAGCGCGCCGGCCGTGTGGAGCACGGCGCCCTCGCTCGTGACGACCCTCAGCTCGTCGCCCCCGGCGCCGCCGTGCAGCGCCAGACCGCCCGCGCGGAGCTCGACGCGCACCGTGCCGAGCTCCTCGCCGATAGTGAGCCGCGCTGACCGCGTCGCCCGCAGCTCGACCGGCCGGCTCCCGAGCGCGACGCGCACGCCGGACGAATCGGGCGTCGCCAGCTCGAGGAAGGGCGGCTCGAAGTCGAGGCCGTTCGCGCGCTCGGCCGCTCCGGCCCGGGACCAGGGGCCGGCCGGGTCCGGGCGCACCGCGACGTCGCCCGCCGCGAGGATCGCGACGAGGTCCGGAGCGGGACCGCGCGTCGAGCGCCAGAGGGCGAACGCCGCGCCGCAGGAGAGTACGGCGAGGAAGATCGCGGCGACCCGCGGGAGCGCGCGAGGCGTGCGGAGGCGCGGGGCGACGCGCGCGAGCCACCGCTCGCGCAGGGACTCCCGGAACGGGGCGCTCATCCGCGCCGGCTCGTAGGCTCGCCGGAGCAGGGCCTCGAGGTTGCGCTCGAGAATGGAGCTCACGCCGCGCCCCCGCGCCGCTTCGCGAGCACCTGGAACACGCGCGCGAAGGCCTTGC
>SMVQ01000345.1 GCA_004357655.1 Planctomycetota bacterium
ATGGGTTCTCCCCGCGTGTCCCACCTGGCGGCCGCGACGCGACTCGCGGGACGAGACGATGATTCCAGGCCGGCCGGGCACTACCCGCTGCACGTCCCGCGGGGATTCGCGGCACCCGTGAGACCGAGCGACTCGAGCGTCTCCGTGAGTACCGCTTCGAACGGCGCGGGCGCCCAGCCCAGCTCGGTCCGGGCCCGGGCGCCCGTGAATCGCCACTCGACTCCCAGCGCCTTCAGGGCCTGGGGCGTCGTCAGCTCGAGCGGGCGCACGGCGTCGACGGCGCGAGTCGCCGCCACGGCGGCGGACCACAGCGGGCGCGGCAACGCGAAGCGCGTCGGTTTCAGTTCGAGCAGGGCCTGCGCGCGTCGGAACAGGTCCTTCATCGATAGGGTCGACTCGCACAGGAGGTAGCGCCGACCCGCGCGCCCGCGCTCGAGCGCGAGGCGGATGCCCGTGGCGACGTCGCGCAGACCCACCGGGCTCATCACGCCCGGCGGCGCGATGGGCCCCAGGGCGCCCGCGGCGATCTTGCGCAGGAACCGCGCCGTGTTCGCGGGCCGCGGCGACGGGCCGAAGATCGCGCCGGGGTTCACGACGCGGAGGTCCAGCTCCTCGGCGGCGGCGAGGGCGAGCTCCTCGGCGGCGCGCTTCGTCGTCACGTAGTCGAGGCCGAGCTGCGCGCCGTTCCAGGGCGCGCCCTCGTCGAGGGTCTCGCCGCGGCTGCTGAAGCCCACGGCGACGACGGAGCTGACGTGCACGGCGCGCGTGACGCCCATCTTGCGCGCGGCCCGCAGAACCCGGCGCGTGCCCTCGACGTTCACCTCGCGCTGGAGGGCGGCGTCGCGCGTGCGGTAGCTGATCACGGCCGCGTTGTGTACGAGCCACGGGCCCGCGCCGCCGGCGCACGCGGCCACGGCCTCGAGGGCGCGCTCGATCGACGCCGCGTCCAGGAGGTCGCCCGCGTGCCACTGGACGGGTAGGTCCGCGAGGACGCTTCGGTCCGCGCTCGGGCGGGCGAGCACGTGTACCTCGTAGCCATGCTCCGTGAGCTCGCGCACGAGCGCGATGCCGACGAAACCCGTGCCGCCCGTGACGAGAACCGGCGCGATCATCAGGCGGGGACTATAGGCCTGGTAGCGCCTCGGGAACACGGTGCGCGGATCGAGTCGCGGGCGCGAACGGGATAGGATGGGGCGCTCCCCCCAACCGACCCCGGCCATGCCCATGAACATCTTCATCGCACTCCCCGTTACCTTGCCGATGGTGCTCCTGCTCTCCGTTCCCGCCGCCCGCGCGCAAGACGAGCCGCCGGCGATCTTCGCGAAGCTCGACTACGAGACCGCGCTCGCGCGCTCGAAGGCGGAGGGGCGGACCCTGATCCTCGACGCGATGACGAGCTGGTGCGCTCCGTGCAAGCAGATGGATCGCACGACGTGGATCGACCCGCGGCTCGTCGCGTGGGTCGCGGAGCGCGGGCTCGCGATTCAGCTCGACATGGACGAGCTCGTCGACGTGAGGAAAGCGCTCGGCGTCACGGCTTATCCCACGATCGTGCTGTTCCAGGACGGGAGCGAGTACGACCGCGTCGTCGGGTTCCGGACGGCGGACGCGATGCTCGCGTGGCTCGGCGCCGCGCTGGAGGGCAAGCGCGCCGAGGACCTCATGCTGGAGGAGCTCGCCGACCTGCGCGCTTCGGCCGATCCGGCGCGCGCCTGGGGCGAGCGCTCGCGGCTCGTGCAGGACCTGCTCTTCACGGGGCTGCGCGACGAGGCACTCGTGGAGCTGTTGTGGCTCTACGACTTGCGCGCTTCGCAACCGGCGGAGATCCGAGGACGCTTCTGGTCGCGGCACTTTCACGACCTGCAGGGGCTCGCGGGCGAGAGCGCCGATGCGCGCGAGGCGTTCACGGACCTCCATCAGGACCTCACGGCGCGCGTCGCGCAGGGCGCCACGGACGAGGGCCTCGTGCGCGATTGGATCCGGCTCGGGTTCGTCGTCGGCGAAGGGACGGCCACTTTCGACTGGGCGGACGAACGCGCGAGCACGTCGGAGGGCGTGGCGTCTCTGCGCCGGTTCGAGGCGCTGCTCTTCGAGCCGCTCGTCGCGGCGGGGCGTTGGCGCACGGCGGGGCTCCTGCTCGAGGATCCGCTCGGGCACGTGCGGTTCCTGCGCGACACCCTGGGCGCGTATGACCAGCCCCTGGAGATCGGCTCAGGGGGCGCCATGCCGTTGATCCCGATGGGCGGCCCGAAGCCGAAGGTCATACCCGCGATTCCGATGGCGCCTGAGAAGCCGGCGGCGGCCGGACCGGGTGCCGCGCGCCGGGGCAAGGTGCTGCCGATGATCCCCATGCTGGGTGGTGCGAGCGTGCAGGACGACGCGCCGGATGCGGCGGCGGCGCAGGCCGCGGAGATCCGCCGGCGACTCACGGAGCAGTTCCGGCACGAGGCCGCGACGTGCTACGCGGCGCTGCTCGCGGCCGGGCGCGAGGGCGAGGCGGCGGAGGTCGCCGGCCTCCTCATCGGCGAGCTCGACGATGCGCGCGCCCGGACCGCGCTGGTCGCGGCCGCGATGCGCGCCGGGGTGGAGGGGCGGGCGCGCGAGGCGCATCAGCTCTGGCTCGATGAAGCGGCGCGGTGAAAGACGGTAGGGCTACCCATTCTCCACGACTCGGCTTCGGCCGTTGCGGCAGCGCAATGGCCGAAGCCGAGTCGTGGAGAATGGGTAGCCCTACCGTCCTTCCATGGTTGAGCGGCGCGGCAGGGTCACACGAGCCAGCGCGCCGACGCCGTCCGGGGCGTTGACGAGGTCGACCCTCCCGCCCATGTCCGTCACGACGCGGCGCACGATCGCGAGGCCGAGACCCGTGCCCGATGAGCGGGTCGTGAAGTACGGCTCGAAGAGGTGACCCTCGACCTCCTGGCTCAGGCCCTTGCCCGTGTCGCGGAACTCGACCGTGACCTCGCGCTCGGTGCCGCCCACGGTGACGTGGAGATCGCCGCCTTCGGGCATCGCTTCGATCGCGTTCGAGACGAGGTTCTGGAACGCGCGCTCGAGCTCGTCCGGGTCGCCGAACACGAGGCCGCCGTCGCCGGCGCGGTGGATCCGCACGTTCTGATCCTCGGCCCAGGCGTGGTCGAGCTGCAGGACGGAGTCGACGATCGCGCCGAGGTCGACGACCTGCGGCTCCTTGTGCTTGCCCGCGAAGGCGTAGAAGTCGCGCGCGATCTCGCGCATGTTGTCGACCTGACGCTGGATCATGCCCATCGTGCGGTCGAAGATCCGGTCGAACTCGGGCGAGTGCTCGTCGCGCGAGCGCTTGAGGAGGCTGACCGAGAGCGCGATTGGCGTCAGGGGGTTCTTGATCTCGTGCGCGACCTGGCGCGCCATCTCGCGCCAGGCGGCGTCCTTCTCGGCCTTCACGAGCTGCTCGCGGTTCTCCTTGAGCCGGGCGACCATCGTGTTGAACGACGTCGCGAGCTGGCCCAGCTCGTCCTTCGAGCGCACCTCGATGCGCGCGTCCAGGTCGCCCTCCGCGATGCGGCGCGTGTGCTCTTCGAGCGCCCTGATCGGGCGCGTCGTGCGCCGTGCGATGTAGAACGTCCAGAGGATCGCGAGCGTCAGGACGAACGCCGAGGACGTGAAGAACAGGCGCGCGAGCTCGTCCAGGGGCGCCTCGATGTCAGGCTGGTCGATGCCGATGCCGACCACCCACCCGAAACCGCCCTCCGCGGGGCGCTTGCACCACTTGAAGGCCGCGCGCTTGCCGACGCCCTGGAACTCGTAGTCGGGGTACATGCCCCAGGCCGCGGAGCGCGCGCGCGCGACCATTTGCGGCAGGTTGAGGGGCTCCTCGGAGACCTTCATCCCGTAGAGCTCGCGCGACGGGTGGGCGAGGATCGTGTCGGCGTCGGACTTCCAGATCCAGGCGTACGAGGACTTGTAGATGTCCTCGCCGACGACCGGACCGCCGCCGCCCCGACCCTGGAGCCGGCGCACGCCGAAGGCCGAGATCGCGTCCTGGATGTGCTTCCAGTTCATGAGCAGGAACACCACGCCCACGGGCGCGCCCTGGCGATCGACGCGGCCGGCGAAGCTGATGTGGTAGTTCTCGGCGTGCGCGGCACCGTCGTCGAGCGCGAGCGGGATCAGGTTGCTCTGGTGTTGGTCGCCGCGCGCGAACCCGTCCTCCATCGCCGCGCGAAACCACGATTCGACGCGGAAGTCGTGGTCGAGGAGCCGCTCGAAGACCGTGGGGTCGTAAGCGACGCCGTCGGGCCGGAAGCTGTTGTGCGCCAGCATGCGGCCCTCTGCGTCGATCGCGAGGACGAGGTCGTAGACGGCGGTGCGCTCGACGTAGCGGTCGAAGGTCGTCTCCACGGGGCCGTGCCAGATGGTCCAGTCCGGGAGCTCCGCGCCGTCGGGCCTATCGGCTCGATCGGGCTGGTTGGCCGCCAGGTAGTCGCCGAGCAGGTTCTCGACGAGGAACTCCCCGGCGAGGTCGCGGACATCGAGGCTGCGCTCATCGATCTCCGAGTCGATGCGGTCGGCGAGGTCCGCGGCGACACTGAGCAGGTGGAAGCGCACGACGTCGTCCGACAGCCGGTCGGATACTTTCGAATAGACGAAGAGGGCGAAGCCGACGAATGGCACGACGACCACGCCGAGCACCGCGAGCACCCACTTGGTCGAGATCCGGCGTATCATGCGCCGCCCATTCTACGGGGCCGCGCCCCGCGCCTCCCAACCCCTTCCCGCCGCCGTGCCGTCCCCTGAGCGCATTCTCCTCATTCGCATGTCGCACCTCGGCGACGTGGCGCACGCGATGCCGGTGTTCCACGCTCTGCGTGCGGCGTATCCCGCGGCCGAGATAGCCTGGGCCATCCAGCCTGAGTTCGCCGAGCTCGTCGGCGGCGCGCGCGGTCCGGAGCGCACGTTCCTGTTCGGGCGCCGCGACGGCCTGCGGGCGTGGATGCGGATGCGAACGGAGCTCCTCGCATGGGCACCCGACTGGACGGTCGACGCCCAGGGCAACGTGAAGAGCTCGATGGTCGCGCTCGCGTCGGGCGCGGGGCGGCGCAGCGGGCTCGCGCGCTCGGACTGGACCGAGCCCTTCGGCGCGAACAGCCTGACGGACGCGGCCGAGCCGGCGGCGGGGCCGCACGCGATGCAGCGGATGCTCGCGCTCGCGCGGCACGTGGCGCCGCAAGTCGCAGCCGGCACGGAGCGCTTCGACTTCGACCTCGATACGGAGGAATCGAAGCGGGGCGCCGCGCTCTTCGCCCGCCACGCGCCGCCGGGCGACGGGCCGCTCTGGATCCTGCACCTCTCGTCGCATGGGGACGTGCGCGGGTGGCCCCACGAACACTTCGCCGCGCTCGCGCGCGCGCACGTCGCTGAAGGCGGGCGCGTCCTCGTCCTCTCCGGGCCCGACGAGGAAGGCGCGGGGCGCGTCCTGGCCCGAACCGTGGTCGACGAGCCCCGCATCGCGCACTGGGTCGGCCAGCGTGGGCTGCGCGAGCTCGCCGCGTTCTTCGATGCGGCCGCGCGCGCCGGCGCGCATCTGGTCGCGTGCGATTCCGGTCCGACGCACGTCGCGGCCGCGTGCGGCCTGCCCGTGACCCTGCTCGCGGGCCCCCAGGACGCGCGCCGCACCGGACCGTGGCCGGCAGCGGGCGCGAGACCCTCCGCCGCGAGCCCGCACCGCATCGTCCAGGCCGAGGAAGCGCCAATCTGCTCGCCGTGCCTCGCCCGCGTCTGCACGCATCCAGCGGGCCCCGTGTGCATGACCGGTCTCGCTCCGCTCCGCGTGGCGGCGGCGCTCATCGAAGCAACCGCGAGCGTGCGCTAGCGGGTTATTCATGAATACTCCTGGCTAGCGCACGCGGGGGGCGCACCCCAGAATGCTCGGCCCCGATGCCCGGAGCGGGGCGTCATGCGCATGATCCACTACTTCACCGTCCTCGCGGCGGTGGTCGTCCCCGCCCTGCTCGTCACTGCGTGGCTGGGGATCACTGGCGACAGAGAGCTGCACCTCACGGTCGGGCTCGTGACGGCGATCGCGACGGTGGGCCTGCACTCCCTCGTCATCCTGTTCATGATCCTCACTGGGCGGATCCTGCGTGAGGCGGTGAAGAGCCGCGACCTGCCGCGCGAGTTCCTCGACGAGCTGAACCGCTTCTTTGCCGAGCGCGTGGCCTACCCCGCCGCGCTCTTCGCGGCGTTCTCCATCGTCGCGGCGAGCGTCCTCGGGTACGGCGCGCCGGCGTTCGGGCTCTCGCCGGCCGTCCACATGCTGGCGGGGCTCCTCGCGCTCGTCTTCAACCTGTGGGCGATCACGGTCGAGGTGCGGGCGCTACGGGGCACAAGGGTCTTGATCGACCGCGCGGCGAGCGCACTCGACGCGATCGACCGCGAGCTGGCCGCGCGCGGCGAGCTGCCGGAGGAAGAGCGCGCGCTCTCCCCGCGCGCGCTCGCACACGGCGCGCTGCTCATCGCCTTCAGCGCCTGGCTGCCCTACTTCTATTGGGTGGTCGTCGAGTGGCGCGGGGACTTCTCGAAGACGAGCGTACACCCGTGGCTCGAGGTGTCCGTCCTCAGCCTCGGCGTGTGGTTCCTCGCGCGGCGCGAGTCCGGGTCGCGCGCACAGGGCGCGGAGTAGCGAATCAGCCGGGGCTCAGCCGCCCTCGCCCTCGCTTCCCATGCCGCCGAGGGCGTCGAGCAGGTCGTGCGTATCGCGGTACTCCGGCCAGAAGGTCTCGATCTGGCGCAGGAGGTTCCGGCGCTCGGCGCGGTCCGCGGCCTTCCCGGCGCGCTCGTAGAGGTCCGCGGCCAGCTCGATGTACTCCTCGAGCGTGCTGAAGCGCGAGCGCGTGTCGTCGAAGAACTCGCGCTCGGACAGGATCTCCGCGTAGACCTCGACGGCTTCCGCGTAGCGGAAGTCGTGCTCGAGGTCGAGCGCCTGGGCGTACATCGCGCGGATGCGCGCGTCGTCGATGTCCGCGAGCAGATCGTCGATCTTCGCCGCCTGCCGCAGGGTCGACCCGCGCGCTCGCTTCAGGGTCATCCGCGCGCGGTTCCACTCGCCGCGCAGAATCATCATGCCCGCCCGCTCCATGAGGCGCGCGGCCGCGGCCTCCAGCTTCACGCGGTCGCGCCCCACGACCGCCTCCACGTTCTCCGGGTCCATGAGGTGCGCGAGCTCGTACTCATTGCGCGCGGCGGCGTACAGGCCGTCCTCCTCCATGTGGATCGCGATGGCGAGTCGCTCCTGGGAGAGCAGCGCCTCGACCTCCGTGACGCGCCGCACCGGACGCTCGTCGCCCGGGCGGTACTTCGCCGAGTAGTCGAACCGGCTGCGCGCGAGGTCGAGACCGTACTCGTGCAGCGCGCGGACGCCCTCGTTGTAGTAGTCGTCGGAGAGCCCCTCGCGATGGTTCATCTGGAGGAGCACAAGACTCGCGCTCTCCCGCGCAAGGAGGAGGTCGGGCTTGTACTGGAGTGCGTAGCCATACGCCTCGAACGCCGCGGCCAGCATTTCGCCGTCGGCGTGCAGCTCGCGCGCGCGCGCGTACCAGACCTCCCCGAGCTTATCCCGGGTATTGTCGCGCCAGCGCGTCGCCGACTCGGACCCCGGATCGATCTCGAGCGCCTGCTCGAACTTGGCGAGCGCCGCCTCGTCATCGTCATCGAACGTGAGCCTCCGACCTTCTTCGAGGCGGTAGGCGACCGAGGCCCCTTTGTGCAACTCCAGGAAGAACGGGTTGTCGGGATCCGAGTCACGGAGCTCCTTCGCCCGCTCCACGGCCTCGCGATACTGGCCGTGGTGGACCAGATCGATGATCTCATCCTCCG
>SMVQ01000346.1 GCA_004357655.1 Planctomycetota bacterium
CCTGCAGCGGCCCCTGCGCGACGAGCGCGGCGCGCCGGATGTCGGCGTCGTGCGAGCGCTCGAGCCGCTCGAGAGCCTGGCCGTGGTCCCGGTGGCGCCGCGCGGTCAGGCCCTCGATGGCGGCGACGACGACTTCGGGCGGGAAGAGCGCCGCATCGAGGGCGTAGAAGTCGAGGCCGCGCGGCCCGTTCGGGAAGCCCGTGAAGGCGCTACCCGCGAGGAACTCGAGCAGGATCGCATCGACGCCCTCGTGCTCGAGAGGCACGAGCGCCTCGATGATGGCGAGCTTGAGGTCGAGGGAGAAGCTCTTGTCCAGGAGCCGCACGCGATAGAGCTCGAGCGCCTCGTCGCTCGTGAAGGCGCGAAACGTCCCGACCGCGAGGCGTCTCGGCCCCGACTCGGGGATGCTGAAGTTCGCCAGCAAGAAGTCGAGGTCGTCGAGCGTGCCGCGCATTCGCAGGGCCGAGACGAGCCCACCGAGCGCGAGGTGCCGAGCGTCGTCGAAGCGGCTCCGTCGGACGATGATCGCGAGCTCCCCACGCCCGGCGTCGCCGAGCATCGTGAGGCCGCGGACGGCGGCGCGGCGCACGGCCGGGTCGCCCGCCCGCGCTCTCGAGGCGAGGAAACCGGCGGCCTTCTTGTCGAGACCCGGGACGGCGTGGAAGTGGCGGAACGCCTCGCAGGCTGCGCCGAGCGCCCGCCGGGTCGCGAGCAGACCGACGCAGCGCTTCAGCGCCTCGAACCCCGCTGCGTCGCCGCGCAGCCCCAGCGTCTCGAAGAGCGCGGGGTCGACCGCGTCGCGCTCCGCGCGGACGCGCGCGACGATCTCCTCCGGATTCGGAGGGCCGTCCTGGGCGAGACCGAACGACGCAAGGGCCGTGATCAAGCAGAGCGCAGCTCGCGGAGTGACGGTCATGACGCGGCTCCTACCACTCCGAAAGCCAGCGGCCTACGCACGGCCCTCACGAATTCCCGATCGAATCCCGGTCGCGGAGCGAGGGGTGCGATCGTACTCCAGTTAGGATCCTCCGGAGTCCATCCGGTCGCGTCTCCGGTGGGCTACACTCGAGGATCGTGAACGAGACCGTGCAATCCACCCTGGAAGCAGCCCCCACGAAGCCGATCGAGCGCGTCCTCGGCAGCTACTCCTCGGGGCGTTCCGGGGTCCTCGTCGTCGTCCTCGGCGGCCTGCACGGCAACGAACCGGCGGGTATCCACGCGGCGCGCCGGGTGCTGGCGACGCTCGAGCGGGAGCAGCCGGAGATGCGCGGCGCGCTTCTCGCCCTCGCCGGCAACACCGCCGCCCTGGCGCAGGGTCAGAGGTTCATCGATCGCGACCTGAACCGCATGTGGTCCGAGGATGACGTGCGGATCGCGCGCGAAGCTGGCGGGGACGACTGCCGCGAGCGAGGCGAGCAGCGCGCGCTCCTGGCCGAGATCGAGCCGCGCCTCGCGCAGAGCTGGTCGCAGGTCCTGTTCCTCGACCTGCACTCGACCTCCGCGGAAGGTCCGCCCTTCTGCCTCGTCGGCGACACCCTCCAGAACCGCCGCATCGCGCTGCGCCTGAAGCTCCCGGTCATCCTCGGGCTCGAGGAGAACGTCGAGGGCACCCTGCTCGGCCACTACGGCGAGCAGGGCCACGTCGCCATCGGCGTCGAAGGCGGCCGGCACGACGATCCGCGCACCATCGACCACCACGAGTCGGTCCTGTGGACGGTCCTCGTCACGGCGGGCCTGCTCGTCGAGGCTGACCTGCCCGAGTACGCCCGTCACCGCGCGCGGCTCGAGACCGCCGGCGCGGGACCCCCGGCCGTGCTCGAGCTCCTCCACCGTCATGCCGTCGAGCCCGGCGACGGCTTCCGGATGGAACCCGGGTTCGTGAACTTCCAGCCCGTGGAACACGGCGAGCTGCGCGCGGGCGCGGACGGCGGGCAGCGCATCGAGGCGCCGCGCGCCGGCGTCCTGCTCATGCCGCTCTACCAGGGTCAGGGACAGGACGGCTTCTTCCTCGGGCGCCGCGTGCGACCGTTCTGGCTGCACCTCTCGACGCTCCTCCGGCGCCTGAGGCTCGGGACCCGGCTCCAACCTGCTGCCGGGCGTGCGCCGCGTGGGCGCCCGCCCCGACGCGCTCGAGGTCGACCGCCACGTCGCGCGCTTCCTCTCGCGCGAGCTCTTCCACCTGTTCGGCTACCGCAAGGTGCGAGTCGAGGGCGAGCTCGTCTACTTCACGCGCAGGGTGGAGCGGCGGAGGCCATGAGTCCGATGTGCCTGATGAGCCCGATGAACCCGAGGCGCCTCGCCGCAGCCTCGCTCGCCGCCGCGCTGACCATCGCGTGCTCCTCCGCCTCCGACGGGCTGCGCGTCCTCGTCCCGACCGTCGAGCGCGCACCGGAGACCGCCACCGCCGGCTTCGACCACTCGCACGCGCGATGGACGGCCCTCCTGCGCGAGCACGTCCGACCGGACGGCATCGACTACCGCGGGTTTGGCAAAGACATCCCGGCCTTCGACCGCTACCTCGCGGAGCTGCAAGCCGTGGACCGCCCCGAGCTCGAGGGCTGGACGCGCGAGCAGCGCTTCGCCTTCTGGATCAACGTGTACAACGCCCACGTCGTGCGCCTCATCGTCGATCACTACCCCGTCGCCAGCATCAAGGACCTCGGCGGCACGGTCTTCGGCCGCATCTGGGACAAGAAGATCGTCCCGCTGCCCGACCTCGACCCCGAAGGCAAAGGCGCGAACCTCTCCCTCGGCACCATCGAGCACGAGATCCTGCGCCCCCGTTTCAAGGACGCGCGCGTACACGCCGCGATCAACTGTGCCTCGGTGAGCTGCCCGCCGCTGCTCCCCGAAGCGTTCGTCGCGGAGCGCCTCGACGCGCAGCTCGACGCCGTCATGCACGCCTTCGTGGCCGACCCGACCCGCAACCGGCTCGATCGCGAGGGGCACACGATCCATCTGTCGAAGATCTTCGACTGGTTCGCGTCCGACTTCGAGCGCGACGCGGAGAGTGTGCGGGCCTACGTCACAAAGTACGCACCCGCCGATCCGAAGTGGATCGCGGGCGCGAAAGTGAAGTACCGCGACTACTCCTGGAAGCTGAACGACGCCGCGGAGAAGTAGGGTCGCTCAGTCCCGTCGGCGAATCTGCCGCTTGGGCGGCGGCGTTGCGCCATGCTCCCGCCGGATCTGTCGCTTCGGCGGCGGTGTCGCGCCGCGCCGCCGACGGATTTGCTCGCGTCCCCGCGCGCGCTCCCGCGGGCCGATCTCGCCGTCGCCGTTCACGTCGAGCTTGCGCTTCACGCGGCGCATGAGGTCACGGGCGCGCTGCTTCTCGGCGTCGTCGAGCTTGCCGTCCTTGTTCGTGTCGAAGCGGCTCAGGAGGTGCTTCAGGTTCGGCGCCGCGCCTTTGCCTTGCTTCGACCTCTGGCCCTGGTGCTGGCCCTGCTTCGGCTTGCGGCCCGTGTCGGGCTTCGGCTGTGGGCGGTGGCCGAGGGCCTTGCGAGCCCGAGCGCGCTCGGCATCGTCGAGCTTGCCGTCCTTGTTCGTGTCGAAGCGCTTCACGAGGTCCTTCAAGTCTGGCGGCGTGCCACGCCGGGCCCCCGGCGCGGGCTTCTGGCCCAGGGCCTTGCGGGCCTGCGCGCGCTCGGCGTCGTCGAGCTTGCCGTCCTTGTTCGTGTCGAAGCGCTGAAGGAGGCGCTCCTTGCCGGGCCCGCCCTGGGGTCGCTGGTCCGGTCGATTGCGCTCCTGGGCCTCTGCCTGGCCTGCCGCGCAGACGAAGAGCGCGAATGCTGCCGCTGTCTTCCAGTGATTCATCGGTACTTCCTGTCGGTGTTCTCGCGGGGCCGCGTGGGGCCCCTCGGGGGTGTCGGCCTCGTCGATATGCCCCTGAAACCCCGCGTGGGCCGCGAGGTTCCGGCTTCCTCGCTACAGGAGCGAACGGCGCAGGAAGTGTTGCCGCCGGGCCGGGCTCACTTCACGACGCGCTCCCCCGCCGCCGCCGCGTGGAAGGGCAGCGCAGCGTCGCCCGTGAGCCCGAGCCGCTCGTTGATCTCGCGCAGGAGGTGGTCGACGCCGATCTCCGCGCCTGGACGAAAGCCGGGCACCGTGATCACCTGCACGAGCGCGCCGCCGAAGCCGCGATGGACGGTGCCGCGCGGCAGGTAGACGAGGTCGCCCACGGCGAGCGGGTGCTCGTCGAGCAGCGTCGCCGCCTCGGCGCGTGTCACGGAGTCCGGGTTCTCGATGCTCTCCGTGCGCTCGCTCGTGTAGAGCTTCGCGCCCGGCAGCGCCATCTGCACGAGGTAGAGCTCGTCGAAGCCGCCCTCCACCGGGTGGTAGTGCGAGAACGAGTCCACGATGCGCACGCGATGCGCGTTGAGGCCGTGGTAGACGTACGGGCCGACGGTGTCGAGCCAGGTGAGGAGGATGCGGCGGTACGCGCCCGTCTCCTCAGCGCAGCCGCCGGGCGTGTCGGTGATCGCGGGGTCCCAGTCGGGGCGGATGAAGGTCGGCAGGGACGGGGGCAGCGGATCGGTGACCGTGAAGACGACCGCCGAGTGCCGTCCGTCGTCCGCGAGCGACTCGCCCGGGCGCAGGAGCACGATGTCGCCCATCGCGAGCTCGGTGGACTCGCCCGCCACGGTCGCGGCGCCCGCGCCCGACTGGACGAACGCGATGCGCGGGCGACCGTCCGCGGCGAGGCCGTCGAGCTCGGGGGCGTAGTCGAGCTCGTACCCGGGATTGCCGTGTGCGAACGCCGCTCGGATCCGGGCGAGGTCGGCGGCGGCGCCCGGTCGGCCGAGGTGCGCGATGCGGACGGCGGGCCCGGTCGCCCGTGTCGCAGGGGAGCAGGAGGCGGTCATGGCGATGACGAGGGCTGGAATGAAGCGGCGAAACATGCGCGGGATCCCTTCGCGTGGCATCGTATCAGGACTCCGGTCCGTCGAGCACACAGCCACCCACCACCCGCACGAAGGGGAATCGCACCGTGAACCACGCACTCCTCGCCGCCGTCCTCGCTATCCCCGCAGCCCAGGACGACGCCGCTCCCCAGCCCGGCGTGCTCTTCGTCCAGGCGCAGGGCGTCGTCCACGTCCTCCTCGGCGGCGAGCCGTTCACGACCTACCACTACGCGGACGGAGCAAAGCCCTACTTCTACCCCGTGCTCGGGCCGGGGGGAGCGTCGATGACGCGCCGCTGGCCAATCGTCCAGGGCGTGGCCGGGGAGGAGCACGATCACCCGCACCAGCGCTCGCTCTGGTACGCGCACGGCGACGTGAACGGCCACGACTTCTGGGCCGAGGGCGAGGGCCATGGCCGGATCGAGCACCGCG
>SMVQ01000347.1 GCA_004357655.1 Planctomycetota bacterium
CGATGCGGAGCTGCTCGCGCAGCGCTCCCTCTCCATCCCCGCCCCTTCCGTGCCGTTCCCTTCCGTTCCCTTCCTGCTATGTCTTCATCTGGTCGGGCATGGGCGTCCGCCCATGCCCGACCAGATGAAGACATAGCAGGAAGGGAACGGAAGGGAACGGCACGGAAGGGGCGGGGATGGAGAGGGAGCGCTGCGCGAGCAGCTCCGCATCGTACCCTGCGCGTCATGATCGCTTCCGGGCTCCACGCACTCGCACTCGCTCTCACCTTCATTCAGTCTGCGCCGCAGGTGCCGGTCCGTGTCGCCTGCATTGGGGACTCGGTTACTTTTGGCGCGCAGCTCGCTGATCGGGAGCACGACGCCTACCCAGTCCAGCTGGCGGCGCGGCTCGGGGGCGGGTTCGAGGTGCGCGCTTTCGCCGGTGGTGGTTGTACGCTGCTCCGGGCGGCCGATCGGCCGATCATGGAGACGGCGCTCTTTCGCGCTGCGCTCGCCTGGGAGCCCGACGTTTCCGTGGTGATCCTGGGCGCGAACGACACTTGCTCGGGCGGCAGGCGCCGGAACTGGCAGCACGCGGCGAGCCTCGGTGAGGATGCGTTGGCGCTCGTGCGCTCGCTTCACCTGGCGCGCGAGGGCGCGCGCGTGATCCTCTGCTCGCCGACGCCCATGTTCCCTGGCCTGCCGGGTCTCGCGCCCGAGCGCGCGGCGGACCTCGCGCGGCGCGCGCCGCGGCTCACGGCTGTCGCGACGATGCTGCGGGAGGCCGCGGCGGGCGCGGTCGGCGTCGAGTTCCTCGATCTGTCGCGCGTGCTCGCGGCCGGCGAGGTCGGCGACGGCATGCACCCGACGCCGTTCGGCGCGGCGGCCATCGCGGACCGCGTCGCGGAAGCGATCGAGATGCACCCGGCGCCGGGGCTCGACCTCGCGGGTGCGCTCGGGTCCGAGGGCGTCGAGTCCGCGCGCTCGGAGTTCTACGGCTTCCCGAGCGTCGACTTCGCGCTCCCGGAGGACGGCGCGGCGTGCACTCTCGTAGCGCCACACGTCGCGGCGCGCGGGTACCCCTGGATCTGGCGCGCGCGGTTCTTCGGCCACGAGCCGGCGCTCGACCTCGCCCTGCTCGAGCGCGGCTTCCACCTCGCGTACTGCGACGTCGCGGAGTTCTACGGCGCGCCCGCGGCCGTCGAGCGCTGGGAGCGCTTCCACGCTCTCGGGCGCCGGCTCGGGCTGGCCGAACGCGCGGTGCTCGAGGGCATGAGCCGGGGCGGGCTCGCGGTGTTCGCGTTCGCCGCCGAGCACCCGGAGCACGTCGCGGCCGTGTACGGCGACAATCCGGTCTGCGACTTCCGGTCGTGGCCGGGCGGGCGCAGCGGAAAGCGCTCGGACCCGGACTGGGAACGGTGCCTCGCGGCCTGGGACCTCACGGAGGACGAGGCGTGGTCGTTCGGGGGCATGCCGCTCGACCGCCTCGAGCCGCTCGCGCGCGCAAAAGTTCCGGTCATGCTCGTGCTCGGCACGGCGGACGACGTCGTGCCGCCGGCGGAGAACGGGGAGGCGCTGGCCGCGCGCTACCGCGAGCTCGGGGGACCGGTCCAGGTCTGGCGCAAGCCGGGCGCCGGTCACCACCCCCACGGGCTCGACCCGGTGGCGCCGCTCGCGCGCGCCCTGCTCTCCGCCGCGGGTTTCGAGCGCAACCCGGCGACGCGCGCCGTCCCGTCCGCGGAGTACCGCGGGGTACCGGCGGGGTGGGGGGGCGGCACGTGGTGGGACCAGCTCGCCGCGCTGCGTGCGCTCGCCGCGCGGAACCCGGAGCTGCGCCTGGCGTTCCTCGGCGACTCGCTCACGCAAGGCCTGACGGGCAGCGTGGACCGGATTGCGCAACCAGGGGGCGAGCGCGCGTTCGACCGGTTCGAGGGCGCGCGCGCGGCGGTCTCGCTAGGGCTCTCCGGGGACCGGACCGAACACCTGCTCTACCGCATCGGGCACGGCGCGCTCACGACGCTCGAGCCCGAGGTCATCGTGCTGCAGATCGGCGCGAACAACGTGAACGCGGCGGGGCATACGGGCGCGGAGACGGCGGCGGGGATCGCCGCGGTCGTCGAGCTCCTGCGCGCGCGCGAGCCGCAAGCGAAGATCGTCCTGTGCGGCCCATTCCCGCTCGGCGCGACGCGCGACGATCCGCGCCGGACGGCGATCGACCGCGTGCACGAGCTCGTCGCGCCCCTCGGCGACGAGCGCGACGTCTTCTACCGCGACCTCCGGCCGCTCTTTCTCGACGAAGAGGGCCGGCCGAACGCGCGCATGGCGGCGGACCACGTCCACGTCTCGCCCGCGGGCCAGGCGGCGTGGCTCGCTGCGCTCGAGCCGCTGCTGGCCGAGCTCCTCGACCCGCGGTGAGCTCGGGCCCGCCTGCTACGCCAAAGGTCGCAGCGCTCCCCGGTCTAGTTCGTAGAGACAGATGGTGCCCCTGCGCCGATTAATGGACGGATGGTCCAGGACACCACGCTCACACCGACCGAGTCCGAACGCACTCGGTCCGGCGCATCGGCCCCCAAGGGGGATCGCGCCTTCGTCACGATCGACGGCAACGAGGCCGCGGCGCGCGTCGCCTACCTCGCGAGCGAGGTCATCGCGATCTACCCGATCACGCCCGCGTCGCCCATGGGTGAGCTGTCCGACGCGTGGGCCGCCCACGGCCGGCGCAACCTCCTCGGCAGCGTGCCGAGCGTCGTCGAGATGCAGAGCGAGGGGGGCGCCGCGGGGGCCATCCACGGCGCGCTCCAGGCCGGGGCGCTCGCGACGACCTTCACGGCGTCGCAGGGGCTCCTGCTCATGCTGCCGAACATGTTCAAGATCGCAGGCGAGCTCACGCCGACGGTCATGCACGTCGCGGCGCGCACGATCGCAACGCACGCGCTCTCCATCTTCGGCGACCACAGCGACGTCATGGCGGCGCGCTCGACCGGCTGGGCGATGCTCGCTTCGGCGTCGGTGCAGGAGGCCCAGGACCTCGCAGCCGTCGCCCACGCGGCCACGCTGGAGTCGCGCGTCCCGTTCCTGCACTTCTTCGACGGTTTCCGCACCTCCCACGAGGTCACGAAGATCGAGCAGCTCTCCGAGGCGGACCTCGCCGCGTTGCTGCCGCTCGAGCGCGTACGCGAACATCGCGACCGCGCCCTCACCCCCGACCGGCCTGTCCTGCGCGGCTCGGCCCAGAATCCCGACGTCTTCTTTCAGGCACGCGAGGCGGCGAACCCCTGGTACGACGCCGTGCCCGGCATCGTGCAACGCGCCATGGACCAACTGGGCGAGCGCACCGGGCGGCACTACTCGCTCTTCGATTACGCGGGGGCGGAGGACGCCGAGCGCGTGGTCGTCGTCATGGGCTCGGGTTGCGGCGCCGTGGAGGAGGCGGTGGAGGCGCTCGTCGCGCGCGGCGCGAAGGTCGGGCTCGTCACCGTGCGGCTCTACCGGCCGTTCGACGCGGGCGCGTTCGTGCGCACGCTGCCCGCGACAGTGAGACGCATCGCCGTGCTGGACCGCACCAAGGAGCCGGGCGCGGTCGGTGAGCCCCTGTACCAGGAGGTGCTCGCCGCTCTCGCCGAGGCGTGGCCCGGCGCGGACCGGCCGGAGGTCTTCGGGGGGCGCTTCGGCCTCTCCTCGAAGGAGTTCACGCCCGCGATGGCGATCGCGGTGTTCGACGAGGTTGCGCTCGAGGCGCCGCGGCGGCACTTCACGGTGGGCATCGTGGACGACGTCACGCACCTCTCCCTCCCGTGGGACAAGTCGCTGGAGCTCGAGCTCGAAGCGCGGGAGGAAGACGTCATCCGAGCCGTGTTCTACGGCCTCGGCAGCGACGGCACGGTCGGCGCGAACAAGAACTCGGTGAAGATCGTGGGCGAGGGCACTGCGCTCTACGCCCAGGGCTACTTCGTGTACGACTCGAAGAAAGCCGGCGCCGTGACCGTGTCGCACCTGCGCTTCTCGCCGCGTCCGATCCGGTCGACCTACCTGATCCAGCGCGCGGGCTTCGTCGCCTGCCACCAGTTCCATCTGCTCGAGCGCATGGACGTCCTCGGGATTGCGGCGCCGGGCGCGACGTTCCTCCTGAACAGCCCCTACGATCCCGCCGACACGTGGCGGCACCTGCCGGAGGACGTCCAGCGCGCGATCCTCGCGAAGGACCTGCGCGTGTTCGTCGTGGACGCGACGCGCGTCGCCGAGGGCGCCGGCCTCGGGGGGCGGATCAACACGGTCATGCAGACCTGCTTCTTCCTGCTCGCGGGCGTCCTGCCGCGCGAGGAGGCGGTCGCGCGGATCAAGGATTCGATCTCGAAGACGTACGGCAAGCGCGGGCGCTCGGTCCTCGAGCGCAACTTCGCGGCGGTGGACGCCTCACTCGGAGCCTGCCACGAGCTCGTGGTGCCTGCGGGCGCGCGCGCCGACGGACCGCCGATGCGACCCGCGATCCTGCCTTCGGGCGCGGGCGAGGTGCCCGAATTCGTGGAGCGCGTCACGGCGCGCATCCTCGCCGGCGAGGGCGACCTCCTGCCCGTGAGCGCGCTGCCGGTAGATGGCACGTTCCCCACCGGCACCGCCCGGTTCGAGAAGCGCGGCATCGCGAAAGAGATCCCGATCTGGGACCCGGAGATCTGCATCGACTGCGCGCTCTGCGCGCTCGTCTGCCCGCACGCGGCGATCCGCATCAAGCCGTACGCGCCGGAGGCGCTCGCGGGCGCGCCGAAGGGCTTCCGCTCGAAGGACTGGGGCAAGACGAGCTCGGGCCAGCGAATGACGATCCAGGTCGCGCCCGACGATTGCACCGGCTGCGGCATCTGCGCCGACGTGTGCCCCGCGCGCAGCAAGGAAGTGGCGCGCCACAAGGCGCTCGACATGGAGCCGGCCCCTCCGCACGTCGAGCGCGAACGCGCCGCCTTCGACTTCTTCCTGGGTCTGCCCGACGTGGATCGCACCACCGTCGCGCTCGACACGGTCAAGGGCTCGCAGGTGCTCGAGCCCCTGTTCGAGTTCTCCGGGGCCTGCGCGGGCTGCGGGGAGACGCCGTACCTGAAGCTCCTCACCCAGCTCTACGGCGACCGGCTGCTCGTCGCGAATGCCACGGGCTGCTCCTCGATCTACGGCGGCAACCTGCCGACGACGCCGTGGTCGCAGGATGCGCACGGGCGCGGGCCCGCGTGGTCCAACTCGCTGTTCGAGGACAACGCCGAGTTCGGGTTCGGCATGCGCCTCGCGGTCGCCCAGCACCGTGACCGGGCGCGCGAGCTCCTGCAGTCGTTCGCGCCCGTGATCGACGCGGAGGTCGTGCGCGCGATCCTCGAATCCGACCAGCGGACGGAGGCGGGAATCGCCCTGGTACGGGCGCAGTTGCCCGTGCTTCGGGACCGGCTCGCCGAGCTCGAGGGCACCGAGGCGCGCGAGCTTGCGGACCTCGCCGATGCGCTCGTCGCGAAGTCCGTGTGGATCGTCGGCGGGGACGGCTGGGCCTACGACATCGGCTTCGGCGGGCTCGACCACGTGCTGGCCGCGGGCCGCGACGTCAACGTCCTCGTGCTCGATACCGGCGTGTACTCGAACACGGGCGGCCAGGCCTCGAAGGCGACGCCGCGGGCCGCCGTCGCGAAGTTCGCCGCCGGCGGGAAGCGGGGCCGGAAAAAGGACCTCGGCCTGCTCGCCGTGTCGTACGGAAACGTCTACGTGGCGCAGATCGCGATCGGCGCGAACCCCAAGCAGACTATCCAAACCCTCACGGAGGCGGCGTCCTACCGCGGCCCGTCGCTCATCATCGCTTACAGCCATTGCATCGCCCACGGCATCGACATGGCGACGTCGATGTCGCACCAGAAGGAGGCGACGGCGTGTGGGTTCTGGCCGCTGTACCGCTACGACCCGCGCCGCGCGCGCGAGGGTGAGCTGCCGTTCCGGCTCGACAGCAAGCGTCCGCGCACGAGCTTCGAGAGCTTCGCGGCGAAGGAAGCGCGCTTCGCCATGCTCACGCGCTCCGACCCGGAGACGGCCGCCGAGCTCTTCGCGCTCGCCCAACGCGACATCGACGACCAGTGGCACCTGTACGAGCAGATGGCCGGCATCGAGCGCGACGTGCCCGAGGAGGTAGAACTATGAAACCCGATCTCTCGACGCGTTACCTCGGCTTCGAGCTCGCGAGCCCCATCGTCGCCTCGGCCTCGCCCGTGACGGGTGACCTCGCGACGCTCGTGCGCCTGCAGGAGGCCGGCGTGGGGGCCGTCGTCCTGCCGTCCCTGTTCGAGGAGCAGATCGAGCAGGAGGAGTTGGCCTTCACGCGGCTGCACGAGTTCGGGACGGAGACCTTCGCCGAGGCGCTCGACTACCTGCCCGAGCTCGACTCGTACAACACGGGCCCCGAGCGCTACCTGCGCTCCGTCGAGGAGGCGAAGAGCGCGCTCTCGATCCCGGTCATCGCCAGCCTGAACGGCGCCTCGCCGGGCGGCTGGGTGCGCTATGCGAAGAGCATCGAGGACGCGGGTGCCGACGCGCTGGAGCTGAACGTGCACCAGGTGCCGACGGACCCACGGACGAGCGGCGCGGAAGTCGAGGCCGCCGCGCTCGAGCTCGTCGCGGCGGTGCGCGCGGCGATCCGAATCCCGCTCGCGGTCAAAGTCGCGCACCGCTTCAGCGCCTTCGCGCACTTCGGTTTGCAGCTCGTCGAGAGCGGCGCGGACGGGCTCGTGCTCTTCAACCGGTACCTGCGACCCGACCTCGACCTCGACGAGATGCGCCTCGTTCCGAGCCTGTCGCTGAGCGCGCCCGA
>SMVQ01000348.1 GCA_004357655.1 Planctomycetota bacterium
AGCTTCACCATCCGCTTCGTGGCGCCCGAGCTCGGGCCCGGTGA
Organism: Planctomycetota bacterium; assembly: GCA_004357655.1. Lineage (GTDB taxonomy): Bacteria > Planctomycetota > UBA1135 > UBA1135 > N075bin59. The sequence goes on from SMVQ01000348.1 coordinate 45, forward strand.
GGAGCGAATCGGCGGGTACTGGGCCAGGTGGAGCCAGGGCCTGTCCTTCTCCAGTACCGATGGCTACTGGAACGCCGACAGCGAGGACCTCGACTCCGGCAAGTGGATCGGCATCGAGGCCACGGCCCCTGGCTACGGCCCGACCATCGCAGCCCGGGTCCAGGTCGTCGTGAGCCCGGAGCCCGACGAGCTCGTGCTGCGGCTCTTCGCGGGCGCCGTCGTCCAGGGACTCGTCATCGAGGCAGCCACCGGCCGGCCCGTCGCCGGGGCCACCGTCAAGCGCTTCACCGCCGCCGAGTCGCTCAGCCAGCAGCGCTGGGAGCACGACCATCCTTATTGGACCGAGACCGATGCGAACGGGCGCTTCGAGCTCGCGCGGATTCCGGCGGGAGAGATGTCGCTCGGCATCGATCACCCCGAGTGGGGCCTCACGCTCGACGGTCCGTTCGAAGTGCCCGAAGGGGGTTCCGTCGTGACGCGCCAGATCACCATCGGGCAGGGCAACGTCCTGACCGGCCGACTGCTCGACGCGAGCGGCGCGCCCCTGCCCGGAGAGACGGTCGAGCTCTCCGACCTGGATACCGACGGCGAGAAGTACCGCGTGACGGGCTCCACCACCGACGAGCGCGGCGCCTTCCACTTCAAGAACCTGCTCGCGGGGCTCTACCACCTGCGGTGGGTCGAGACCCGTGGAGCAGAGACCTGCTACCGCATCACGAAGCTGGTCGAGATCGAGGACTCGCCCGAGCCCCAGTCGGCGCGCCTGCAACTCGAGGGCCAGGCGGCGCTCCGTGGAACGTTGTACTACGAGGGTCCGATGCCCGAATTCGCGACCGTCTCCGTGATGCCGATGGATTCGAGCCTCTCGCGGAATACCCGCGACGGAAGCAACTATGCGGGCCTGGTCTACGGCGTCTTCGCCGAGCACGGCAGCTTCGAGCTCGTGGGCCTCGAGGCCGGGCGCTACTCCGTCCACGCCTTCATCCCTGCCCACGCGCCGGGCGTGTTCATCTCCGGCTCGGCCACGGTGGAGGTTCCCGCGGAGGGCTCGATCGACGTTGCGATCGACATGAAGCGGAGATCTCGCTAACCACGCGAGGGACCCGCGAGGCGCCCCGAACGCACCTGGGAGCCTCCCGCCGGGCCCCGTGACCATTGCCACGATTCGGGCTTGGCCCCGCCCCCTGAAACGTCCGATCGAGTCGACATGGACATGTCGGTCGGCACACTCTTCGCCTCGCTCGTCGTGAGCAGCGTGGGCTTCGGCTTCTTCCTGTACGGCAAGAAGCAGGGGCGCATGCCGCACCTCATCGTCGGGCTCGTGATGTCGGCCTTCCCGTACTTCGTCGCCGGCCCCCTCGCCATGTGTAGCATCAGCGGCGCGCTCGTCCTCGCGCTCTTCGTCGCGGTGCGCTCGGGACTGTAGCCGGCGGCCCTCTGGGTCGCGCTCCCGGCACGCCGCGCGGAATCTCCGTATGCTCGAGTCCCCTGAGCGGGGGCGCGCACTTCATCGCGTGGAGTCATGCAGTACGGGAACCCATCGAAGGAGGACTACGCCGCGGCGCTCGCCTCTATCAAGTGAGGCGCATCGCCCCTTCGACGATGTCGTCCTCCGAGACGAGCACGAGCTCCGCTGCTGGGCCGAGCGGCACGTAGCTGTCGGCCGAGCGGACCGAGCCGAGCCGCCCGGCGTAGCCGCCCTCCGCGAGGTCCGCGATCAGCGCGTCGGCGACGCCCGCGGCCGTGGCGCGGCACTCGTCGACGACGAGCACTGCATCGCACGCACGCGCGTGCTCGCGCACGGCTTCGAACGGCAGCGGGTTCAGCCAGCGCAGGTCGAGCACGCGCACGTGGAGCCCCGCCTCGCGCTCGAGGCGCGCGGCGGCCCGCAGCGACAATCGGTAGCCGTTCGCGTAGCTCACGATCAGGAGCTCCTGCTTCTCGGGCCAGGTGACGGCCACCTCGCCCGGCAGGAGGATGCTCGCGTCGCCGCGGTCGCAGGTTGGGTAGTCCGTGAGCCACTCGCCGTCGCCCGGCTCGTACAGGTCGCGCTCGTGGTAGAGCGCGATCGGCTCGAGGAACACGACGACGCGCCCGCAGGCGCGCGCGAGCGCCAGCGAGCCGCGCAGCATCCGCACCGCGTCGTCGCCGCGCGACGGCACGGCGATGGCGAGGCCGGGGATCTCGCGCAGGGCGCCGATCGAGTTGTCGTTGTGGAAGTGGCCGCCGAACCCCTTCTGGTAGCCGAGCCCCGCGATGCGCACGACCATGGGGTTCGTGTACCGGCCGGCGGAGAAGAACGAGAGCGAGCACGCCTCCCCGCGTAGCTGGTCGATCGCGTTGTGCAGGTACGCGAGGTACTGGATCTCCGGCACGGGCAGGAGCCCCGCGATGCCGGCGCCCTGGGCGATCCCGAGGATCGTCGTCTCGTCGAGCAGCGTGTCGAAGATGCGCGCGATCCCGAAGCGCCGTTGGAGCTGGGCGGTCAAGCCGTACACGCCACCCTTCTTGCCCACGTCCTCGCCGAACACGATCATCTCCGGCCGGCGCAGGAGCTCGTCCGCGAGGGCCGCGTTGATCTGCGCGGCGAGCGTCCGGCGCGTGGGGCTCGTCGCCGCCTCGGGCAGCACGCCGTCGAACACTTCCGAGCGCCGCGCCGCGTCCACGACGGGTCGCGCCGCCTCCGCGCGCACCGCCGCCTCGTCGTAGGGTGCGAGGGGCGCGAGCACCTCGGCCCGGTCCGTGAGCTTCGGACGTCGCACGGCCTCCTCGGCGGCCTCGCGCGCTCGCTCGCGCGCGGCGCGAAGGATCGCGCGCAGCTCCCCCGGTTCGGCCGCGCCCGTCTCGACGATGCGGCGCGCGTTGGCGAGCAAGGGGTCACCCTGCTCGATCGCGGTGATCTCCTCCCAGGTGCGGTAGGTCGTCTCGACGTCGCTCCCGGCGTGGCCCCAGAGCCGGACGCAGTCGAGGTGCAGGAAGACGGGGCAGCGCCGCGTGCGACACACCTGGATCGCCTCGCGCGTCACGTCCCAGACCTGGTCCAAGGGCCCCGAGGCGTCGAAGTACTCGAGGTTGGTCATGGTGGCGAAGCGGTCGCGGATCCACTCGCTCGGCGTGTCCACGGAGACCCCGATGCGATTGTCCTCGCACACGAACAGGATCGGCGTGGGGCGTCCGCCGCGGTGGGCGTAGCGCGCGCTGTTGAGCCCCGTGAGCGCCGTCGCGTGGCTGGCCGAGGCATCGCCGAACGAGCAGCACACGATCGCGTCGTGGGGCACGGTCACGGCGACACCGATGCGCCGGGCGCGGGCGATGCTGAACGCCATACCGACGGCCTTCGGCAGGTGCGAGGCGATCGTGCTCGTCTGGGGGATCACCCAGCCGCGGTGGCTCCCGAAGACCTTGTGCCGCCCGTGCGAGACCGGGTCGTCCGCGGAGGCCGTGATTCCGAGGAGCGCGTCGAGCACGGGCGTCTCGCCCTCCACGCCGCGTGCCCGCGCCATCATGAAGGCACCCGAGCGGTAGTGCAGGAAGCACGGGTCGTCCCGGCGCAAGAGCGCCCCGAGTACCGCGTTCTGCTCGTGCCCCGCGCTCGAGATCGTGTAGAAGCTCAGCCCCTCGCGCTTCAGCTCACGCGCGACGACGTCGACGGCGCGGCTCCGGGCCTGATCCGTGAACAGCTCGACCGCCTGCCCCGCCGTCAGGGACGTGCCCGGGTGCAGCGGCTCGTCGCGCGCGAGCCGCCGGAGCGCGACCGGCGCCGATTCGAGGTAGCGCTCGAGGCTCTCCTCGACGACCCGCACGCGGTCGGGGTTGGAATCGATCTTCATGGCGACGAGTGCGGGGCTGCCAGCGGGAATCTCGGTGGTCTCCGGAGCGATGTCAAGGGCGCGCGCCCGCCCATCGGTTATTCTGAACCCATCCGCGCCACGGTGGTGTCTATAGCATGGAGGGGCGAGGCGCCCGCCGCGTCCCCCCATTAGCCCGATGGCCCCCCGATTCCGCGCCGAAGAACTGACCGAGCACCACGAGTTCCTGCGCGCCCTGGCGCGGCGGCTCGTGCGCGATGCGGACCGTGCCGAAGACCTCGTCCAGGACGCCTACGTCGTCGCCCTCGAGCGGCCGCCGCGGTCGGGCGGCGCCCTCCGCAGTTGGCTGGCCCAGGTCGTGAAGCGCCACTCGCTCAACGCCGCGCGTGCCGACAGTCGGCGGGCGCACCGCGAGGAGTCCGTCGCACGCGAAAGCTCCATTCCGTCGCACGAAGAGGTGTCCGAGCACCTGGAGATCTCCGGCCAGGTGATCGCAATCGTCCAGCGGCTGCCGGAGACTCAACGCTGGGCGCTCTACCGCCGCCACTTCGACGGACGCTCCGTCAAGGCGATCGCAATGGAGCTCGGCGTCTCGCCCGACACGGTGAAGACGCGCCTCCGGCGGGCGCTCGACTCGGTCCGCGCCGAGCTCGACGCCCGCGTCGGCGGCGACCGGAGCCGATGGCTCGCCGCCCTGCTCCCCCTCGCGGTTCCACCGCCCGGAATCGGACTCGTCCCCGCCACGAAGCTGGCGTCCCTCCCCACCGGCACCGCCACCGGTTCCTTTGGCGTGCTGGGTGGAGTCCTCCTCATGAAGAAACTCGTCGTCGCTGCCGGCATCGGACTGCTCCTCTTCGGCGCGGTCTACACGTCCGGACTGCTCGGGCCCGCGCCCGACCCGGACCTCGCCTCGCCGCCGTCCTCCGCGAGCGCGCTCGTCGCCCTCCCTGCTGACGCGAGCGCGGAAGCGGAGCCCCTCGCCGCGCCCGCGGAGCCGGAGTCCCCGCGACGCGCGCCGACCATGGCGCAGCCGTCCCCCGCGCGGACGACCGGCGAGCTCGTCGTCCACGCGATCTGGGAGACCGACGGGACGCCGGCGGCCGGGGTCGAGGTGCTGGTCGAGCCGAGCGGCGGAGCGCAGCTGGGCAACCGCACGCGACGCGCGACGACCGACGCCGGCGGGAGCGCGCGCTTCGCGGACCTCCTGGCCGGCGAGGTCGGGTTCCACGGATTCCGCGGCGGCTCCGGGCGAGCCACGATCGAAGCCGGCGCGGAGACGGCGGCCGAGCTCGCGATCCCCGCCGGCTACGACGTCGTGGGCGTCGTCGTGTCGCCGAGCGGCGAGCCGGTCCCCGGTGCCCAGGTCTGGATCCGGCAGCCCGGGCCGGGCTGGCTCGCGGGCCGGCTGGCGACCACGGCGGACGACGCCGGTCGCTTCGCCCTGCGCTCCGTGGGCACCGATCGGATGATCGGCGCGCGCGCCCTCGGGTTCGGCCCCTCGATCGTCGAGCGCCTCGAGCGACGCAAGGTCGCCCCGGGCGAGCCCGTGCGGCTGGAGCTCGCGTTGCGCGGCGCCGGCGGCGCGATCGAGGGGACCGTCGTCGACTCCGAGAACGAGCCCGTCGCGGGCGCGCGCGTGGTGGTCGGCAACGCAGCGCAGCACGCCCAGCACCAGAACGGCTCCTACGACCTGCTCGCGCCACCGGTGCTCGTCGTCACCGACGCCGCGGGACGATTCTTCACGGGCGCCGTCGCCGCGGAGTACGTGGAGCTCGCGGCCTGGTCCGAGGGCCACCCGATCGCGCGCAGCGCGGTCGAGATCGAGCCCGGCGCGACGGCCCGCACCACGCTGCGGTTCGACGCACCCGTCGTCGTCGTCGGGACGGTGCGCGATGCGAGTGGGGAGCCGCTCGCGTGGGCGCGTGTCACCCTCGAGCAGATGGGCGCCGGACCCTATCGGGCCTCGCCGTTCGTCGCTCCGCAGACCATCGCCGACGCAGAGGGGCACTACGAGCTCGGCGGCCTGCCCGCCGGCGAGCTCGGCCTGCTCGCCCGGGACCCGGGAGCTGGAGCCGGCGAAGGCCGGATCACGCTCGACGCCGTGGTCGGTGACCGGCTCGAGGCGGACATCACCGTCGCTCCGCTCTCGATCCTCCGCGGCCGGCTCGTCGACGCGACGGGCGACGCGCTCGCCGGCTGGATCGTCGACGCCGAAGGACCGCTGCGGAACGGGCGTACATCTACGGGGGACGACGGCTCGTTCCAGCTCGCGCTCGCAGACCGCGGGCCGTACCGGATCGGCGTGACGAACGAGACGGGCCCGCGGCCGGCGCTCACCATCGTCGCGGAGGGCGTGGAGCCCGGCGGCCCCGAGCTCCTGCTCGAGGTTCCGGCCGAGAGCGCGCCCAGCGCGTTCGTCACCGGGCGGTTCGAGGATCGCGCGGGCCGGCTCGACCCGCAGGAGCGCGCCCACGCCAGCCTCTGGACCGCGCCCCATAGCCTCGCGCAGACCGAGATCGTGGACGGCGCCTTCCGCGTCGGCCCGGTCGCCCCGGGTACCTACACGCTGCACATCCTCGCGGGGTCCACCATGATCACGTCGACCGCCCCGCTCGAGCTGGCGGCGGGCGAAGAGCTCGACGTCGGCACGCTCTTCACGGAGGTGCCCGGATCGATCGTGATCGACGTCGCGGTCTCCGGCGCGCTCCGCAAGCCGCTCGCGAACGTCCAGCTCGTGGCGATCGACTACGAGCGCGTGCGGGTCCAGGGCCTCACGCACAAAGACGGCGGCTTCGTAGCCACGGAGGTGGGTCCGGGACCCTACCAGCTGCTCGCGCTCGAATCGGAGGTCTGCGTCGAGGCCGCGCCGTTCACCGTGCGCCCGGGCGAGGAGACGGTCGTGCACGCCACGGCCCGGCCTGGCGCGTTCTTCCTCGTCGAGCTCAGCCTCCCCGACGGCGCCGCGCCGATCGCCACGATCCACATCGTGGTCACGTCGCCCGAGGGCGAGGTCGTCCTCGACTACGACGGCCCGCCGCAAGGCGCGGGTGGCGAGGTGGGGTTCGCGCGCGCCTTCCCACTCGGGACTTCCAAGGTCGCGTTCACGACGGGCGCCGGGCTCTCGGGCTCGTGCGAGGTCGATGTCGCGGAGGCGGACATCGGTGAGCAGAAGACGATCGTGCTCGAGCTCGAGTGATTCAGGAACGAGGTCCGTACGCGCGGTCAGGCCGGCCGCTCGAGCAGCGTCCGCAGCTCCTTGCCGATGCGCGCGGTGGCGCGTCCCACCGCATACCGGCTCTCGCCCAGGGCCTCCGCGATGCGGCGCTGGGAGCTCTCGCCGGCAGTGTAAGAATGTAGTACGGCGCATTCCTCCGGCCCTAGCCGCGCGGACAACTCAGCGAGCAGGTCGTCCGACGCCACCACGTCCGCGGGGTCCCGGTCGCCGCTGGGAAGCTCCTGCGCGTACTCGCCGTCGCCGTTCCTGCGCCCCGGCCCCGCGGCGCGCTGGATCGCCGTCGCGAGGTTGCGCTTCGTCGCGGTCCGGAAGTAGCGCACGGTGTGCTCGTGTTCCTCGAGGAAGATCTCCGGGCGCCCCCGCCAGATCTTGAGCAAGGTCTCTTGCACCGCGTCCTGCGCCTCGGGGTGCGAGCGGACGGCGGCGAGCGCGGCCTGGCGGAGGCTCTCCAGCAATCGCTCGAAGGCCGGGTCGCTGCGGAGCGCCTTGCGCACGGCCTCCGGGGAACCCTCGTCGCGCAGGGCGAGCGACTCGGTCACCCGCGCGCGGACGACTTCGTGCAGCTCGCGCGGACTCGATGCGGCGGTCCCGGCCAGGAGGCCGGCGCCGGCGACGGTCAGGGCCAGTCGATGGATCACGTCTCGCATGGTTCTCTCCGGTGGGCTCGGGCTCCGGGGCGACCTCCCTATAGTTCGGCAGGGGCCGTCGGGGCGCTGGATTCGATCGGAGCCCTGCCACCCTAACCAGGAGCACGTGCGAGTTGGCCGAGGATTCAGACGGAGGGGCCGTCGAGGCCTCGCCCCAGGGGTGCCGGAGGCCCGATTGCGACGCTCCCGCAGGCTTGGACCAGAATTCGGGGACTCGCTGGCGCGCGCTACGCGAGCGCGGCGAGTCGTGCCTGTGACGGTGCGAAGAAGTAGGCGCCCGACACCGGGCGCGAGAAATCCATCAACCGGTCGTGTACGCCGCTGCCATCGGTCTCATCGGTCTCATCGGTCCCGAAGATCCGAGCGAGCATCGCGTCGAAGATCGCGAGACTCCGCGCGTAGGCGATGAACAGCAGCCCGAGCTCCCCCGTCGTGCCGTAGGGGAAGCTCTTGCGCCAGATCTCGAGCTCCTCGCCGTCCTCCTCGATCACGACCCGGCTGATGTGGCTGTCGGCCGGTCGGACATCGTCCGCGAGCTCCTGGCTGTCCGGCTTCGTGCGCCCGATCGCGCGCTCCTGGTCCCCCACCGCGAGCGCCGACCAACCCGCGAGGTCGTGCACGTAGCGCTGGACGAGCACGAAGCTGCCGCCCGCGTGGTCCCCGCCGGAGACGAGCGCGGCGCCGGCCCGATCCTCGGGACCGGGGTTCTCCGTACCGTCGATGAAGCCGGTGAGGTCACGCGAGTCGAGGTAGGTGAAGCCGTGCACCTCCTCGAGCACCCGCGCGGTCGCCTGGAAGCGCGCGCGGATGCGGAGGAGCAGCTCGAACACGAGGTCGCGCCGATCCGCGTGGACGTGGAAGAGCAGGTCACCCCCGGTCGCCGGTGCGCTGCGGGTCGCGCCCGCGACCGGCTCGAACGCGCGTAAGCCGTCCGGCGCGGGCCCGATGTCCGCGGCGCCAAAGAGGTGCGCGCCGAAGGCGACCGTGCACCCGAGCCACGCGCTCGGGTCGAGCGCCGCGACCTCCTCCGCGACGGCGCGCACGCCCGCGGCCACGCGCACGCCATCCGGTCCGGGGTGCTCGAGGGCGAGGACGAGCGTGGCGGAGTGAGCGCCCGCGTCGGCGAGCAGGTCGGGTTGCGCGAGGTTCATCGCTTGGCTCATGCGGGTGCAGTCGTCCAATTCCGGATCGGCTCCGGGTCGTCGGGGGGCGGATGATACCGGAGCGATCCGCGGCCGCCGAGTGCGCCGTGGAATGGGTTTGCGGCGCCGCGCGCGCCGGTATGCTGTGATGCCGGCTGTGACGCCAAGCGGCGCCACGACTCCGCGCCCCGCCCCATCCCATTCGAAGCAGAACCAGAGGAAGCCCAGTGATCGTCCCCCGCACGTCCCGCGACGAAATTCTCGCGAAGCTCCACAAGAAACGCGCCGACAACCGGCCCATCTGGATCGCGAGCGCCGGCAACGGCCTCGTGGCGAAGCTCCTCGAGCGCGCCGGCGTCGACTGCGTCAACACGTTCTCCGGCGCGCGCCTGCGGGCCAACGGCATGGGCACCATGTCGATGCTGTGGCCGATCCTGGACTCGAACAAGCAGACGCTCGACTACACGTCCCAGGACATCCTGCCCGCCATGACCGGCGACGCATTCGTGTGCGCTTGCCTGAACGCCAACGACCCGCTCAAGGACATGGTCGCCGTGATCGAGCAGTGCCGGGCCATGGGCGTCTTCTCCGTCTCGAACATCGGTCCGTCGATCAGCTACGTCGACAAGGACAGCCAGATCTACCGGGTGCTCAGGAAGAGCGGCGTCACGTTCGAGCACGAGGTCGAGTTCCTGAAGGTCGCCAAGACAATGGGCATGGTGACGGTCGGCCTGGCATTCGACGAGGAGGACAGCTGCCAGCTCGTCGAGGAGGCGCAGCCGGACATCTTCTGCTTCCACGCGGGCACGACGAAAGGCGGCCTCACCGGCTACGACTCGGGTGAGACGATCGAGGAGACGGCGAAACGGACGGAGGCCGCGAACTCCCAGCTCCGGGCCCTGTCGCCGGACACGCTGCTCGTCGCCCACGGCGCTGCGATGGAGACCCCGGAGGATGCCCAGTACATCCTCGACCACACGACCTGCGACGGCTTCTGGACGGGCTCTTCGACGGAGCGTCTCCCGATCGAACGCGCGGTGACCGAGACGGCCGAGCAGTTCGCGGCGCTGCGGCTCCCCGCTGCTCGGAGGTCCTGAGGCATGGGCGCGCGGAAGACGGTCGCGGTCCTCGCTACGCTCGACACGAAGGGCGACGAGGCCCGGTACCTGCGCGAGCAGCTCGCGAAGCTCGGCAGCAGCGCACTCATCGTCGACATGGGCGTCATCGGCTCCCCGACCGCGGAGGCCGACCTGACACGGGAAGCGGTCGCGGCAGCGGGCGGCACGCCGCTCACCGAGCTCCTCCGCGAGCCGACGCGCGAAACGGCGGCGCCGGTGATGATCGCGGGCGCCACGAAGCTCCTGCGCAGCAAAGTGGACGCGGGCGAAGTGCACGCCATCCTCGGGCTCGGCGGCTTCCAGGGCACCGGCGCGTGCTGCCAGGTCATGCGCGCGATGCCGTACGGACTGCCCAAGGTCATGCTCTCGACCGCCGCCTCGGGCGACACGGCAACCTACGTCGACATCAAGGACATCACGATGATGTTCTCCGTCGGGGACCTCCTCGGGCTCAACGCGTTCACGCGCAAGATCCTGGCCAACGCGGCCGGGGCCGCCCACGGCATGGCGCAAGTCGAGGTCGAGCTCGAGGTGCACTCGGGCGACAAGCCCTTGATCGGGATGTCGAACCTCGGCGTCCTGACCCAGGGCGCCCTGCACGCCGTCGAGTGCTTCGCCGAGCGCGGCTACGAGGTCATCGTGTTCCACGCCATCGGCTCGGGCGGGCGCGCGATGGAGCAGATGATGAAGGAGGGCATCATCGGCGCGGTCTTCGACTACGCGATGGGCGAGATCGCCGACGAGGTGTTCGGCGTCCTGCGCGCGGGCGGCCCCGAGCGCCTCACCGTCGCCGGCGACCTCGGCCTGCCGCAGGTCCTGTGCCCCGGCGGCGCCGAGCACCTCGGCATCCTGGTCGCGCCGAACGAGGTGCCCGAGGAGTGGAAGGACCACGACTACGTCTTCCACAGCCCGGTCGTGTTCGTCCCGCGCCTGCGCGCGGACGAGTTCGTGCGCGTCGCGGGTGACATCGCCGCTCGGCTACAGCACACGAAGGGCAACGCGGTGCTCATGCTCCCGAAGGACGGCACGGGCAGCTACGCCGTCCCGGGCGGCCCGCTGCGCGACACGGAGAGCGACGCAGCATTCTTCGCAGCGCTCAAGGACGGCATTCCCGACTGCATCGAGGTCGTCGAACGCGATACCTACGCGGAGGACCCGAAGTTCGTAGAGGAATGCGTCGAGCGTTTGATCGGATTGATCGAGGCGCACTAGACGGCCGCACGGAGACCTGGTCGAACCCGTCCCGCTCGACCTCGACCTCCTCCCACGGTTCGTCGACGACCTACTGGTGGCCGACACGGGCTCGGGGGCCCCGCCGCTCGTCGACCTCGGCGCGTACGAGAAGCAGTGAGCTGTCAGTCCTGACGGTTCACCGATTGCGTTGCGGACGACGCCGGCCGGGGATGCGGTCCCGCCGCGGGATGCCCTGCACTTCGCGTTCGAAGTCGGGCAGCTCGAGCAGGATCGGGTCGAGCGCGTCGAGCGCCGCCTGCAGCCGTGCCGCGAGCTCCGTCCGGTCGGTCGCCTCCAGGCGCGCGAGTAGCATCTTCGCGGTGCCGGCGGGCGACAGGTTGAGGCCGTCGAGGCTGGCCGCCGACTCCTCGCGCCGTTCGAACGAGAGCAGCAGGTCCGTGAGCGCGGCCGCGTACTCCTCGCGCTCGAGGGCGACGCGCGCGCGCCCCGCGAAAGCGAGCGCGATGTAGTGGTCGGCCGAGTCGCGGCTCTCCGCGTTGTTCGCGATCGCCCGTTCGTAGTGGCCGATCGCGCGGTCGTACGCCAGGGTCGCGGCGCGATCGTCGCCCGCGCGCCGGTGGAACTCCGCGGCGACGAGCGAGGCGTAACCCGCGAACCACTCGAGGTTGGGTGGCGCGTCCTCGGCTTCGAGCAGGGTCTCGTAGGCCCGTTCGAGCCCACGGACGCCCTTGTTCCAGAGGATGCTGCCCCGCAACCGGTCGTGCAGAGGCGCGCAGTCCGAAAAGCGCGCGAGGCCTTCATCGAGGACGCGCGCCGCCTGCCCCCGGGCGCCGAGCCGCCGCAGGAAGTCGTAGTGCGCGACGACGTGCAACTCGCTGCCGAGCGGGTGCTTCGCCAGCACCGAGTAGGCGGCGTTGACGTCGGTCAGCCACTGCGTGGGCCACTGCGTCTTCTCATCGAGCGCCTTCGCGATCGCCTTCTGGCGCGCTTCCGCGAAGAGCGCCACGGTCGCCATCGCGCTCCAACCCTCCGTGCCCGCGGGCAGGCCCTTCATCGCGACCTCCGCCCGCGCGTAGGCGGTCTCGAGGTCGCCGAGGTAGTAAGCGGACAGGCCGATGGCCGCGTTGACGCGCCATCCAACCGCCCCGAGGTCCTCGGCCGCCTGCGCCGCGCGGCGCGCGTCCTCGAACATGAGGAGCCCGTAGGTCAGCGCGGTCCTCGGATCCGCGGCGAGCGCCTGCGCGGTCTCGGGATCCACCGCGAGGACGAGCGTCGCTTCCGCCAGGTCCAGGTGGGCTGACGGATCCTCGGGACGCGCTTGCCGGATCTCGGCCTTGTAGTCGATGCTCGCTTCGAGCGCGAGCCAGTCGCCGGTGTGCGCGTAGTTCCCCTCCCCCGCCAGCGCCGTCGACCAACCGTCCGCGTCGACCGCGTGCGAGCGTCCGGCCAGCCCGCGGTGGACCGCCGCGAGCGTGCGTGCACGCGGCCATGTCGTGCCGAGCCGCTCGAGGGCGACCACGAGCGCCTCGCGCTCCGCCGCGTCCATCGGTACGCGGAGCGCTTCGTTGATCAGCTCGATAGCGCTCTCGGCCGTCGACTCGGCGAGGGCCTGCCGTGCCAAACGCGCGAGCTCGACGTCGAGGCCGAAGATCGCGAGCCGCAGGAGGTCCGTGTGCGAGAGATCGCTGTATCGCAACGTCGCCTGGAGCAGCCGGCGCCGCAGGACCTTGTCGCCCCCGCGGTACGCGTTCTCGACCATAGTCCGGTCATCGATGTCGGCGCTCCCGACACGCTCCTCGAGCGTGAGATCCCCGCGGGTATCCGGAAAGGGCTCGCGCTCGCGGTTCACGATCCCGTCGTCGATCGCCTTGAACACCGAGTCCGTGTCCATGGCGTAGAACACGTCGTACGTCTCTTTACCGTCGAGCTCGACCATGATGTGACGGGGCGCGATCCGTCGGCCGTCGAGGAACTTTTCGTAGAGCGTCGGCTCGATCCAGATGTGCTCCCCGCAGGTGACACTCCCGAAGCGCGGGCAGAGGATGCGCCGGCCCTCCTCGTCGAAGTCGCGCGGGTTGTGGCGGTAGACCGACGCGATCACGCAGACGTACGGCGCGTAGAGCGCGGCCTTGTCCGCCTGGCGGTAGCGGATACCGGCGTAGTGTTCGCTCGCGGGCTCGCCATCCATGTTGACGCACACGAGGATCGCCTTGCCCGTCTCGCGCGAGGTCTTCACCGCGTCGGCCCAGGTGCGCTGGAACGTGATGAGGCAGGGCTGCGCCCATTCCTCCGCGGTGGGCGCCGGCCACATCTCCTCGCGGCTGACGCCGCCGGCCGCGCCGGTGCCCCCCTGCGCGGCGGCGACGGAGAGGAATGCGAGGAGGCTCGCGGCGTACGCGAGCGGGCGAAGGCGGGCTGGATTCCGCGTCATGAGGGGTCTCTGGGGAGGATTCTAAGCTTGACGGGCGGGTCACGCAGAGTAGCTGTTCAGCGTAGCGCCGGTCACCATTCTTCGCACTCGACCCCGTCGCGAACGGTAGGGAATACGTGGGGCCCGGGCCGCGACCCGATCGGGCCGGCCGTGCATCCGTGTAGACTCGTGACGTGCCCTCGCGCAGAGCCCGAATCCACGCGACTCAGGCCGCGGTAGGTCCGACGCTGCTCGCGCTGCTCGCCCTGTGCCCCGGAGCGCTCGCGGGCGAGGCGACGAGCTCCCAGGACAGCACGCCAGACCCGGTCCCAGAGGACCAGGACGCGATCGCGGTCTCCGCCGGCTCGGATCAGGCGTTCGTGGAAGTCACGGCCGCGCGCAGGGAGTACTACGTACACGAGCCGATCCGCTTGCAGTTGCGCTTCGGGTTCGAGCGCCGGTTCTTCGACGAGAGCATGATCCAGCTCTTCCACAAGGAGCTGGACGTCCCCGCGCAGGTGCTCGCGCACTGGACCAAGGAGCTCGACGGCGCGGTCCTGCTGGACGCAGCGCCGAGTCCGGCCGCGAGCGGAACGCCGCTTCGGACCTTCGCGCTCGACGACGGCATCGCCACCGCGCGCGAGCTGGAGGACCGCATCGTGGACGGCCGGCGGTTCAAGGTGCTGGAGCTCGAACGGAGCTATCTCCCGCGCCGCCCCGGCGAGCTCGTCATTCGACAGCCCGCCCTGCGCTTCGCATACGCTACGGAGTTCAGGGAGGACTCCCTCGGCGGACGCGTCGCGGTGAACCGGCGCGACGCGCTCGTCCACGGCCGGCCTCTGAAGTTCCTGATCCACGCGCTGCCCGAGGAGGGGCGCCCCTTCGACTTCACCGGCGCGGTCGGCAGGTACACCGTGCGGGCGAGAGCCGAGCCGCGCGAGGTCGATGTGGGCGAGAGCTTCCGGCTGACGCTATCGATCGAGGGTGCGGGCAACTTCGGGTATTTCGAGGCGCCACGGCTCGACGCGCTCGCGGATTTTCACGTCTACGGCACGATGACGGAAGAGGCCGAGGGGCGTGAGGTCGTCACCTACGACCTCGCGGCGCGGAGCGCGGAGGTCGAGGGCGTGCCTTCGATCCCGTTCACCTACTTCCACCTGGATGCGCCGCCGGGCTACAGGACCGTGTACACGGAGGCGATCCCGCTCGTCGTGCGTCCGCTCCCCGTGGGCCCGGACGCGCGTTCGACCGCGGGCGACGGAGCCGGACGCGCGGTCGCGGGCATCAACGACATCTACGACCTGAAACCCACGACTTTGCCAGCGAGCGGGGACAGGGCCGGTCCCTCCAGGCTCGGGACCGCCACCGCACTCCTCGGTCCGTGGCTCCTCGCGCTCGGGCTCGTCGCCCTTCGCCGTGCGCGGTCCTCGGGCCGCACCGATCCCGAAGGCACGCGCGCCCTGGCCGCGGCAGGTGCGTTCGCGGCGCGCGTGGACGATGAGGACAGCGACGTGTCCGCCATGCTCGCGGAGTATCTCGCGGCGCGCCTCCGGTGCTCCGCGGCCGCGGTGATCGGCCACGACCTCGCGCGGCGCCTCGCGGGGGCGGGCATCTCGGACGAGCTCGCCACCCGCGCCGCCGCGCTCCTCGAACACCTGGTCCACGCGCGCTTCGGGGGCGCTCCGCACGACGATGCCGCCGCCGCCGCAGGCGAGCTGGTCGACGCGCTAGAGACCGGCTTCCGAGGCGCGCGATGATCGCGCTCCTGCTCGGGCTGCTCCTCGGGTCGCCATTCGGCCCGCCCGATCTCGGCCAGGCGGAACGCGACTACCGCGCCGGCCGTTTCGAAGCAGCGCTCACGCTCTTCGAAGCCGCACTGTCCGCCCCCGACGCACCGCAGGGCGGCGTGCTGTACGACATGGGCAACTGCGCGTTCCGCCTGGGGCGGCACGCGGAGGCGATCTGGCACTACCGCCGCGCGGCGCTGCGGATCCCGAACGATCCGGAGGTGCGATTCAACCTGCGCCTCGCGCAGCGCGAGCTCGGGCTCGCGGCGGAGCAGGAGCGCTGGCTCTCGGGCGTGTTCGCGCCGCTCGACTCGCTCCCGCCCTGGGGCCGGCTCTTCCTCGTGGGCGCCGTGCAAGCCACGGGCCTGGCGGGCCTCGTGCTCGCTCGCCGGCGGAGCGCGGTACGCGCCGGACTGCTCCTGCTCGCGCTGCTCGGCCTGCTCGGCGCTGCGCGGCTCGCACGCGAGGCCTGGTTCGCGCCTCTGCCCGAAGGTGTCGTGCTCGCCGCGACGGGGTTGCGCGCCGAGCCGAGCGCGGACCGCCCCGTCACCCTCGCCCTCAGGCCCGGGGAGACGGTGCGCGTCAGTCGGACGACCGAGGGCTGGGTCAAAGTCGAGTCCCCGCGCGGCCGGGGATGGACCGAGAGCGCGGGAGTCGGCGTGGTGGACTGATGGATTCCGGCGGAATCAGGGACAGAAGAGTGCCGCCAACCCGTCCGAGAGGTTGAAGTTGGTGCCGCCGGGACCGCCCGGATCCCTGAACCAGAACTGGAAGTTCCACGTGGTGCCGGGAACGATCATGCCCGGTCCGAAGTCCGCCGGCGGGACGGTGAAGTCGACCGGGCGCATCGAATTGCCGGCGGAGCTCGTGAGCGCCGGCGGGTTCAGGCGGTGGATGCCGCTGCCACCCAGGCCCACGCAGAGCACGCCATCGCCGAAGGGGTTCTGCGTCTGCTGGTCGCCGTAGAAGAACAGGCCGAACTGCCCACCCGGGGCGCCACTCACGGCCAAGGTGAAGGTGTTGTCGGCGAGGCTCCACGAGCCGTTGGACGAGATGACGGCGCCGGGACCGTCGGAGTTCGGGGAGACGATGCAATAGTTGCTCACGCTACCGCCGGCGCAGTTCTCGATGATTTTCACCACGCGGTAGCCATCGACGATGTAGACCTCGCCGGAGGCGTCCTCGCCGAAGGAGCGGATGAAGCTGCCCACTATGGTGCCAAGCTCGGCCGTGCGATCGATGATCGCGCCGCTGGCCGGGTTGTAGCTCCATACTCTGCCCGAGCCGTAGTCGGCATAGAAGTACAGTCCCTGGCTCGATGGGATCGCGCTGCCGCGGTAGACGTAGCCCCCGATGACGGCGTGCGAGGTGCCGGCGGAGTGGGTGTAGTCGAGTACAGGCAGGGTGTACGAGGGACTTCCGCAACAGGCGGCACCGCCATTAGCGCAGTAGAAGCCCTCCATGCAGGGCCAACCGTAGTTGTTGCCGCCATTGCCAGCCGCCTCGAAATCGATCTCCCCGCGAGTCTGTGAACCCACGTCACCGATCCACAGGTCGCCCGTGGCGCGGTCGAAGCTGTAGCGCCAGGGGTTTCGCAAGCCGAACGCCCAGATCGCGTCGTTCGTACCCGCGACGCCCACGAAGGGGTTGTCGGGCGGGATGAACGGCGAAGGAATGTCCACGTCCAGCCGGATCATCTTGCCCAGGTTTGTGGTCCCGGCCTGGGAGTTCGCACCGGAGAAGCTATCGCCCATGCCGATGTACAGCTTGCCGTCGCCGCCGAACTGCAGGTTGCCCCCGTTGTGGTTAGTGTCTGACTGGTCCTGGAAGAAGATCGTCTGGACCGGGTTCGAGTTGGCGACGTCGGTTGAGAGCGGCGGACCGCCGTCCACCACGTACTCGACGACGTTCGTATCTCCGGTGTCATCCGTGTAGTTGACGAAGAAGCGCCCGTTGCTGACGAAGTCCCGGTGGAATGCGAGGCCTAAGAGGCCTTGCTCGCCGAAGCAGACAGCAGTTACGAGCGCGGTAACGTCGAGGAAGGGGGACCCCAAGGTTGCGCCGTTCTTGATTATCTTGATCAGCCCGCACTGCTCGACGACGAACAATCGGTCAAAGTCACCAGGGGGCGAGGTCACATAGAGGGCACTGGAGAACCCGGATGCAACGAGCTCGGTATTGAGGCTCTGCGCGCCGGCCGCGTGAGAGCCAGTGAACAGACTGGCGACCAGCAGGAGGGAGAAGAGTCTTCTGTCCATGGGGCTTGTCCTCGTCTGCAGCGGTGTCCCGCACGAGCCACCGCGCGAGCTGCTGCTGCCACTCCGCGAGCTTCAGGCGCTCGTCGGTGTCGAGGCTCTCGTACGGGGATGCCAGTCTCCACTCAGTGTCCCCGACGGCCCCGATTGTGTTGCAAGAAACTCCGAGCGTGCGCCCGTTTCGTAGTGCCCCCCCGCTCCCGGCCACCCCCGACCCGGCCGGGCGGACTACGGCGTGTAGACGATCTCGATGGCGTCGGAGAAGTTGCGCGTCACGCGGACGTCCGGCGGCTGGCTCGAGGTCGAGTCCCCGCGCGGCCGGGGGTGGACCGGGCGCGCGGGGATCGGTGTCGTGGATTGACGGGTCCCGCCAGGATCAGGGCGTGTAGACGATCTCGATGCCGTCCGAGAAGTTGGCGTTCAAACCGCCTCCCGCCGGGTCGCGGTTCCAGCGCTGGAAGAAGTAGCTCGAGCCCGCCATGACGTTCAGGCCGCCCGGGGCCGAGGTGGCGATGTCGACCGCTTCCGTGATCATGCCGCCCGCCGCGGCAGCTGTGTTGGAGAAGCGCTGCAGGCCAATCGGGTCGATGCACAGGAACCCGTTGAAGAACGGGATCTGCGCCGAGTTCGGACCCGCGATGAAGATGCCTGGCTGGGAGGGCAGGCTGTTCGCCGTCAGCACGAGGTCGTTGGCCGAGACGCTGCCGGACCCCGAGGCGGAGATGGTCGCTGCAGCACCGGTCGAGTTCGGCGTGCTGATGCAGTAGTTCGTACCGAGCCCGGTGAGCATCCACGTCTCGAAGCCGTGCCGCCAGCCGCAGCCGGCGTAGCAGCCCGGGCCGTTCAGGTACAGATTCTCGGGGTACAGCGCCGGGCCCATCGTCGGATCGACGTAGCTGCCGATGAGTCCCATGCCCGTGTCGTTGCCGTGGGTCTCGATCACGAACGTGTCGCCGACGGTGAGCTGGATGCTCGCACTCGTGACGTCGAAGAAGGCGAGCTCGTTACCCGTGATCGCTTTCGTGTAGCTCCCCATCCAGACGACCGGCCCGATGTTCCAGCCGTCGCCGACGCGCAGGAAGAGGTCACAGTAGGCGCCGGCATTCCCGGAAAAGGTCAACTGGAAGCCCTCGAGCTGGCCTCCCACTCCGACGCGGACCTGCTGCTGCCAGGTCAGAATGGGGGGGCCGATGTTGTACCACGCATTACCGAAAGGGCTGACCTGGTCCAGGGTTCCGGTCTGGGCGAAGGTCCCCGGCGCGGCGAGGAGGACGGCGAGGGATGCGAGACCGAGTGCATTGCATTTCATGGGGATCCTCTGCCCGATTTGGGCTGTTGGCGGGCGATTCGAACGAGCTGAAAGGGTAACCGAGTCACCTCAGATCCGCTCGGACAGAGCCGATTACGACGAGCCCTGCGCCGAACCGTCGCGCTCCACGCCGTTCCGCTCGTGCCGCGGACCACGACCCTCGCGGGCCGACCCCGCTCCTCCAGAGAGGATCGCCCGGAGCGTCCCCCCTTCGAGCTCGAACTCGAGCGTCATGCCGCTCTTCTCGGCGAGGGCGCGCGAGAGCGCGAGCCCGAGTCCCGACCGGTTGCGGTCCACGCGCGCGTGGTCCTTGCGCCAGAACGGCTCGGTCAGGACGCGCAGGTCTTCGGGCTGGAGATCGGGCGCGTCGTTGTCCACCTCGAACCGCCATGCGCAGCCATCGGAAGTGAGCAGGCACTCCACGTGCCCGTGGCGCGGCGTGTAGTACAGGGCATTGCCGAGGAGGTTCGACACGACGATGCCGAGGACCTCGCGGTCACCCTCCACCGGCTCCGCGCCGTCGACGCGATTGTCCACCCGCAGCTCGCGCTCGCCCTCGAGCTCGGCGAGCGAGTGCAGGACGCCGGCGACGAGCTCGCCCAGGTCGACGCCCTCGCGATCGAACGTCTCCGTCCCCGTCTCGAGCCGCGCGAGCCGGAGCAGGGTGGACACCGAGCGCCCCATGCGCGCGGCGACGTCGCGGATCACCTCGAGCGCGCGCACCGACCCTGCGGCATCCTTGCCGCCGCGGAGCGCGACCTCGGACACCGTAATACGGTGTCGCACACTTCCGCGCCGCCCAGCGAGTGATAGGTACCGCACTACGACCAGCGCAACACCGGTCGGAGTGCGGTACCTATCACTCGCTGGGCGGCGCGGAAGTGTGCGACACCGTATTACTTGCTGAACGGGCTCGCGATCACCGGGATGATGTTCAGCTTCAGCAGGACTTCTTTGCCGTAGCCGTCCTGATTCTCGATCGAGTACTCCATGCCCAGCTGAAACTTGATGATCCGTTTCCCGAACTTGGCCGTCTTGGCCACGACGAGCCCGATCGGGATATTCCACTTGTTCCCCGAGGTCGCCTTGTCGTTGTAGGTGATCGTGGGGTTCGTGCCGATCTGCCA
>SMVQ01000349.1 GCA_004357655.1 Planctomycetota bacterium
CCGGCCACTATCGACCTCGATCACGCGCAGTGGTACGCCTCCCGGGCCGCCGACTCGTCGGGCATGGTGGAGTTCGCAGTCACGCTCCCCAGCCCCTCGGGCGCCGAACCCGCGTACTGGTTCCAGGTGTTCGAGATCACTTCGGAGGCCCACGCCACGGGCGTCCTGCGAGTGCCACTCTAGGGCATCCCCCCGTGTTCCTGGGGCTGCCATTGCGGCCGAGCCGGACCAGGCAGGAAAGCCAGGCAGGCGAGCGGGCACAGCCTCGACCCGAGCGGTTCGAGCGGGAGAGGCGCTAGCGCGGCACTACGCGTGCGACCCGCTTCTTACCCACCTGCACGAGCAAGGGCGCGACCGGCGCGGCGATGAGTTGTACCGGGTCGCGCACGACCGTTCCATCGAGGCGCACACCACCCTGCTGGATCGTGCGGCGGGCCTCGGACGTCGTGCTCGTGAGGCCGATGTCCTTCAGGAGGTTCGCGAGCGGCAGGGTGTCGCCTGGGGCGCCCGGCCAAGGGCGCTCGGGGATTTCGGCGGGGAGCTGTCTGTCGCGCACTTCCCGGTCGAAGGCTGCGCGCGCGGCTCGCGCGGCCTCGCGGTCGTGGAAGAAGCTCGTGAGCTCCTCGGCCAAACGCGCCTTGGCCTCGCGCGGATGCCCGGCGAGGAGCGTCCGAACTTCATCATCGGGCAGGCGTGTCAACTGGGTGAACCACGTGCCCATCGAAGCGTCGTCGAGTCGCATCACTGCGAAGAACATCGTCCGCGCTCCGTCCGTGAGGGTGATCGCGTTGCCGTAGGACTTGCTCATCTTGCGGCCGTCGAGGCCATTGATGAGTGGGGTCGTCAAGCACACTTGCGGCGCCTGACCCTCCTGTTCCTGGAGTTTGCGGCCGACGAGGAGATTGAAGAGCTGGTCCGTGCCGCCGAGCTCGGCATCGCACCGGACCTGGACCGAGTCCCAGGCCTGCATGAGCGGATACAGAAACTCGTGGATGCCGATGGGCTCGTTCTCTTGCATCCGCTTCTGGAAAGTATCCCGCTCGATCATCTGAGCGACCGTCATGCGCGCGAGGAGCAGGAGGACGTCCTCGAACGTCATGGCGTTGAACCACTCGGAGTTGCGCCGGATCTCCGTGCGCTCCATGTCGAGGATCTTCGCGGCCTGATCGGTGTACGTGACGAGGTTCACCTCGACCTCCTCGCGCGTGAGCTGGGGGCGCAGCTTGTTGCGGCCGCTC
Source organism: Planctomycetota bacterium (assembly GCA_004357655.1). Lineage (GTDB taxonomy): Bacteria > Planctomycetota > UBA1135 > UBA1135 > N075bin59. Next base: position 1,239 of record SMVQ01000349.1, read on the forward strand.
GGGTCTCCGACCATCGCCGTCGAGTCACCGATGATCAGGACGATCTGGTGCCCGAGCTCCTGCAGGTCGCGCAGCTTGAGTAGCGGGATGGCGTGGCCGACGTGCAGGTCGGGCGAGCTCGGATCCATGCCGTACTTCACGCGCAACGGCCGGCGTTCCGACAGGCTCCGCTCGAGCATGGCCCTGAGCTGCACCTCGTCGATCAGGTCGGTGGCGCCGCGCTTGAATACCGCGAGATGTTCCTCGACCCGCGCTGCGATGCCTGTGCTCATGCTCGTGTCTCTTGCGGCTGCATGCCCCGTCGGCGCGGGACATTGGGCGCTCAACGGTCGGGAATGTCCAGGCCGGAACGCTCCGGTCCGAGCTCGCCGGAGGCGCGGGCCCGCGCGCGCATCCACTCTCTCCAGGCGAGCGGATCGCTGGCGGGCACCGTCGTGCGGGCGAGCCAACGGATGGCGGGCACGATGAGCGCCAGCTCCTCGACGGTGGAACGCTCGACGATGGGCGTCAAGAGATCGAGCGCCTCCGCGCTGCGCTCGGGTGGAATGCGCACGGCCCGCTCCATGATCGGCGCGAGCGCCGCGCCTGCAACCTCGACGTACCGCGCCAGCTCCGCTGGCTCGACCGGGTTCAACGGGAAGAACGCGGCCACCACGGTCCGCTCGAGTGATTCGATTTTAATCCTCATGGCGGGGAAGGTAGCCTCGCCCTCGATCACAGCTCCCGCCCGGAAGTCGAGCGACCAGCGCGTGCGCGCGGCGATTGCCAGCGGCGGGACGCCGAGCGGAAAGGTCCCGAGCTCGACCTCCGTCACGCCGCGCGGATCGACCCATATCTCCTCGATTGCCAGAGCGTGCTGCTCCCGCGCGCCGCGGGTCTCGTGCCCGCGCTCGTTCACGAAGGCGGTCTGAATCCGGAGCGTCGACGGCCCCGGCCGAAGCGCCAGCGGCGCGCCGTGGCGCGAGGTCGCCCGGAGCACGACTCGGATGCGGTGCCCGTCGTCGACGACGCGGCCGATCAAGGCGAGCTCGAGCGACTGGACTCGGGCGCGCCCCCCGAGAATCCGCTCGAAGGCACGCAGGAACTCGAGCGAGTCCGCGGCGATCCTGGCGGCGGGTGAACCGGGAGCCGCTCCGTCCTCCGATGCGGCTGCGCGCTGGAGGTCGGCGACAATCCGCAGTTCGAGCCGCCGCAGAATGGACAGGGCGCTCTCGTCCTCGTGCGACTCCACGGCGGCGCGGAGGGCCCGGAACGCCGGCTGGTACCGCGCGGACACGCCGGCGATGGTGCGCCGTGGGAGCGCGCGATCGCCGGGGTCCGGTGAGCGCCCCGAGGCAGAGCACGCCGCCGCAGTGAGCGCGAGCAGGAGCAGGCGGAGCATACGCATGCCCGGCGGGCGGATAGCCCCCATCAGAGGTGCCGCTGACGATGCGTGGTGCGCGAATTGCCGCTCATCCGGTTCGGATCGGGGCGCAGTGAGCCCCCCCGCGGCCTCGAGCTACCGGGGGCCATGTCGCCACCCCGAGCCGGCTGGAGGAGTCGTGCATCGTGGACCTCGAATTGTAGGCCGCACCTCCGGCCGCAGGATTGCGGGAGAGCAGGGGCGGGTCGTCACCGGCGTCCGGGATCAGGCTTTGGTCTCCTTCACCTCGGCGGGGGGAGCCTCCTCGACCTCCGCCGGCTCCGGCGCGGCGGCTTCGGCGGTCTCGGCGGCTTCGGCGGTCACGGCGGTCACGGCGGTCTCGGCGGTCACGGCGGTCTCGGCGGTCTCGACGGTCTCGACGGTCTCGGCGGCCTCGGCGGCCTCGGCGGCCTCGGCGGTCTCAGGCTCAGCGCCGGTCTCTGCCGCTTCGGGCTGGGAGGTCTGCGCCGCGGCGCGAATCGCATCGTTCTCCTCGAAGTCGGCGTGCACGAACGAGAGTCCGATCTTGCGCTCGTCGATGTCGACGCGGATGACCCGCACCTCGACCTTCTGACCGGGCGTCAGAATGTCTTCGGGCTTCGCGTCGCGGTCGTCGGTCAGCTCGGAGATGTGCAGGAGACCCTCGAGGTTCTCCTCGAGCTTCACGAAGACCCCGAAGTTGGTGATCTTCGTGACGAAACCCGAGAGCAGGTCCCCGACGTGGTAGTTGGAAGGGATCTCCTCGTGCCACGGGTCCGGGGTGAGCTGCTTGGCACCCAGGGCGATGCGCTTCTTCTCCTTGTCGACGGAGAGCACGACGCACTGCATCTTGTCGCCCTTCTTCACCATCTCCGAGGGGTGCGCGACCTTCTTCGTCCAGCTCATGTCGGAGACGTGCAACAGGCCGTCGATCCCCTCCTCGATCTCGACGAATGCGCCGTACGAGGTGAGGTTGCGGACCGTGCCCTCGATCACCGTACCCACGGGGTAGTGCTCCTCCACGAGGTCCCAGGGGTTGGTCTCGGCCTGCTTCATGCCGAGCGAGATCTCCTGCTTGGCGTGGTTGTACTCGAGCACCACCACACCCACCTCGTCGCCGATCTTGACGAGCTCGGAGGGGTGATTGATACGGCGCGTCCAGGACATCTCGGAGATATGGACGAGCCCCTCGATGCCCTCTTCGAGCTTCACGAATGCCCCGTAGGACATGATGTTGACGACGCTGCCCATGTGCTTCGATTCGATCGGGTAGCGCCCCTCGACGCCTTCCCAGGGCGACGCGGATTTCTGCTTGAGGCCCAGCGCAATGCGTTCCCGGTCGAAGTCGACCCGCAAGACCTTCACCTCGATCTCCTGATCGAGCTCGACCATCTGCGAGGGGTGACTGATGCGACCCCACGACATGTCCGTGATGTGCAGGAGACCGTCGATCCCGCCGAGATCCACGAACACCCCGAAGTCGGCGATGTTCTTCACGATGCCCGTACGGAGCTGGCCCTCCTCGATGTCCTTGAGGAGCGTCTCCTTCTGGAGCTGGCGCTCTTCCTCGAGCAGCTTGCGGCGCGACACGACGATGTTCATGCGCTCCGGATCGATCTTGATGATCCGAGCGCGCACGGGCTCGTCGATGAAGTCCGAGATGTCGTGCGTCCGGCGCAGGTTGACCTGACTGGCGGGCAGGAAGACGTTCACGCCCTCGACGTCCACGAGCAGCCCACCCTTGATCTTGCGCTGGCAGATGCCCTGGATCACGTCGCCTTCTTTGTACTTCGTCGAGACCCGCTCCCAGGCGCGCAGCCGGTCGGCGCGGCGCTTGGAGATCATCGACATGTCGTTCTCGTCCAGGCCTTCGAAGAACACTTCGAAAGTCTGGCCGGTCTGCGGAAGCTCTTCGCCGAACTCGGACAGGGGGATGTTCCCCTCGGCCTTGCCGCCGATGTCCATGATGACGAGACCGGTGCGCTCATCGACCGAGTCCACGATCGCGTTCACGATCTCGCCGGGGCGGATGTCCCGGATGGCGGTGTGGAGCTGGGTTGCGAAGTCCTCGTCGGTGATGTCTCCGATCGATTCCTGGAGCCTGCGCTCCAGTTCGTCGGGGTCCAATTCGAACTGACGGATGCGTCTAGAGGCGAGTGCCATGAAGTTATGGAGAGGGTTCTATCCAGGGGTTGTGGGGTCGGGTTTGGAACCGTCCCTCCGGGGACGGTGTCGGGCGTTCGGATCGGCCGCGTGGGCCTCGGTCACCGAATCGGGCCCGACAGTGTGATCTTCTTGGCCCGTGAGCGCGAGGATACTCGCCCGGAGTCGGTCGAAAGCATCCGGCAGGGACGAATCGATGAGGGGGCCGAAGTGCAACTCGAGGCGGCCCCGGCCCGGCCATCGCGCGGTCCGGGGCCAGGCCCCGAACGAGCCGCGGATCCCGCACGGCAGGATCGGCGCTTTCGCCATGCGCGCGGCGAGGAGCGCGCCTCGCTTGAACACCGCGAGCCCTCCATCGGCGGACCGTGTCCCCTCGGGGAAGATCGCGACGACGTCCCCCAGGCGCATGTGCTCGGCCGCCAGGCGCAGGGCCGCGCGATCGCTCGTGTCACGCCGGATGAGGACGACCCCGCAGTGGCGCATGATGAAACCGAGCACCCGCGAGCGTGCGAGACTGTCCCGCGCGATGAAGCCGACGTGCCGGCGCCCGACGGCCATGGCCACGAGGGGGATGTCGAGGAAGGACGCGTGGTTGGACGCGAGGAGCACGGGCCCCGTCCGGGGCACGTGCTCGTGCCCAACGATCCGGGCCCGGTAGACCATGGCGTAGAGCGGGCGCGCGAGGAACATGATCAGCCGGTAGACCCAGGTCTTCCGAACGAGCGGCCGGGGCTGGCCCGTGGCGCGCGTGGCTTCGGACGCCGGAGGCCCGGTCATCGGCGCCGAGCATCCTCCGCCCCGACACGGGCGAGGATTTCCGCGACCACCTGGTCGGAGGTCAGGTCCGTCGTATCGATCCGCGCCGATCCGGGCGCCTGGACCAGGGGCGAGACGGCGCGCGTGCTGTCGAGGTGGTCGCGCTCCTCCAGCTCGCGTTGGATCTCCGCCTCGGCCCCGGGCCGCCCTTCCTGGACCGCCCGTCGGCGAGCGCGCTCCCGGCTGTCCGCGATGAGAAAAAACTTGTGCCCCGCGTTCGGGAACACGACGGTCGTCGTGTCCCGCCCTTCCGCCACGACCCCACCCACGGCCGCGATGGCGCGCTGCTTGGGAACGATGGCCCGGCGCACGCCCGGATGGGCGGACACGAGCGAGACGGCGCGAGTGACTTCCGGGCTCCGGATGGCGGGCTCCCCAGGGGCTCCGTCGATCTGGATGGCGCCGGATTCATCGAAGCGCAGATCGACATCGTGGGCCACCCGCGCGCAGGCGCCCTGGTCCGTGGGATCCAGCCCCATGCGCTGGACCTTCCACGTCACCGCCCGGTACATGGCGCCCGTGTCCAGGAAAGTGAGGCCGAGGCGCTCCGCGACGGCGCGCGCAACGGTGCTCTTGCCCGATGCCGCGGGTCCGTCGATGGCGATGATCATCGGCCTGGAACCCTCTGTCCGGAGGATGGAGGGGCAAGGATTCTACGGGGGGGTCGGGGCGGATCAAGGCCCGGAGGGGCGGGGGATCGCGTGCCCGATCGGATGTTGGCGGGGACTCGGGCCCGTGCGGGGTCCGCGCCCCTACGCATCCGCGTGGGAGAGCGCGGACAGGGACCCTTCGTCGATCCGCAACAGGTCCCGCTCGCCGCCCCAACTGTCGAGCACGATCCACCGGGTTCCGTCCGCGAGCTGCTCGTCCCGGAAGACGTGGCCGTGACCGCAGACGACGGTGCCGGCTGCCGCCGAGCGCGCGATGCCCGTCACCGCCTCCGGTTGCATCGCCGTCGCCCCCTTCGGCTTGGCCGGCACAGCCCGCTGCGAGGCGCCGCGCAGCCGGCTGGCGGCCCACCCGGCGACGGCGTAGGGCACGCGCGGGGCGAGCGCGCGCACGGGTGCCGAACGGAGGACGCGCTTGAGGCGCTGGTAGGACCGGTCGCGCGTGCAGAACTGGTCGCCGTGGACGAACACGACGCGACTCTCCGGGCCCTTCGCGCCCGGGAGCCGCCCCAGGTAGCCCTCCTCGAACACGCGGCAGCCCGTCGCGCGCTCGAACGCCTCGCCCAGCAGGAAGTCGCGGTTCCCGTGCAGCACGACCACGCGCGCCGTCTCCGCCAGCTCCGCGAGAGCGGAAGAGACGGCCGCCGCGCCCGCGTGCTCGGCCTGCACCGGACCGACCCAGACGTCGAACAGGTCGCCGAGGACGAGGAGCGCGGGAGCCCGGGCCGCCCGGACCCGCGCGAGCCACGCGACGAACTCGGTCACGCGGCCTTCACCCGCGGGATCGAGGTGCAGATCCGCGATGACCAGTGTGCCCGGCTCCAGCACGGCCGCCTCCGCGGGCCATGCGGCGACGCTCACCCCCCCTCCCCGGCCGCGTCGATGTCGTAGTCACGGAGCTTCTCCCACAGCACCTTGCGGGAGATGCCGAGCAGGTCGGCCGCCTGCGATCGGTGCCCGCCCGTCAGCTCGAGCGCGCGCCGGATGTGGTCGAGCTCCGCCGCCCGGACCACCTGACGCAGAGGCAAGATCTCCTCCGGCACTTCGGTGGCCCCACGCCAACGCCCGTCCTGGGGCAGGAGGTCCTCGCTCGCGAGCTCGTCCCGCTCCCCGGCGAGGGCGATGGCGCGCTGGATCGCGTTCTCGAGCTCGCGGACGTTGCCGGGCCACGGATAGCGCTCGAGGATCTGCATGGCCGCGCGCGAAACGACGTATTCGCGCCCGTTCCCATGGCGCTCGACGAAGTACTGGACGAGGAGCGGCACGTCGCCCTTGCGCTCGCGCAGGGGCGGGAGCTGGATCGGCACGACGTTGACCCGGTAGAAGAGGTCCTCGCGAAAGCGGCCTTCGCGCACGAGGTCGCGCAGGGGCACTTTCGTCGCCACGACGACGCGGATGTCGATCGCTATCGTCGTCTCCCCGCCGACGCGCTCGAACTCCCGTTCTTGAAGCACGCGCAGGAGCTTCACCTGGACCGGGAGGGGCATATCATCGATGTCGTCGAGAAAGAGCGTGCCCCTGTGCGCCAGCTCGAAGCGGCCTTTGCGCTCCTTCTTCGCGTCGGTGAACGCGCCCCGCTCGTGCCCGAAGAGCTCCGTTTCCAGCAGGTTCTCGGGCAGCGCGGCGCAGGAGATGGCCACGAACGGCCCCTCGGCGCGCGTGCTCTCCTGGTGCACGGCGCGTGCGACGCGCTCCTTGCCTGTCCCGCTCTCCCCCTCGATCAGGACCGTCGCCTCTGTCGGCGCAACCGTTCGGATGCGCCCAAACACTTCCTGCATGGCATCCGACGAGCCCACGATGCCCTCGAATCCCCGCTGCGTCCGGAGCTGTTCGCGCAGACTCTCGTTCTCCGCCTCGAGGTCGCGGACGCGCGAGAAAGTCTCGACGCGTTTCACGATCGACTCGTTGCGGAAGGGTTTCTGTACGTAGTCGACTGCGCCCATGCGCATGGCCTCGACGGCCTGGTCGATCGTCCCGTAGCCCGTCATCACGAGCACGGGCCGCGTCGGGACCAGCTCGACAGCGCGCCCGAGGACGGCCATGCCGCCCTCGCCGGGCATCCGGATGTCGGTGATCACGAAGTCCGGGTTGGCCTCCGCGAGCACTGCGAGCGCCGATTCCGTCTCCGTCGCGCCGATCACTTCGTGGCCCGCTTCCTCGAGGGCATCGCGGAGCGTCACGAAAATCGTGACCTCGTCCTCGGCGAGCAGGATACGCATCAGATCATCGTCTCGCCGGGAGAGCGGGTCAGGTACCGTGCTCCGCCGGCGGCGACCGCCTCGCCGAGCGCGTCCTCTGCGGCCAGCAACATCGCATCGAAGAAGAGCGTTTCGCCGCCCTCGTTGTTCGAGGACCCGATCGAGAGCGTGACCTGGATCGTCCGTCCCTCGCTGGAGAAATCGATCCGGCTCACGCCCTCGAGCAGCCGGCCCGCGAGCACGATGGCGCCCTCCGGCGGGGTGTGCGGAATCACGGCGAGCAGACGGTCGTCGGCCATCCGTCCGAGGAAATCGGAGCCCCGTGTCTCGGCCTTGAGGAGGCTCACCACGGACGAGAGGATCTCCTCTTTCGCCTCGTAGCCGTACAGATCCCTCAGGTGTCCGAGGCGATCGACCGCTATCATCATGCAGACGATCGGGTAGTCGTAGCGTTGCGCGCGGTTGAACTCCACGCGCATGAGATGCTGGATCTGGGCCAGCGAAAAGAGGCTGCTATCAGAGCCGTTGAAACTCGTGGTGTCGGTCATCGTGGGCACGTCGCGTGGGATCGTGGGCCGCGCCGAACGGCGCGGTGAGCTCAACGGGGGGGGAACTCCTAATAGCCTATCGGCCGCCGGAGGTCACCCATCCGAGCCTGCCCCCGAAACCAGCCCCAGGACCCCGTCGATAACGCTGTCCATGCTGAAGTCGTTGTTCACACGCAGGAGCAGCAGGATCACGAAGAGCACGAGCGTGTAGACCCCGATCGCCACCGCCTGGGAGACGACCATCGCGAGGCCCCCCCGCGCCGCACCCCGAGCCTTCCGGGAAGCTCCGCGGAGACCCCTCTGGAGAGGCGCCATCAGGAGGTCCCGTTCGAGCCGCGCGGACCGTTCGAGGACGCGCGGATCGTCGGCGGTCACGCTGCTCGCCGCCAGCACCTCACGCGCGCAGGCGTCGGGGTCGAACTCACCGCGCACGACCGCTTCCTGCCAGCGTTTCGCCTCCTTCTTGCCGGCCAACCCGAGCTCGACGAGGAGGCCCGCGCGCAGCCTTCGCCAGGCCCGCGAACCGGACTCGTCCGCGACCGCCGGCGCGGCCCCGGGCTCGGCCGTGGTGGCCGGCGGCGCGGCGTCCGGAAGCTCGGCCGGTAGCTCCTCGATGACCATCCGGTCCGTGCCATAGACGATGACGGCACCGCACCATTGGATGCTGTCGCCGTCGTGCAGGTCCGTCTCCACGAACGCCCTGCCGTTCACGAGCGGAGTGGTCTTGCTGCCCACGAGCACGGCTCGCGGTGGCTCGCTCCAGAATTGTAGCTCGTCGCCGCCCGTCCCGGGACGGAGCACTTCGCACCCCAGGGGCCCGACGCGCAGGAGATCCCGCTCGAGCAGGTGACGCTCCTTGTTGGAGCCCGCCGTGACGTCGATCCAGCCGGCCATGGGAGTGTGATACCCGATCCTCCCCCTGATTGAGAAGAACGGTCCGCCCACCGTCACATGACGCCCCATCGGCACTATACTTGACTGAGCCGCCCACCCAGGGCGGTGCTCTCGCCCAGTTCCACCCTGGGCGCGACCGCGCCCCTCCGACCCACGTCGGAACGCGACCGCGTGCCGGGCAACCTCCCATCGAGCACCCATCCCGTTTGAGACTCGGCCTCCACCAGTCCGCACGCCTGGAGCAGCGACTCGTCCAGTCGCCCCAGATGATCCAGGCGATGCAGATCCTGCAGCTGCCCTATCTGGATCTACAGACGCGCATCGAGCAGGAGTTGACCGAGAACCCGTTCCTCGAGGTGGTCGAGCCGGAGGTCGCGGCCGAGGACGGCGAGGGGCCCGCGGAAGAGCCCGCCACCGCCGATAGCGACGGCGTCGAGAGCATGCTCGAGGAGCTCGAGCGCTACGACCGCGACTTCGGCGACGGGAGTCGGACGCGGGCGGTCTCGTCGGAGGAGGCGGACAGGAAGTACGAGGCGATGCAGAACGCCCCGAGCTTGCCGGAGACGCTGCCCCAGGCGCTCTTGCGCCAGATTGCCTTTCTGAACCTGGACAGTCGGCAGCGCGATATCACCGAGTACCTCATCTGGTCGCTGGACAATCGCGGCTATCTCACCGAGTCGCTCGAGCAGGTGGCCGAGGAGCTCTCGCGCGAGCTCGACCCGCCGGCACAGGTGCATGAAGTGGAGGCCGCTCTCCACGAGCTCCGTGCAGTGACGCACGCCGCCATCGGCGCGCACGACCTGTCGGACTGCCTGCTCCTCCAGCTCGACGCCCGCGGCATCGAGCAGCCCCTCGTGCGAACGATCGTCGCGGAGCACCTCGAAGACCTCGAGGCCAATCGGCTGCCACGCATCGCCCGGGTGACCGGTCGCACGATCGACGACATCAAGCAGGCGATCGAGGAGATCAGAGCCCTCGACCCGATCCCCGGCGCCGAGTACGGTGAGTCCCGGGCCACCATCATCACGCCTGACGTGGTCGTCGAGGAGATCGACGGTGAGTACGTCGTGCGCCTCGACCGCCAACGGACGCCCGACCTGACCGTCAGCGGGGCCTACCGCAAGATGCTGGCCCAGGCCCGGCGCGGCGACGGCGTGCGCGAATGGGTCAAGAAACGGCTCGAGTCCGCGCGGTGGTTCATCGACGCGATCCACCAGCGGCAGAACACGCTCCAGCGGATCTCCGAAGCCGTCTTCGTGCGGCAACGCGAGTTCCTCGACCGCGGCGTGTCAGGCCTCAAGCCGCTGCGCATGCAAGAGGTCGCGGACGAGATCGGAGTCCACATCTCGACGGTGTCCCGCGGCGTATCCGGCAAGTACGCACAGACATCGCGCGGGATCTTCCCCATGAAGTTCTTCTTCACCGGGGGAACCGCCAAGTCCACCGGCGAGGTCGCGAGCCAGGTCAGCATCAAGGAGCGCATCCGCGAGCTCGTAGCCCAGGAGGACTGCAAGAAGCCGCTCTCGGATGATCAACTGGCGACACTGCTCGATGAACGCGACGGCATTCGCATCGCGCGACGCACGGTCACGAAGTACCGCAAGGCACTCGACCTGCCTTCCTCCAGCCAGCGCCGAACGTACTGACGCGTGTCACCGAGCCCAGGCCGACGCGCAGGCCTTGGACGTGATGCCGGGTGTCGTGCTAACCTGTCCGACCAAGCTCGAAACCCCGCTCCCATTCTTTCCCCCTCAGACCGTAGCGATCCCAATGAGCGTCTCGGCCACCCAGCTCCGCAAGGGCAACGTCCTCCTGAAGGACGGAGAGCTGCTGCTCATCACCGACTACAGCCACTCGACGCCTGGCAACTGGCGCGCGATCATCCAGATCAAGACGCGCAACCTCATCACGGGCCAGGCGACCTCGTTCCGCCCGCCCGCCGGCGAGAACTTCGAGATCGCGTTCCTCGAGAAGAAGAGCTCTGAGTACCTGTACCAGGAGAGCAACGGCGACTACATCTTCATGGACGAAGGAACCTACGAGCAGTTCCCGCTCTCGAAGGAGCTCGTCGGGGAGCGGATGCTGTACGTCAAGGAGAACCAGTCCGTGGACGTGACCTTCCACGACACGACGCCGATCGACATCGCGCTCCCGACGAACGTCGTGCTCGAGGTGACCGATTCGGAGATGGCGATCAAGGGCAACTCCGCGACGGGCGTCAAGAAGGACGCCGTGCTCGAGACCGGACTGAAGATCAAGGTTCCGATGCACATCGCCGTCGGGGAGAAGATCAAGGTCAATACGGATACCGGGGAGTTCTTGGGGCGGGCTCAGGAGTAGCGATCGCGCGGCCGGCGACGTCGGAGTTCGACTCGCCCCCCCCCGCGCGATCGCTACTCCTGCCCCGCCGTGGAGGCGGGGCCGGCGGCGTAGCAGCCGTGATGCCATAGGCATCTCGCGCGTAGCGCGAATTCTTCGGCCCGTAGGGCCGTCCGAGTGTCCCCTCCCCCTCGGCGAGTGCCCCTTGCGAACCGACGGCCTTCCGGGCCGATGACTTCGCGCCATGCGCGAGATGCCCACGCCGCCCGCCACGGATGCCGGGGACTCCCTGCTCCGATCGCGCGGCCGGCGACGTCGGAGTTCGACTCGCCCCCCCCCGCGCGATCGCTACTCCGGCCCCGCCGTGTAGGCGGGGCCGGCGGCGCGAAACCCGCCATTGGACTGGGCGTCACAGCCCCTCGAGCCCTTCGCACAGGTACACCTCGATATCCAGCTTCCGCCCCTCGACATCCACCGGGAAGCGCTTCATCAAGCGACACTCCTCGCGCGCGAACCGGCGAAAATTCTCCCTGTCGGCAACCTGCCAGTCCTCCAGGTTCTCCGGCTTCACGATGATCCAGACGCGCCGTCCCGAGCGCGCCCACTGCTCGGCGGTGTTCGGCCGGTGCTTGTCGAGCCAGGCGACTTCACGTGGGTGGCGCAAGTCCGTTCGCCCGGGCGCGAGGTAGTACTCTCCGATCGGGGCCGCCATGGCCACGACGACGTCCGTCTCCGCGCGCTGCTCCATGACGTAGTAGTAGGCATCCCTCCAGCGCGCGCGCTCGCCGCCGCGCACGAAGAAGTACAGCCCCGTCCCCGCTGCCGTCGGCAGAACGAGGAGCAGCAGGTAGGCCACGTGCAGCCCCCGTACTCCGCGGCCCTGCCCGTAGCTGAGCGGCCACGTCGCGACCACCGCGATCCAGGGCAGGAGCACGAACAGGTATTGTGCCGTCACCCGCACGAAGAGCGAGGCCACGATCGCCCCCAGCACCGCGATCAGCACGACGAGCACGAGCAGGGCCGGCATGGGTTCCCGGCCCCGGAGCGCGAGGACCCCGCCGACGACGAACGCGGAACCGAGCACCGGAGTGACGTAGAAGCCCGTGGTCAGCACGAGATGCGCGATGCTCCGGGCTTGAGCCGCGGCGCTCCCGTCGATGTCCTTGTTCCCGAGGTACGTGGTCCACACGTCGAACAGCCAGGATCCAGCCGCGATCGCACCGATGAGCGCGACGGCGAGCAGGATCGCTGCTCCGCGCTCGCCCCGCGCGCCGACGGAGAGACGGAACGCGCGCAGGCACCACGGTGCGGCGACCATCGCGCCGAGGAGCAACGCCGCCGGCACCTGCAAGCCAGCGGCGAGCGCGACGACGACGCCGCCCGCCAGCACCATTCGGGTGACGCCGCCCGCGAGGCCCCGCAGGTAGAGGCCCGCTCCCACGAGCGAGACCGCCTGGGCCATCGTGTAGAAGCGCGCCGTCTGCGACCAGTACAGGTGCCAGGGGCTGAGCGCGACGAGCAGCGCCGCGAGCCCCGCCCGGCGGGCCCCGACGAACGGCCGGAACGCCCAGTACGTGAGCGGGATGCAGGCCCAGCCGACGAGCGCCGGCAGGAACCGCAGCCCGAACTCGTCGGGGCCACCCACGAGCTCCGCCACCCGGTCGATGGCGACGTACCCGACGGGGTTCAGGATGCCCTCGAGGCCGTGGCGCGCGTCGGCCAGGGTCAGGGCTTCGTCGATCCAGAGGCTCCAAGTCCCGAGGCGGAAGAACCGCACGAGCCCGACCACGAGGGCCGCGCACGCGAGGACGACGCCCGCCGGGTCGCGCGCACGGTCGTCCTGCCTCGCCAGCTCGCTTTCGTCCATGGGTCTCAAGAAGGTTTCAAAGGCGGCCGAGAAAGTCCACATTGGGCCCCTCGCGCTCCCGCTTGCGTCGGCGGCCGAAGCGACCGACAATCGAGCCATGCGTCACAGGCAACACCCGCGGGCGCTCCCCGTCCCCGCCCTCCTCGCGCTGCTCGCGCTCCTTGCGGGGTGCTCGAATACGGGCGTCTTCCTCTCGTCCGCGCCACCCGGTGCGCGCGTGCTCGTGAATGGTGTGGATTCGGGTTTCGTCACGCCCTGCGCCCTGGACCTCGCGTTCGAGCACATGGTCGACGTCGCCTTCGTCCTGCCCGGCTACGAGACCGCCCGCCGGCGGCTCGTGGACGAGTCCAGCTCGTACGTGATCCTGTGGCGCGAGATGCGCATCTCCATGAACACCTGGAGGTTCCCGCTGTGGCTGGGCTTCGAGGACTTCTTCGTGCCGATCAAGATACAGAGCGGGAAGGCGCCGGGCCGGGTGTTCGTCCGCCTGCGGCGCGCGGCGGATCGTTGACAACCCGCGCGGGCGTACCGCGGTCGGACGCGGCTCAGGGCAGGTAGCGCGACACGGGCGTCGACAGCCGGCGTGCGAGCCACAGCGGCAGGCGCCGCCACGTGTCCTGCAGCACCTTCGTCTTCGGGTTCGAGGGGTGGAGCGAGGGCGGCGCGTCGTCCCGGATCAACCGGTAGCGATAGTGGAGCGGGCGCGGCTCGAAGCCCTGATGTACCTTGAACTGGAAGGCACCGGCATCCCGGCGGCTGCGGCCGAAATCGAACACGCGAAAGCCCCGTTCCACGGACCATTCCTGCAGGGCGAGGTACATGAAGTTGCTCGCGCTGTACGCGCGGTCCGCGCCCGCCGCCGTTCCGGAGTAGTAGGCGAGCACCGTATCGCGGAAGAGGAATGACATCACGGCGGCGAGCGGCTCCGTCCCGCGCCGCACGAGGTGCACGACGACGCGCTCACCGAACTCGTCCGCGAGCGCTCGGAACAGCGCCGGGGGCAGGGCGGGCGAGCCGAGGTCGCGCTTGTTGCGGTGGAACAGCCGCAGGAGCTCGTCCAGGTGCCCGATGCCCTCGGAGAGCTCCAGGCCGTGGCGCTCGCGGGCCTTGCGCGCCTCCGCGCGCGCCTTCTTCGGCATCCGCGCGAGCACGTCGGCGGGATCGTCGGGCAGATCGTGAATGAACGTCGCGTAGAGCTCCGACCGCGCCAGGTCGTGCGAGTCGAGGCCCGGGTCGTGCAGGCAGCGCAGCTCGAGCCGCCGCGCGCCCTCCGCCACCGCGGCTCGCTCGGCCGACTCGTAGAGGGCGAGCGCGACCTCCGGGCTCTCGCCCACGGGCCCGCCGTAGACGGCGTAGGGCATCGAGATCAGCTTCCCCGCGCCGAACAGGCTCGGACAACGCATGAGGGGCAGGACACCGACGAGCTCGCGCTCCCCCGTGCCGCCACGTTCGGCCACGAGATCGCACCCTTCGTGCCCCATGACGCGCTCGATCACGCGGCGCCAGCCCGCCAGGTGGAAGAACGTCCCGTGGGACGCCTCCAGGACGAACCGGTCCCGCGCCGCGTCGTCCGCGGGGACGCCGGGGCGTACATGGATGTTGCCCATCACCACCGACGGGGAGTCCGCGTCACAGGGTTCACGTCGGATCGGGCCCGGGCACCCGCTCGGGCCCGCGCTCGATGCGGTACTCGCGCAGGTTGCGGGCCTGGGTGAAGATGATGATCTCGCCGACGAGTCCGAACCCGATGACCTGAACCCCCAGGACGAACAGCAGGATGCCGACGAGGAAGAGCGGTCGCTGATAGAGTCCGGAGTCGTGGTCGAGGAGCCACTGGACGAAGAGCCCGCCCGAGATCACGCCTCCGATCGCCATGAGCAGCGCCCCGAGAGCCCCGAAGAAGCGCAGGGGTTTGTGCGTGAACTTCGTCAGGAACATCACGCCGAGGATGTCGAGCAGTCGGCGGGCGTAGACGCCGATACCGTAGAGCCTGGCCCCACCGAGCTCCTTGAGGTGGCGCACCTTCACCTCGTCGACCCGGAAGCCCTGCTTGAATGCGATCGCCGGCAGGTAGCGATACATGTCCCCGTAGATGGAGAGGTGCTCGAGGACCTCGCGCCGGAAGGCTCGGAACGGACAGTTCAGGTCGTGGAACTGCGTGCCCACGATCCGGCGCATCACGAGGTTGAAGAGCTTCGACTGGACGCGGTTCAGCCAGGCGTCGACGCGTGGCGAGCGCCACGAGGTGACGAGATCCGCCCCGTCGTCGATGCCGGCGAGCAGGCGCCCGATCTCCCGCGGGTCGACCTGGAGGTACTGCGGCGCGGTGATGATGACCTCGCCGTGCGCGTGCTCGAATGCGCTCGCCAGGCACACGGACTCACCGAAAGGCCTGTGGAGAGCGATCGTGCGGACCTGCCCTCCCGTCGACTCCTGCAGTGCGAGGCCGACCTCCCACAGCGGGCCGCGGATGCCGTCGTAGACGAGGATGCACTCCCAGCTCCGCTGCAGCCGATCCAGCTCGGCACCGAGCGCCAGGACGACTTCGGGGACCTCCGCCCGCGGGTGGGAGATCGGGATGACCACGGTGACGTCGAGGCGCGGGGCGGGCGGGGCGCCGGGCGCTCCGGTCGAGGACTCGGGGTTCGCGGTCATCCGTTCGAGCTGCTCACGAGGGGGCCGGAGGCCGTTCGGTCGTGGACGTCGCTCGCCTTGACCGCGAGCTCCGCGAGCAATCCGAGCATGAGGAAGTAGACACAGGCCGTGGCGAGCAGCACGAAGATCAGGAGTGGTTGGGCCGCGCCTGCGCCGCCGGCCAGGTTGCCGTGATCGAAGAGCCCCGTGACGAGCACGACGACCGTCAGCATGGCGAACGGGATGGACAGGCCGGCGAAGTAGTAGAGCGGCCGGCGTGAGAACGAGCTGAGCATCTTCACGGTGAGCAGATCGAGGGCGACGCGCTTCGCACGCCCGATGCCGTACTTGCTCTGTCCGAATCGACGCGGCCGGTGGTTGACCACCATCTCGCTCACGCGTGCCCCACTGGCCATCGAGAGGACAGGGAGGAACCGGTGCTGTTCCGCGTAGATCGGCATCTTCTCGATCAGCTCGCGGCGGAACGCTTTCAGGGTGCACCCCGTGTCGTGCACCGTCGTCCCGGTCACGAACGAGATGAGCTTGTTCGCCGCGATCGAAGGCAGGCGGCGCAACAGAAGACCGTCCTTGCGCGACTTCCGCCAGCCCGCGACGAGATCGTAGCCCGAGTGCAACTCCGCGACGATCCGTGGAATGTCGGCCGGGTCGTTCTGGAGGTCCGCGTCGATCGTGACGATCACGGAACCGCGCGCCAGCTCGAAGCCCGCTTCCATCGCCGCCGTCTGACCGTAGTTCCGGCTGAAGCGCACGACGCGCACGTGCGGATCCTCCTCGCGGAGGGCGAGCAGGATCCCGTGGCTGCCGTCCGTCGAGTGGTCGTCGACGTACACGACCTCCCACTCGGTCCCCATCCCCCCGACGTGCCTGCGGATCTCCTCATGGAGCAGCCGTAAGCTGCCCTCTTCATTGAAGACGGGCACCACCAGGGAGAGCGCGGGAACGGGTACGGACATCGGCGAGAGCTCGACGGGGATTCTGGCATCGGCGCGCAGCGCTTGGCAGCCCAGCACTTGGCAGGCGCGTGCGATTCGCCGGCGGGACCGCCGGTGGCCTTTCGCCCGATGGGGCCTCGGGCCTCCAGAAAATCTCGACCCATCGGCCGATTCGGCCGTCATCACAGCGATTCCCCCCGCCACCGAGCTTGTCCGTTGGCACCCCACAGGTACCATGGAGCCAATGGCCGGCCCACGCCCCCCGATCCCCCACTGGACGGTTCTCGTCGGCCCAGGACCACGGCTCGCGCTGCTCGAGCCCCTCCTGAGGGCGCTCGTCACGGCGGAGACGCCGGCCGCGGTCCGCCGGCTGGCCGACGTCGAAGGGCTGCTCGAGCGCCTTTCCGGCCACGGGCGGGTGGTCCTCGACGCGGATCGGCTCCCCACCGAGGACGTCGGCATCCTGCGCCGATTCCTCGCGCGGCGACCGCGCTGGGTCCTCGTGCTCACGGGTGACGACCCGGCCTCGCCCGCGGCGCGGCGCTTCGCCGGCCACCCGCGCGTGCGTTGGACACCCTGGCCTGTCGACGTCGTGGAGCTCCCGCGGCTCGTCGCTGCGCCCCCGGCCCCGGACGCGGCGGAGGAGCCGTCCGCGCGGCCGGCGGAGCCGACCTCGGAGCCGGACTCCGCACTCGCCGGGGACGGGCCGCAGCCGCCCGAGGCGGGCTCGCTCGCGCCGGAGCCCGAACCGTTCACCGAGGAGGAGCTGGCCGAGATCGAGGCCATCCTGGATGCGCGCGTCGACCCGGACGCGGGGCCGGTGGACGAGCCCGCGACCGCCGACGAGGCGACCGGGCCGGGCGCGCTCGAGCTCGGGCCGCTCGAGCTCGACCCCGCCGAGTACGAGGCGTTCCTCGCGCCGGACACCGACCTCGACCTCGGGGCGTCGCCGTTCGCGGCGGACGAGGGCGCGAGTCCGGAGCCCGCTGGACCCGCCGGCTCCACCGACCCCCCCGGCGCGGGTGGCCTGCCCGAATTCTACCGGGCCCAGATCGCCGACCTCGCCGACATCGCCCAGCGGCTGGAGCTCTCGCTCCTCACTTTCGGGGGCGGCAGCGACGGTGGCCGCATCGCGAGCCTCCAAGGGGACGTCTCCCGCCTCGTGCAATTCACGCGGACGCTCGGGTACCTCGTCGCGCCACCGGCCCGTGGCACGCAGCACATCGCCCTCCGCACCCTCGTGGAGGAGCTGCTCGCCGGCTTCGCAGCGAGCGCGCCGGACGCGCCCCGATTCCTCTTCCACGCGGGTCCGGAGGACGCGTACGTCCGGTCGGACAAGGCCCTCCTCGTCCAGGCCCTGGATGCACCGCTCGCCGTCGCGCGCGCGTGCGCCCCTGCGGGCGGCTGCATCCGTGTCTCGACCTCGGTGGCGGGCGAGGCCGAAGGCGGGCGCATCGCCGAGGTCGTGATCGACGCCCCCGCCGGGGTGCTGGCCGCGCACTCGGCCGCGGACATCCTGACCCCGTACGCCATCCGGCGTGAGCTGCCGGAGATCGGCCCGAACGCCCTCGCCGCCGCGGCGAGCATCCTTCGCGGCCAGGGTGGCGACCTCGCGGTTGCCCTGGACGGCGGGGGGCGCCTGCGCTTCACGGCGTCCCTGCCGGCGGCATCCGGCGCGTAGTCGGCGCGTAGTCGGCGCGTAGTCGGCGCGTAGTCGACGACGGCGGGCGGGGGGGCCCGCCGGATATCGTGCGCGGGCGTTCAGATTCCGCACCACGCGCGTCGAAAATTCTGGACATGGAAGGTCCCCAGAACATTTTTGTCCAGCGCCCGTGGCCCAAGCGCGAGCTCGGCGACTCGCCCCTCCGAGGCCGGCGCGTCCTCGTCGTCTCGCGTGAAGTGGAGCGAGCTCGGGCCATCGCCGCCGAGCTCTCGCGCGGCGGCGCGAGCGCCCAGACTACCGTGGGCGGCGACGCGCTCGTCGCGATCCTCGGGCGCAGCTCGTGGGAGGTGGTGGTCGGAGACACGGCGACGATGGAGCCCGCGGACTACGCCGCCGTGCGCGGCGTCGAGCCGCGCCCTTCGCTCCTCCTGCTCGGCGAGCTCGAGGCTGCGGAGTGTGGCGAGGAGTGGGTGCGCGACGGGATCTTCGCCGTACTCGCGAAGCCCGTGCGCCCGGAGCAGGTGCTCGTCTCCGTCGGCCGCGCACTCGAGGCCCGCGCGCTCGAGGACGAGAACCGCCGGCTTCGCGACAGCCTGGGGGAGCGCTACGCACTCGGCAAGGTGATGACGAGGGATCCCGCCATGCGGGCAGCGCTGAAGATCGTTGAATCGGTGGCGGACACGCGCGCGACCGTGCTCCTCTCCGGTGAGAGCGGGACCGGGAAGTCGATGCTCGCGCACACGATCCACCGGATGTCATCGCGCTCGAAGGGCCCGTTCATCGTCGTGAACTGCGGCTCGCTGCCCGAGACCCTGCTGGAGAGCGAGCTCTTCGGCCACGTCAGGGGCGCGTTCACCGGGGCGGTGAAGGACAAGCCCGGCCGCTTCGAGCAGGCCGACGGCGGCACGATCTTCCTCGACGAGATCGACAGCGCATCTCTCGATCTACAGGTGAAGCTCCTGCGCGTCTTGCAGGATCGGACCTTCGAACGGGTGGGCGACGAGCGGACTCGAGTCGTCGACGTGCGCATCATCACCGCCTCGAACGCGGACCTTGGAGCCGAGATTGCCGCCGGACGCTTTCGCGAAGACCTCTACTACCGGATCTACGTCGTGTCCATCCACCTCCCCCGCCTCCGCGATCGTCCCCGCGACATCGCGCTGCTCGCCGAGCACTTCCGCGAGCGCTTCGCCGCCGAGTACGCGAAGCCTGTCGAGCGTCTGGACCCGGACTGTCTGAGTGCCCTCGTGGGCTTCCCGTGGCCCGGCAACGTCCGGCAGCTCGAGAACGCGATCGAGCGCTCCGTCCTGATGTCCAATGGGACCGTCCTCCGCCGGGAGGACCTCGGCGAGGAGCTCCGGCACAGCGCGGAGGACCGCGCCCCGCGCGGGACCTTGAACCTCGGCCTCGAGAACCTATCCAGTCTCCCCCCCCTGAAGGAGGCCCTCGAAGGGCCCGAGCGGCAGATCATCCACCGCGCACTCGAGCTCAACGGCGGCAATCGGCAGGCGACCGCCCGGATGCTGCAGGTGAACCGCACGACCCTGTTCAACAAGATGCGGAAGTACGGCCTGATGGACCTCACCTTCGAGGCCCGCTGAGCGGGTACGCTGTCCCGCGCTGGAATTCCATGAACTGGAAGACGACGACCGCCACCCTGCTCATTGCGGGGGCCATCGCGCTCGCCGGGCGCGAGGTGTTCGCGCCCCGCAGGCTGACTCCCTCCGGCGTGCTGGCGGACGTCAAGCGCCGGACCTCCAAGCCGAGCTTCAACGAGAATGCCGCCCTGCTCGACCTGCAGCGCGCCCTCGACGAGGCCGCGCGGGAGGGGGACAGTGTGACGGTCATCCGGATCCTGAAGCTCAGGTCCGAGGTGCTCGAGGGACTCGGCTCGCTCGAGAAGGCGCGCGCGGACCTGCAGCGGATCATCGACGACTACCGTCCCGACCAGGGGCTCGAGTTCCTCATCGCCGATATCCTGTTCCAGGAGGGCGCGTACGAGCAGTCGCTCGAGCGCGTCGACGAGCTGCTGGGCAAGGTCGGGAACCACAGCGACGCGTGGCGCTTGCGCGGCCGGATCGAAGTCTGCCTCGGCGAACAGTTCCTCCAGCGGGCGAAGGCGCTGACGAGGTCCGCGCTCCTCACGGAGCAATCGCTGGAGGTCGTACAGATCCTCTCCCAGCTCGCGGGGCGCGACGAGAAGGAGGCCGAACGCGCAGTCTTGAAGCACGCTTTGCGGGACTACTTCCTGCCGCGCAGGGAGGACGTGCTCGAACAGGTGATGGACCTCGCGGACAAGGCGAGCCGGAGCTACACGGAGGCCCGGCACGCGTACGCCCAGAGTTTTGGGGGGAAGGTGCACATCGAGGCCGTCGCCGGCTACCTCGAGCTGCTCGTCGCGGCCGGGCAAGAGGAGCTGGCGGCGGACTTTGGAATGACCGTCCGCCGCTTGCCCGCCGTCGCGAAGGACGATCGCACGGCCCAGATCCTGCTCGATGTGCTCGGCTCCCTCGGGCGCCAACAGTCCGCGCTCGAGCTCATCCGCAGTTGGAACTGGGAGGACGTCCCGGTCGAGAACATGGCGTTCTGCGAGGCGGCGTGCCGGACGTTCTACGAAGCGCGGTCGTGGCAGCTCCTGACGGGGCCGTTGATCTACATGAGATCGCTCGGTGGCGACCGCGAGCAGTCGCTCTGGTTCTTCTACCAGGGCATCCGTGCCGCCGCGAAGAACCGGAACGAAATGGCGGTCACGCACCTCGACAAGTACATCCACGGCAAGCATGAGGAGCCGTTCCCCGGCGCCGTCGGCCTGGCCTACCTCGCCCTGGCGACCGCCCACCGGGCCATGATGGACTCGCCCCGGGAGCGCGAAGCCCTCAAAGGGGCGATCGAGGTCCTGGGTGAGACGCACGCGCCCGCGCTGCTGCGGCTCGTCGAGCTCCAGCTCGCCTCGCCGAACTCGGGCTTCGGCACCCCCGAGCGGCACTTCACGCGCGCGATGTGCCTGATGCCCAAACGCACGGCGGAGCTCATGCCGAAGTGGGCCGAAATCGGCGAGAAACAGCTCGCGTCGACCGGGCACGACTTCGACGACATGGTCGAGCGCCTGCGGAGCACGAACCGCAACCTCCCCGCTTTCAAGGTTGGTCCGTACACGCGCTTTCGCATCGCCGAACGAAGGTTGCAGGGCGGCTCCAGTCTGGTCGCGATCCGGATCACGCGTGAATTGCTCGACGAGTACCCGGGCCTCATCCCGGCGATGGACGTTTCGATCTCGGCCTACCTCACCCGCGGCCATGTGAAGCGCGCATCGGAGCTCGTGCTCGAGCGACTTCGATTGGTGGGCCTCGATGCGCAGACGGTCGATTACCTGGAAGAGCTGGGCGAGGGGTTCTTCTCGCCGAAGCAGGTGCTCGAGGCCATGCGCGTCGATCCGACCCGTACGGGTCGCCTGGTGATCGCCCGACACCTCATCGACGACGGCCAGGCTGAGCGCGCCCTCCACGTCCTCCAGAGCGGCGCGGGCGACGTCGGGGAGTCCAGACGCGTCGAGGCCTCGCTGATCGCCGCCCGGGCCTTGATCGACCTCGATCGGCACGAAGCAGCCGTCGGATTGCTCCAGTCGTTCATCGACGCGCCGCAACTGCGCGACCGCGCGCTCGCACGGATGGTCGAGGCACGCCTCGGCGCGAATGACCCGGAGCACCTCGAGGCGCTGGTCGACCGCCTGGCAGCGCTCGAGACGCCTGACAAGAGACTCGTACTCGGTGTCGTCGATCACCTCATGAGCTCCCACCATGTGGGCCTCGCCATGCGACTGCTCGAGCGCCTCGACGCGGAGCCCGAGACGCGGGGCGGCGACGTGTTCACGCGGCTCGCCCTCGCGAGCGCCCTGCAGTTCGACCGTGACGGGGCACTCGAGGCCCTGGAGCGCAGCGAGGCCTTCATCGACGACGGTACACCCGTGCTCACCCGCATCGTGTTCGCCATCGAGGACCGGAGCTGGGCGGCTCTTCCGGAGCTGGTCGCCGAGTTGCGCGCGTCGGGGTTCCAGTCGACGAAGCTGCAGGACGCGATGCTCGCCCTGCTCGAGGAGCGCACCGACGCCGCGGGTCAGATGGCCGAAGCGGGCCTCGCCGGGCAACCGCGGAGCGCGGACTGGGCACTCGTCCGCGCCGCGGCGCACTCGCTCGCCGGTGCGCCGATCGAGTTTCCACCCTATTTCGGCGCCGACGTCGTCGACGAGACGAATGCGCTGTTCCGCGGCCGTGGAGACGTCGCCCGCGATCCCCGCGTCATCATCGGCCTGCTCCTCTCCGCGGACCTGCAGGGCTGGATGGTGTGGGTCGCTCCACGCCTCCTCCGGCTCGCGCGCGAAGAGGCCGGCAGCCTCTGGCCCTCCTACCTCGGCGCGCGGGCGATGTCCGCACTCGGATTCGCGGAAGACGCCCAGGTCAGCCTCGAGCGCCTCAACGGGCAGCACCCCACGTTCGGGCCGGGCTGGGATGCCTCCGAGGCGCTTCTCCGGGACCGACTCGGGGATGTGAGCTATCACCCTGACCTCGTGGAGTTCCGGAAGCGACGACTGCGCGCCCTGGGGCTCGAGCTCTCGGGCTCGTCGCTCGAGATCGCCGTCGACCGCGCGAGCGCGCGCGCTGCCGCTCAGGACCTGCGGCAGGCCGTGGAGATCCTGAAGCGCGCCCTGGCGGAGGCGGGCCCGGACGCCGTGTACGGCCGCGACCTCCTCGCGCGACTCTGCGCCCGGCGGGGGGACTACCCGTGCGCCGTGGCGGAGTTCGCACGCGTCTGCGACGCGCTGCCGCCCTCGTCGGACGACCCGCTCATCGCCGAGTACCTCGCGCTCCTTCGCGCCGCCTCCGACCCCGCGGATCAGAGCCAGACTCCGCTGGGTTCCGAGTACCGCCGGCAGGCGCTCGAGCGGCTCCATGAACGCTTCCCCACCGACCCCTTGGTCGCACTCGAGCTCGCCAAGCACGAGCTCGCTTCGGGCGAGAACAGGACGATCGCCGTCCTGCGCGCGATGCGACTCCTCGAAGACCTGCGGCAGGCCTCGCGCGGCGTCCCGCTCGAGGCCCTGCGGCGCGGCAGCACGCAGCTCTGGGTCTCGTTCCTGCTCGATGTCGACCCCGAGCGTGCTCTCAGCCTCGTGCAGAATGACCTTCAGCAGCGGCCGGGCGACCTCGACCTGTGGCTGCTCGAAGCCCGAACGACGGTGAAGCGCGGCGACGACGCCGGCGCGTTCGAGCTCTACGAGGCGCTCGTCGACATGACGTCGGACCCCGAGGCGCTCTACGGGCTCGCGTGGCTCCTCGCGGAGCGCGGAGCCCCCCTCGGCAAGATCAAGCCCCATCTGCTGGCGGCGGATCAGGGTGAGCTCTCGGCGCGCTCGCTCTTCATCTGGACGCGCATGGACATGCAGTCGCAAAAGCCGAACTTCAAGCACATCCTCCGGACGCTCCAGCAGCTCTGGACGAACCGCGCCCGGCTCCCGGAGCTCGACGTCGACCCGCTCTTCGTAGGGCGCACGTTTGCCGCCGCCTTGATCCGGCGCGCCACGCCCATGGACTTCGAGAGCCTCCGACGCCTCCTACCCGAG
>SMVQ01000350.1 GCA_004357655.1 Planctomycetota bacterium
CGGGCCGCCTCCGTCTTGTTGCCGCGCGTCGAGTCGAGCGTGGCCAGGATGGCGACGCGCTCGATGTCGGACATCGTGTTGTTGGCGAGCGCGAGCCCGAACTCGGGGTCGTCGAGACCGAGGTTGGCGATCTGAGATGCCAGCCCGTCGAGCGAGCCCGCCAGGCCCGGTCCGAAGATGAGATCCTCGGGCGTCACGGCGCCCTCGCACCCCAGGATCACGGCGCGCTGAACCACGTTCTCGAGCTCGCGCACGTTCCCCGGCCAGGACCATTCCTTCAGCCGCCGCTTCGCCTCCTCGGAGAAGCTCGGGGTCGACACGCCGTTCATGCTCGCGAAGTGCTGCGCGAAGTGCTCCGCGAGCGGCAGGATGTCCTCGCGGCGCTCGCGCAGGGGGGAGATGTGCAAGGGGAGGACGTGCAGGCGGTAGTAGAGGTCCTCCCGGAAACGACCCTCCGCGACTTCCTTCACGAGGTCGCGGTTCGTGGACGCCAGGACGCGCACGTCGACCTTGATCGTGTGCTGACCGCCGACGCGCTCGAACTCTTCTTCCTGGAGCACGCGCAGGAGCTTCGCCTGCATCCCGGGCGAGATCTCACCGAGCTCGTCCAGGAGCAGCGTCCCTCCGTCCGCCAGCTCGAACCGTCCGGCGCGCTGCCTGTGGGCGCCTGTGAACGCACCCCGTTCGTGCCCGAAGAGCTCCGAATCGAGGAGCTGCTCGGACAGCGAGGCGCAGTTGACCCGAACGAAGGGACCGTTCGAGCGCAGGCTGTTGCGGTGGATGTAGTGCGCTATGCGCTCCTTCCCCGTGCCGCTCTCGCCCGTGATCAGGACCGTGCCCTTTGAGCGCGAGATGCGCGAGGCCGAGCGCAGGAGGTCGAGCATGTTCGTGCTCGAGGCGATGATGTCAGCGGGGTCCGTGCCCACGACCTCGGCGCGCAGGTATTCGTTCTCCCGGACGAGCCGCACCGTGTTCTCGATGCGCTCGATGACGACCCTCAGCGAGTCCGGCGAGCACGGCTTCAGGAGGAAGTCGACCGCGCCGTCGCGCATCGCGTCGACGGCGGCGTCGATGGTCGCGTGGGCGGTGATGAGCACCGTGGGCAGTTCGTTCCACTTCTCGTGGATCGCCTTGATGAGCTCCAGGCCGCTCATGCCGGGCATGCGCATGTCCGTCAGGACGAGGTCGGGGGTTTCGGATTCGATGCAGGCGAGGGCCTGCTCGGCGCTCTCGACGGAGACGGCCTTGCGGCCGAGCTCCTGGACAGCTTCGGTGAGGAATTGGCGCGACAGATGATCGTCGTCGACAACGAGGATGCGTTGGATCGTCATCGTGATGGGGAACCGGTAGAGAATGGGAAACGGAGAATCACCGCCGCGCCCCCCAATGGAGACGGTCGCCGCTCGATGTCGAGGCGACCTCCATGGAGTTGCGCGATGGTGTGTACGAGTGCGAGGCCGAGGCCGGTGCCGTCGGCGCGCGTGGTGAAGAAAGGCTCGCGGACTTTCTGCGCGAGCTCCGCGGGGATTCCGGGGCCGGCGTCGCATACGCGGATCGCAACGTCGTCACCCTCCCGCGCGAGAACGACCTCGATGCGGCCGCCGTCGGGCTGCGCGTCGACGGCGTTCGCCACGAGGTTGCGGACGGCCTGCCGCAGCTTGATGCGGTCGGCGACGAACGGGTGCGACGCCGCGCGCGTCACGATCTCCCAGCGCGCGGGCCGCTCGCCT
Organism: Planctomycetota bacterium; assembly: GCA_004357655.1. Taxonomy (GTDB): domain Bacteria; phylum Planctomycetota; class UBA1135; order UBA1135; genus N075bin59. The sequence continues at coordinate 1,731 of SMVQ01000350.1, forward strand.
GCCCGTTCGAGGTCGCGGGTCACGGCGGCGACGGCATCGTCGATCAGCGCTTCAGGGTCGACGGTCTCGAGCCGCAGGCGCTCGGGGTCGGCGAACGTGAGCAGGCTGGTGATGATCGCGTCCGCCTCGTTCACGCCCTCGCGGATGAGATTCGCCCAGTCGGCTTCCTTCGAGCCGGGCTCGAACCGCTTGGCGAGCAAGGCCGCGAAGCCCATGATCGCGTTCATGGGATTGCGGATCTCGTGCGCGATGCCGCCGGCGACGGTGCCGAGCGCGGCCATCTTGTCGAGCTGGTGCACGCGCTCCGTCATCCGGGTGAGCGCGGTCCGATCGTCGAGGATCTCGACGGAGCCGGCCTGCTCGCCCCCGGCCGCGACGATGGGGGAGTAGCGCGAGGCGACGACGATCGGCTCGCTACCGGGGCGTTCGATCTCGCGCGCCTCACCGTCGGCCTCCGCGCCGCGCAGGCCCGCGCATGAGCGCTCGCCGAGCAGGTCGTCCTCGCCGCAGCCGAGAATCGCGAGCGCGGCGGCGTTGGCGCGCACGATGCGCTCCTCGGCGTCGCGGACGACGACCCCCGTCGGCAGCGACTGGAGGATGGCCTCGAGGTGCCGCTTGACGGCGTCGAGCTCGTGCACCTTCCGTTCGAGCTCATCGTTCGTCCGGCAGAGCTCGGCCTCGACGTGCTCGGCGCGCTTCGACAGCGCATCGTAGCCGTCGAGTAGCCGATCGGAGATGTGGGCGAACGACCGCATGGCCTGTTCCACGTCCTCCAGCGCGAGGGCGCCCGTGCCTTGCTGCTCAGGTGTCATCGCCGGCTTCTCCGCGCCTTGCGTTCCATGAAGTCGCGCTTCCAGGTGAGGAAATCGAGGTCGCGGCGCGCGCGGTCGGCGAGCGTCGAGGCGCGCTCGTCCGCGATCAGTGCGCGGAACGCCTCGAGCGCCTCGTCGATCCGCTCGAGCCGCTCGAGGCAGCGGGCGAGCCAGTAGGCGGCTTCCGGGTCGTCACTCGTCTCGAGCACCGTGAACGCCTCGGCGTAGCGCCCGGCCATGAAGAACAGCCGACCCTGCCGCACGACGTCGGCCGTGAACCCTTCCGGCTCGAGGTCGCGGACACCCGGCACGATCGTCGCGCGTGGGGAGAGCTGCGCGAGCGGCATGGGGTAGCCGCGGATAGCCGCGCGGATGGCATCGTCGATGCCGACGGTCGCGATGGGCGCGCCGCGGTCATCGGCGGGCGATCCTGGCGATACCGGCGGTGCGGCATCCGACGCACCGGTGTCGGCTCGCGCGCCGCCGGCGCCGGCGGTGGGATCGAGCGCGAGCTCCTCCGCGAGCATCCGCAGCCCGTTCACCTCCTCGCGCAGGGTGACGAGGAACTCGTCCCTGACGCGCGGGCCGAGGATCGGCGGCTCGGTGGCCGCGAGGACGTCCTCCACGGCGCTCGCGTCGCCGCTCGCGACTCGGCCGCGCAGCCCGGCGAGCTCCTCCAGGGCGGCGACCGTGTCGCTCAGGGCCTTGGCGACGCCGGCGTCCGGACCGGACTGCGACGTGACCGCGGGCACGACGAGGAGCCCGGCGAAGACGACGCTCTTGGCGAATGTGAAGCGCATCATCAGAGCCGACCTCGAAGGGCTTCCAGGGCTTCGTCGAGCCGCCCTTTCCGCTCGAACATCTCGGCGGCGTGGACGTACAGCTCTTTGCGCCGCTCCACGGACTGGAGTGAGCCGGCGATCTCGCGCAGAACGGTGACTGCGTGCTCGAGCGAGCCCCCTTCCGCGAGCGTTCGCGCGAACGCGACCGCGAGGCGGACGCGCTGATCTTCGTCCAGCGCCACCCTTCGGTCGTACAGAGCGGACAGTGCCTCGCGCGCCTCGGTGACGAGGCCGCGCGCGTGGAGGCTCTCGGCGCGGGAGAGCCGTTCTTCGGCCGGCACCGGTGAGGCGCTCGGCGTCGCGAGCCCGAGCCGCGTGCGCGCTTCGCTCGCCTCGCTCCGGGTCGCGTCGCCCATGCCCTCGCGCTCCGCCCAGCCGTGAATGAACAGCACGCCCAGCTCATCGCCGGCGTCGAGCCCGTGCTGCGCCGCGGCGGCGAGCCCGGCCTCGCGCTGCGAGCCCTCGACGGCCTGCGCGTAGCGCATCCACGCCACCGCAGCCTCGCCGTGGCGGCCCGTGACGGCGGTCGATAGCGCGCGCAGCTCGAGGATGCGGGGGGCGCTCCCGCCCGTCTCGGTGTAGCCCGCGGCGAGGTCGAGGGCGCGCATCGCCTCGATCGGCGCGCCCGTCTCCACGAGCGCCCGCGCGCGAACGAGCAGGCGCTCCCCGCGCTCGTCCGCGTCGTCGGTCGGGTAGTAGGTCTCGAGCGAATTGAGGATGTGGAGCGCCTGCTCCGCCCGCCCCGCCCGCGTGAGGGCGCCTGCGAGCTCGACGCGCGCCAGCGCATGATAGGGATGTTCGATGTCGAGGCGCGCCAGCTCGTCGAACCGGCGCGCGGCGTCGCTCCACTGCCCGAGTGCGGTCAGGTGGCGACCCGAGCGCACCATCGCCTCGGGCACGAGCTCAGAAGCCGGGCTCCTCTCCACGAGGTAGTCGTAGTGGTGGATCGCGGCCGCGAGCTCGCCGCGGTCCTCCTGGATCTCCGCCAGGGCGAACTCCGCCCGCGGCGCCCGCGCGTGCTCGGGGTGCCGGCGAAGCGCGCGCAGGAAGGCGATCTCGGCCAGATCGAACACCTCGGCGCGGCGCGGGTACGGCGTCGTGTCGTCCACGACGTGGATGGAGTCGGCCGTCAGCACGGCCCGGAGCCCGGCCGAACCGAGGATCCAGTGGATCGCGACGTTCGCGGGACGCTCGTCGATGTAGACGGTGACCGGCGGCGCCTCCGCCGCGCGATCGAAGCCGGTGAGCTCGCGCCCCAGCTCGCTCGCCACCGCGCGGAGAACCGCTTCGACCGGTGCCGACCGCGCGCGGACGGTGAGGAAGGGCTCGCCATCGGCGTGGGTGACGTGGACCTCGTACTGCCCGTCCGCGCCGGCGGCGAGGGGCGCGACGAGCGCGACGAGGCAGGCGAGCGCGAGGCTCCTCACGGCCGTCCCTCCGCGAGGCTCTCGCCCTGGGCGAAGTAGGTCTCCGCGATCAGGTACTCGGCGTCGGCGAGCTCCGCCGCCTCGAGGACTAGGCGGTCGGCGTTCGCGAGCATGCGGTAGAGCCGCGTCCGGGCGGCGCCGTGGGCACCCGCTTCGATCTCTCTCTGGGCCAGGGCGAGCTCGAGCGTGGAGAAGCTCCCGAGGGGCGTCGGTGCTTGGGGACCCGGGTCGGGCGCGGGCGCCGGTGCGGGCGTGATCGCCGGCGCGGCGGCGTGGAGCTCGTTCTGCACGCGCAGGTCGGTGAGCGTCGACGACAGGTCGGTGCGGACGTAGTCGAGCGTGCTCTGGAAGCTCTCGCTGGCTTGCCACGCCGTGAGGATCAGCGCGGCGTTGACGAGGATGAAGCCCAGCGCCAGGGCCAGGACGAGGCGGTGCTCGAGCGCGCCCGAGCTGCCGCCGGTTTCCAGGGCCGCGACGGGCGGCGCCACGGGGGCGCGGGCGGGCGCGGATCGCGGGGCCTCCGGAGCCGGCGCGACTGTCCGCGTCGGCCCGGCGGCCGGCCCGGACGACGCGGCCGGCCGTGCGCCGTCCGGCTCGGGCGCCGAGTAGTGGGCGATGACCTCATCGCCCGCCTGGCTCTCGGCGGCCGTGAAGAGCTCGTGGAAGTTGAAGATGTCCTCGTCGGGATCGAGGCCCTCGGTCCCACCCGGGGCGGGCCGCGGCGCGTGGGCGAGGATCTCGTTCGAGCCCTCGATCGCCAGGGCGACCTCCTGGGCCACGGTCAGGCCGGCGCGGGAGCCTTCGCCGGCTCCCGGCTGGGGGAACTCGAAGAGGTCCTCGTCAGGTTCCGTGGGCAAGGGTGCCCGCGGCTCCGGCATCTCTTCGGGGGTGAGCTCTGCGCCTTCCATCGTTCAGGACCGAAGGGCCGACCGGACCGCGCGGCGCTCCCCAGGGCCCGCGAGCAGCCGGCCCACGGTCACCGCGAGCGCGGGGGAGAGGTGGAAGAGATCCTCGTTGCCACCCAACTCGAGCGCTTCGATGACGCGCCGCGCAGTCCGTGGGCAGAGGAAATCGAGCTCGGAGAGATCGACGTGCCGCTCCTCGTCGAAGTGCACGCGGTAGGCCGCGAACCGGAGCAGGACCTCGGTGCCGCCTCCGAGGTCGCTCTTCACGGACAGGTCCTCCGCCAACGCGGCGCAGCGCGCCAGACCGCCGTCGCGCGAGTGCCGCAGCTCTTCGAGCCCGGCCGTGGCGAGGTCGAAACCCATGCCCGCGTCGCGCACCGCGACCCAGAGGTCGCGCTCGTCGACGCCCGCCGAGATGAAGACAGAGCCTCCGCCGGGGCCGTACGCGTGGCGCACGGCGTTCTCGACGAGCTCTGCGCACGCCGTCCCGATGCGGGCGCGGGTCGCCGGCGAGATGCCGCAGCGCAGGGCGTAGGCGGCGAGATCACGCGGGCCGACCTCGATCGTCTCCGCCAGCGCCTCGTACTCCCGGCGGTAGGTCGGGGCGGGGTGCAACTGGGGAGGCTCCGCGCCTTCCATCGGGTGGCCGTTGCTGGTGGGGTTCATGGGCGCCTGTCCGGGTGGGATCGCCCGTGATCGGCGCAACCCACTTGCCAAGCGCACATGTCGGCAGGGCCCCCCCGGAGCTTGATGGTCTGGGGGCAGAATCCAGAAACGATTTCGCGGCCCGGGAAGGCGCCGTACCCCGCGTGCGACGATTCTTCTGGGTCGCGGAATCCCACACCTGTCGTGTTTTTCGACAATCGAGTGGCGCGTCCCCGCGGGGGCGGAAGCGCGTGCGCACTCGCGGGTGGAGCGGGCCCCTCGCGCGCAGGGGCGTGCGGCGGACCACACCGGCCTTCCCGAGGCGTGCTCCGCGGGCCCCTCGCGCGCAGGGGCGTGCGCCGTGGGCATCGGCCCTCCCCGACGTGCCCGATCCGTCTCCGCCAGGCCCCCTCCCGCCGCGGCCCGGAGAATCGGGATCAGGACCGGGCATCGATCGGGCCCGGGCTCGGTCAGCCATGGGGGGGCGCCGCCGACGGGGGCGCGTTCGCGGCGCGCACTTACAAAGGATTTTTACGGGGTAGTTGAGGGATAATTGCCGCCCCTGATCTGGGCTGGGTCAGCCATCGATTCCGTACAGGTGCAGTTTGTTGTACAGCGTCGTGCGGTTGATACCCAGTTCACGGGCAGTTCGACTGCGGTTGCCGGAACATTGTGTGAGGACATGCCGGATGAGGCGCTCCTCGGCCCGTTTCAGGTTCCAGGTGTCCGGGGCCGGCGTGGTGGACGCGGCCAGGACGGGCCCGGGCGCGAGGCCCAGGTGTTCGGGTCGGATCGCGCCGCCTGGGGCGAGGATCGCGGCCCGTTCGACGGCGTTCTCGAGCTCGCGGACGTTGCCGGACCACGGGTGCGCCGCGAGCAGCGACAGGGCCGAGTCGGAGAACCCGCTGAAGGGGCGCCCGAGCTCGCGCCCGAGCTGTTCGAGGCGGTGCTCCGCGAGCAGCGGGATGTCCTCGCGCCGCTCGCGCAGCGGGGGCACCGTGATCGACAGCACGTTGAGCCGGTAGTAGAGGTCCTCGCGGAAGGTGCCGGCCTCGACCATCGCCACGAGGTCGCGGTTCGTCGAGGCGATGATCCGGACGTCGGACTCGAGATCCACGTTGCCGCCGACCCGGCGGAAGCAGCGCTCCTGAAGCACCCGGAGGAGCTTGGCCTGAACCTGGATGTCGAGCTCGCCCACTTCATCGAGCAGGAGCGAACCGCCCGCGGCCGCCGCGAAGAGGCCCTCGCGGCCCTTGGGGTGCCCGCCGGTGAATGCGCCCGGTTCGTAGCCGAACAGCTCGGCCTCCAGCAGGCCCTCGGCGAGAGCCGCGCAGTTCAAGGCCACGAACGGACCATTCGCGCGCTCGGAGCGCTCGTGGACGGCCCGCGCGACGAGCTCCTTGCCGACGCCCGACTCGCCGGTGATGAGCACTGTCGAGCGCGGCGCGGCGGCGACGCGATCGATGTGCTCGAGCACGCGCCGGAGGGCCGGTGAGCGCCCGACGATGGCCTCGCTGCGTGGGAGCGGAGCCTGCCCGGGGCCGGCGGCGCGCCGCTCGCGGAGGAGCCGCGCCATCGCCCCCTCGAGGGCCTCGAACGCCACGGGCTTCTCGAGCACGTCCGCCGCCCCGGCGCGCATCGCGCGCACGGCGGCGCCGACGTCGGACGGGGCCGAGAGCGCGATCACGGGCGGGGCGTCAGGCCCGCCGCCGAGATCCTCCAGTACGTTCGTCGCCCCCTCGCCACCTTCGCCGAGGTCGACGAGGACGAGATCGGGCCGGGCCCCGCCGGCCTGTTCGAGGGCCTCGAACGGCGCGCTGGTCTCGATCGCCTCGAGCCCTGCCGCCCGGCAGATCCGGGCGAGCTCCTCGCGCGTACCGGGTTCGGCACTCGAGATGAGGACGTGGGGGAGCATGGATGGCTGCCATCGTCACGATGCCGGGCGGCGGTGTACGGTCCGGGGCCCGCGGGGCCCGGGGGGCGTCCCAGGATTCGGACTGCGGGTGAACGGGCGGCCGTGGGCGGGCCGCGGAGGGGCCGTCGGGGGCCGTCGGGGGCCATCGGGGGCCGTCGGGGGCCGTCGGGGGCCGTCGGGGGCCGCGCGGCGGGTTCCGTCCCAAAAACCGTCCCACCCGCTCATCCGCCGTCCGCGGCCGCCGAGAACCGGTCGTGCCCGCGATCGGCCTACTTGGCTGGCCGGGCGCACCGAACTCAGCACTCGGACCCCGCAAACCACACAGGAGCCGCTCATGGGCCTTCGAATCAACACCAACATCGCGTCGCTCACGGCGCAGAGAAACCTGCACACGATCACGAATCGACTTCAGGGCAACTTCGCCCGCTTGTCGTCGGGCCTGCGGATCGCCACCGCCGCCGACGATGCGGCGGGCCTCGCCATCTCCGAGCGTATGCGGTCCCAGATCCGCTCGTTCAGCGTCGCGGCGCGGAACGCGCAGGACGGCATCTCGATGGCCCAGACCGCCGAGGGCGCCCTCAACGAAGTGAGCAACATCCTCGGCAGGATGCGCGAGCTCGCCATGCAGGGTGCGAACGGCACCCTGTCGGCGATCGACCGGGCCACGCTCGACGTCGAGTTCCAAGCGCTCGACGACGAGATTCAGCGGATCTCCGATCAGACGCAGTTCAACGGGACGAACATCCTCGACGGCGTCATCACGGCCGTCGCGATCCAGGTCGGCATCAACGCCGGTGAGACGATCGACCTCAACTTCGTCGGGACCGACTCGACGGACCTGGGCACGGTCGCCCTGGCCGTGACGGACGTGGCGCTCTCCAACGCGGCGCTCTCGGCGCTCGACACGGCGATCGACACGATCAACACCACGCGCGGCGGACTGGGCGCCAGCCAGAACCGCATGCAGAGCGCCCTCGCGAGCATCCTGAACGCGCGCGAGAACCTCTCCGCCGCCGAGAGCCGGATCCGCGACGTCGACGTCGCCACGGAGACGGCGGACCTCACGCGGAACTCGATCATGCAGCAGGCCGCCGTCTCGATCCTGCAGCAAGCGAACCTCCAACCCCAAGTCGCCTTGACGTTGCTCCAAGGATAGCGAAAAAAGCGGCCTCCGGGCCGACTGCTGAGTGGGGGGGCCGTCGCGAGGCGGCTCCCCCGATCCAGCCGGTCGGACCGGACGGGACCGAGGGCCGTCACTCGCCGCGTGCCTGGCGGGCGGATGGTGTTCTTTCCAAAACTCAGCCTCAACCGTGCGCTCGACCTTCCGCGCGCGGCCACCGTATTTCGAAATGCTCGGCGTCGGCATCCGCCCGTGAACGCCCTGCACCCGCGCGGACGGGTGTGGGACGAAGCGGGTGAGCATCGCCGTGAAGGAGACGAGCGTTCGAAAGCATTCCGTCCGCATCGAAACCAAATCCAATCCAAGGAACGACACGAATGGGACTTCGTATCAATACGAATATCGCGTCTCTGACGGCCCAGAGGAACCTCTTCACCGTCACGAACCGCCTCCAGGGGAACTTTGCCCGGCTCTCGTCCGGCTTGCGGATTGCCACCGCCGCCGACGACGCCGCCGGGCTCGGTATCTCCGAGCGGATGCGCTCGCAGATCCGTTCGATGACCGTCGCTTCGCGCAACACGCAGGACGGCATCTCCATGGCGCAGACCGCAGAGGGCGCCCTCAACGAAGTGAGCAACATCCTCGGCCGGATGCGCGAGCTCGCCATGCAGGGCGCCAACGGCACCCTGTCGACGACAGATCGTGCCACGCTGGACGTCGAGTTCCAGGCGCTGGACGACGAGATCCAGCGGATCTCCGACCAGACCCAGTTCAACGGGACGAACATCCTCGACGGCGTCATCTCGAGCGTCGCGATTCAGGTAGGCATACTGGCCAACCAGACGATCGACCTCGCCTTCGTGGGGACCGACTCGACGGACCTGGGCACGGCGGCCCTAGCCGTGACGGACGTGACGCTCTCCAATGCGGCGCTGACGGCGCTCGACACGGCGATCGACACGATCAACACCACGCGCGGCGGCCTGGGCGCCAGCCAGAACCGCATGCAGAGCGCCTTGGCGAGCATCCTGAACGCTCGCGAAAACCTCTCCGCGGCCGAGAGCCGCATCCGCGACGTGGACGTGGCCCACGAGACCGCCGACCTGACCAGGAACTCCATCCTGCAGCAGGCCGCGGTATCCGTGCTCGCCCAGGCGAACGTGCAGCCGCAGTTGGCGCTCTCCCTCCTCGGCTAGACAGAGGTTGGGCCGCTACCAGGGAATTCGGGGCGCGTCAGCGCCTCGGTGAGAGCCCCGAGAGCGGCTCGGAGAGAGCAATGGTGACGGGGAGCCGGCTTGGCCGCGCTCCCCGTCGCGCGTTCCGGGCAACCCGGCGCACCGACACCACGGTGCGATTCGTGCGGGCAATCCGTTCCCCATCGGAAAGGAGCGCCGGAAAGAAAACGCACGCACGTGGCACGCGATCACGGGCGGGACACCCGCGCGAACGATCGCTCATTCCACGGCCGATTCGCCCGATAACCGGACGGAGAGCACGCCCTGGTTCGGGCCAGGAGCAACACAGGACACAGGCATGATCGGCAACGGCATCTCTTTCAGCGGGCTGGCGAGGGGTCTGGACACAC
>SMVQ01000351.1 GCA_004357655.1 Planctomycetota bacterium
AAGGGCTCGCTCGAATCAGCGACGAGGCCGCTGTCGAGTGGCAGGGGCCAGGGTGCGCGTTGGCAGGAATCGCGCTACAATCTGCGACAATGCTCATTCGACTCGCGCTGACTGGAGCCGCACTCGCCTCGCTCGCCGGCCCCGTCTCGTCGCAGGAGATCCTCGACGAGCTCATCGCCGTCCACCCCGACTCGGTCCCCGGGGCCATGGTCTCGGATCCGGACGGCAGGTACCTCTTCGTGGCCGAAGGCGGGGCGCTCGCTGCGCTGCACGTTCGCGCGAACCCGCAGGTCTTCGCGGTGCGCAGCAAGCGGCCGATCGGGGCGACCGGGGTCAAGCCCGTGCGCATGATCCTCGATCCGGAGGCGGACCTCGCGCTCGACGATGCGCCGGGCTTCGAGGACGTGCTGTACATCGCCGGCGGCCGGTCGGGACTTTGGGCCGTGAGGGCGGATCTGCGGCCGGGCGGCGCGGACTTCGTCGCGGTGCGCGTCGACGATTCGACCGATCTGGAGCCGGCGACGCAGGACAGCCGGCGTTGGTGTACCGACGTCGACGTCATGACGGTCGGTGGCGTCCGGTACCTCCTGGCGCTGTTCGCGGCGCGTTCGGACTCGCACCTGCGCGTCTACTGCCTCGACGACGTGCGCGGGATCGCTGCCGCGGGTACCGAGCTCGGGAGCGAGCTGCGGCCGCTCTACGACGTGCCGCTCCTGGCGCACCCTGCGGCGCAGACCGTGCCGGCGCTCGCCGCCAGTGAGGCGCTCGCGATGGCGATGGACGTCGACGGCGGGTATGCCGGGACGATTCAGGCGGGCGCGGAGCAGGCCGCGGTGTTCGTTGCGATGGGTTCCCACGGGCTCGTGCGCGTGGCCTTCCGGGTGGCGAACTTTCCGGCCCGTCCGTGCGGCCTGCCCTGGGCCGTGACGCCGGCGCCGCCGGCGGTGCGTTGGGGGCCGGTCTACGGCGACGGGACGTGGGCGAACACGAGCTCGAATCCCGCGTTCCGGCGCTCGTGGTACGGGAATTTCACCTACGACGTCGGGAATCCGGACTGGAACCGCACGGACCCGCCGCGGGTGCTCGACGTGGCGGTGCAGAACTTCGGCGGCGGCTAGTTTCTGTACGCGATCGTCGAGCAGCGCGGTTGGGTGCGGTACCGGATCGGGCCGGCGGCGCCCTGGAGTGCCCAGCTTGGCGTCGACCACCACGAGGGCGTGGAGTTGGATCCGGCGCACCATCCCTGGGGCCAGACCTTCATCCGGCTGATGCTTGGGTCGGACACGGGCTCGGAGCGCTACCTCCACCCGATCGGCATGGAGCTGGTCCAGCGCGCGGACGGTGGGGCGGCGCTCGTGATCACGACGGCGCGCGTGCCGTCGGTGCGTTTTCACGGCCACCTCTCCGAGCAGTCTTCGCTCGGGCACGTGGGCAACGCCATCGGCGGTGTCGCCGACTGGGCGCCGATCACCGGCGATCACGCCCGGTCGATCGTGTACGCGATCCCGAGCACGGGGCTGGCGTTGAACTTCAACTACACGGCGTTCGTCGATGCGGGCGGCTTCGCTCTCTCCGTGCCCGCGAATCAGACGGTGCCCGGCGAGCTGCAGTTCTTCGCCGGCAGCCGGATCGCCAACCCGGTGACGCACGAAGAGGTGCAGCCATTCAGCACGTTCCGCGCCGTGGCCGACCTCTCCACTGGGAGCTCGGTGATCTCGCACCGCCGCAGCGGGCCCGCCGGTCGGTTCCACTTCAGCATCGCGAGCAGCATCCTCGATCCAAACGTGCTGTTCACCTCGTCGAACGATGGCGGCTTCGCGCAGGACGGGTTCCTCACGACGTGTCCGGCGACCGCCCGGATCGTCGCGCACTTCGACCCGTTCGAGGGCTGTCCGGGGAGCTCGTGTGGCAACGACCAGCGCGGCAGCATCGGGATGATCCTCGGCGACGGGGCCCAGTGGCCGCACGCGACGGACCCGGGCGTGCAGTACCTCATGGGCGCGCGACGGCCGCCGGGGAACATCCAGTCGGTCTGGAGCATCGCCAAGATCGACGTCGGGAGTGAGCGCTGCGTCGGCGCGATCCACGCGCCCGGACCGGACCTCATCGCCACGTGGTTCCTGGCGCCGCCCCCCGACCGGTTCGGCGGCGTGGGGCGGGGATTCTTCCAGACGGCCCACACCGACGAGGCGTACAACGACGAACACGACATGGCGGCCGACTGGGACGTCGTGTTCGCCGCCCGCGTCGGGACGCCCGGAGGGGTCGTCGTCCTGCGTCGCGATCTCATCGAGGCGTGGTTCGAGACCACGGGTCCGGGCGGCGGACCGCTGCCGGACGGTGCGGTGCTCGACCTCGATCCGGCCGTCCTCCCGCCGGGGCTCTCGAACCCGATCCTCCAGGAGCTCGACACGCACCCTGAATTGGCGAACGTTCCGAGCCTCGGCGAGCCGGGCTCACCCGGGAACTTCATGGGGCAGCACCCGGCGCTCGCGGCCGCCACGCTCACGGTGCACCCGCAGCTCTTCAAGGTTCCCGGCCCGGGCTCGCTCGTCAGTGACACCTGGGTGCTCGGCGTCCCGTGCGGCACGAACGTCGCGGACCCGGACCTCTTCGCGACCCTACCGGGGCAGTGGGCGCCCGACCCACCGTACGATGCGAGCTTCAACCATGCACTCGTCCAGTTCTGGGAGGTCCAGGACCCGGCCGCCATCACGGCCTCGTCCTCTCTGCCGGTCCTCGTCGGCGACGACGAGCTCGGGAGCGCCTTCTACATGGAGACCGTCGAGGCCGATCTCGATCCGACCCATCCGGGGCGCGAGGTGTACGCGTTCGTCGCCGACGCCGGCGGCCGCGTGCTCGTCTACGACGTGACCCGCCTGCTCCAGGCCACGGGCAATCAGCCTGTGCTCGTCGAGCGCTGGCTCGCCCCGCCGGCGGTCTCCGACGGGCTCCCGAGCACCATCCTGAACCTCGCGGTCGACCATCAGGTCGTCTTTCCGCCGCGCGTGCACGTGTACGTGCCGGTCATGCGCAACGGCATCGCGGTCCTGTCCTTCGACCCGCAGCGCCCCGTCGGCCAGCGGCTCCTGCGCCTGCGCACGATCCAGACACCGGGCGAGACGTTCGGCGTGGCGCTGCGCCTCGATCCCGCGACGGGCGCGAAGACGCTGCTCGTGACGGACCACTCCGCCGGCGTGCGGATCTACGGGACGCCGCCCTGATCCGGGGCGGTCACGGCCGGATGACGTTCAGCTCTCCCGGTCGGAGGTCGAGCGGTATGCGTTCCAGCTCGACGTCGCCGGCGTAGAGGACGAGTGTGCGCGCCGTCTCGGCGGCCGCGACGACGTCGCTCGTTCCGTGCGTGATCCGCGTGCGCTCGCTGCTGAGTATCATGTTATCGAAACCCCTCGTCACGGAGAGCTTCGTGCCGTCCGCGTCGAGCACTTCGAAAGCGTCCGCGCGTTCGGGGTCGTCCCCGAGCTCGACCTTGAGGTGACAGCGGCCGGCGAGGACGAGCTCGAGGTCCGCGACGTCCTCGTCTTCAGCTACTTGATGGTTGAGCATGTCGTAGTTTGGCGCGGACCATACGGAGAGCACGAGGCCGTCCCGAAGCAGGCGACCGCAGTCGAAGCGTCCGTCCTCGTCGGTGATTGCGTGCGCACCCTGAGCCCCGGGCAGGGGCGAGAAGCGCGCTCCGATCGCCTCGCTGTCCTCGCCCGCGAGGGGGTTCGCGCGCCGCGCGTGCACCTGGACTCCGGGTATCGGCTCCCCACGCGTGTTCACGACGCGACCGCGCACGAGTGCGAGCTCGGAGTGCGCCCCGAGCTCGATCCGCGCGGCTTGCGTGCCCGCGGCGATCGGGCCGGTCGTCACGATGGCGAGGGTGCTCTCGTCGAGCGCCTGCAGGCGGTAGTCACGGGGCAGGAGTCCCGGGAGCTGGAACCGCCCCTCTTCGTCACTCTTGACGCGCCGCGCCTCCGAGCCCGAGATCAGGCCCTCGATGTGGGCGGGGACGCCGAACGAACCGCCGGTCATCTCGCGCGGCAGGAACCCGAAGTGGCGCCGTTCCACCGTCCACACCCAGATGTCGGGCGCGGCGTTGCCGTCAGCATCCACGACGCGGCCTTCGATCGTGAGCGGCGTCCCTTCGAGGTGCAGCACGCAGTACTCGGGCCACGCGTCCCCCTTATCGAGCTCCACCGGCAAGAAGCCCTCGTGCAGCGCAACGACGGTCGTCGGCTCGCTGGTGCCGGCGATCGTGAGCTGGAATCGCCCGTCAGCGTCCGTGCGCGTCGACGAGTGCCCGAGCGCGACGTACGCACCCTCGAGCGGGTCGCCGCGGGGATCCCGGACTTCGCCGAGGAGCATGTCGGGAGCCGCGACCGCGAGTTCCATCACGAGCTCGTGGTCGAGCTCCGGCAGGCCCGAGAGCTCGCGGGTCGCCTCGCGGTAGCCCGTCGCGCGCGCGCGCAGCCACGCGCCCTCGACGCCGGGAGCGCCTTCGAGCTCGAAGTGCCCGGTCGCGTCCGAGGTCGTCTCGTACCGCGTCTCGACCGCGAACTCGAGCGCCCGCGGGAACCGGCCCTTGAACGTGGGGGGCATTCGAAGCGCAAGTTCAGCGCCTTCGATCGGCGCGCCCGCGCCATCGACAACGCGACCGGCCTGGGTCGCGACCCGCGCGACGACGACGACGAGCTCGGAGTCGCGGTTTCCGAAGATCCCCGATGACATCAGGGTGGCGAACTGCTGGCTCGCCGTGACGACCCGTCCGCCGCGCTCCGGGCGCTCGAGCTCGAACCGTCCCTGCGCGTCCGACTGGAAGCGGACGACGTCCTGCGCCTCGCGCTCGTCGGCACCGGTGGGCTCGAAGCGGAGCTCGACCTCCGGCACGGGGCGTTCGTCGGTGTCGATGACGCGTCCGAAGAGGAGGGGCTGCGGCGCGGGCTCCGCGACGACGGCTCGCGGCTCGATCGGCGTGGGCGTGGCGCTCGCTCGCGCGCGGGCACCCGCGCCTGCCACGGGGGCGTCGAGTTGCTCGGCGGCGGTCTCGACGAGTGCGACCTCGGGCGCGGGCGGGTCGTCGCCGGTCGGCGCGCCCGCGGTGGGCGCGTCGTCCGAGGTCGAGAGCCAGAGCCCGCCGAACCCGAGGACGGCGGCGATCGAGAGCGTGGTGACGAGGGCTTTGGTGGTCACGATGAGCATTCCTCCGGTCGCGGCGCCGAGGGCGCCCTGCACCTGGGTGAGCGGGGCGAAGAAGAGCATCCAACTCCGTCCGTCGCTGCCTTCCGAGCTCGCGAGCCGCGCGCGCAATCGCTCGAGTCCGCGCCGCAGCCGGGTCTTCACCGTGGCCACGGGCACGGCCTCGCGCCGCGCGATCTCGGTGGGGGAGAGGTCCTCGAAGTAGCGCATGAGGAGCGCGGCGCGGTACGGCTCGGCGAGCGCGAGGACGTGATCGACGAGGCGCCGCTGGGCGAGCGCGCGCTCGACGAGCGCGGCGTGCTCGGGGCGATCGACCGCCGCCCGCGCCGCGTCGCGCTCGTGGACCGCGCGCCGGGCCTCGCCGCGCCCGAATTGGCGCGCGAGGTTGCGGCAGACGCCGGCCAGGAAGCCGCGCAGGGGCAGGCCCGCCGCGGGGGGGTGCCGAATTGCCGTGAGCCACGTCTCCTGGCAGAGATCGTCCGCTTGGCTCTCGTCGCGCACGAGCCGGCGCGCGAGCCGCCGCACCCAGTCGAGGTGCTCGAGCAGCGCGCGGGAGTCGTGGGCGGGACTGGAGGGGATCATCGTCGGGCTGCCGTACGAGGGTGGCCGGCCGGCGGCGGGGGGATTCGGGATTCTGGCGAATGTCGGCCCGCGCTGGAGAATCAGCGGATTCCGCGCAGGTCCTGGGGCGGCCGGGTCACTAGGGTCACCCAAGACCATGGAGCTCCCGATGACCCCCTTCGTACGAATCGCCACCCTGCTCGCCGCCGCCCTCCCGCTCGCCGCCGGACCCGACCCCGTCGCGATCCGGTTCGCCCCCGCGGAGGGGACGACCTGGACGAAGACCTTCGAGTCGTCGATGGAGCTCGAGTTCGAGGCGATGAGCGTGGTCATGGACGGGAATGAGGTCCCGACGGAGTACCTGCCGATCTTCGACATCCAGTCGCAAGACGTGGAGCGCCTCGTGTTCACCGATCACTACGTCGCGGTCGGTGAGGGACGAGCCCGCGTCCTGCGCCGCCGCTTCGACACGATCGAGGTGGAACGGGACTTGACCTTCGAGATGTCGGGCATGGCCGAAGCCTCGAGTACGAGCCACGGATCGGGAACGAGCGGGCTCGAGGACCGTACGGTCGTCTTCACCTGGGACGATGACGATGCGGAGTACGAGGTGCGGTGGACCGGGGGCGACGGCGACGACGCGTTGCTCCTGGGCCTCGTCGCGGACGTCGATCTGCGCGCGCTCCTCCCCGACGAGGCCGTCGCGATCGGTGACTCGTGGGAGGTGTCGTGGGACGGGCACGGTCTCCTACTCGAGCCCGGCGGCGACCTGCACGTCGAGCTGGAAGGCGAGAACCTCGAGGCTTTCGAGCACCCGGAGGACGGCGAGACGATGGACGGGTCCGCGTTCCTGCGGCTCGTCGCCGTCGAGGCGGAGGAAGGTGCGCGGATCGCAGTCATCGAGATCGAGGGCCGGTTCACGGTGAGCGCCGAAGGGCCGGGCGACCTCGACGACGTCCCGGTCGCGGACGGCGACGCGACGGTGGCGACGACGCTCGCGGTCGAGTTCGAGGGCGAGCTGCGGTGGGACCTGGCCGCCGGCATGCTGCGCTCGCTCGAGGTGACCGGCGAGACGGAGCTTACCGTCGTCACCACCAAGGATCCGGGCCAGCCGGGGCCGGAGTTCGAGAGCACGATGTGGATGACGGGCTCGTTCCGGCAGAGCCTCGCGACCGAGCTCGTGGAGTAGGGGCGGGGGCCGGCGCAGGCGCGATTTGCCGGGTCGAAGTTGTACGGGGCGCGCGCCGCGGGACAATCCCTGTCCCCGGGCCGCCGCTCGCCCGAACCACGACCTCGCCCGCCAAGCATGAGACGCTCCCTCTTCGTCGCGCTCGCCCTGTGCGCCGCTCCCGGCTAC
Source organism: Planctomycetota bacterium (assembly GCA_004357655.1). GTDB lineage: Bacteria > Planctomycetota > UBA1135 > UBA1135 > N075bin59. The sequence goes on from SMVQ01000351.1 coordinate 7,121, forward strand.
GAGCGGTTCTCGACCCGTCAAGAGCTGGCCTTCACACCTGAGGAAGGCCTCGAGCTCACCGAAACTTACGAGCGGCGGTACCTGCTCGAGCTCGTCGACATCTCGAGCGTGGTGGTGATCGACGACGAGGAGCACCAGCGGGAGCTCGGCGATGTCGAGGGCACGATCTCCTCGGTCAAGAACGTCGAGTTCACGGACGAGTACATCGCGGTGGACGGCGATCGACCCACGGAGGTGCGGCGCACCTACGACGCGATCTCCACGGAGTTGATCGAGGCTCACCGCGAGGGGGACGGCGATTCCGTGGTGTCGGAGAAGACGGGGGCGAGCGAGCTGGAGGAGCTGTCCGTCGTCTTCACCTGGGACGACGACGCCGAGGAGTACGGCGCCGAGTACGACGGGGAGGAGGCGGACGAGGACCTCCTCGACGAGCTCGAGATCGGGTCGGTGCTCGCACGGTTCCTGTCCGACGACGAGGTGGAGGAAGGTGACTCGTGGGAGGTGGACGTCGACGCGTTCAACAAGCTCTCTGCGCCGGGTGGCTACCTCGCGATCCTGACGGAGGGCGAGGACGAGGATGAGGACCGCGACTCCTCGCGCCAGATCGCTGACAACCTGGAAGGCGACATCGTGGCCACGTTCGATGGGCTGCGGGAAGTCGACGGTGAGGAGTTCGCCGTGGTTCTCCTCACGCTGGAGCTCGTGAGCGAGGCCGAGCGGGAAGGGGAGCTCGAAGAGCAGGACGGTGTCGAGCGGCGCACCGGCGAGACCGCCGCGTTCGAATTCGAGCTCGAGGGCGAGCTGCTGTGGGACGTGGCGGCGGGGCTGCCGCGCTCGCTCCAGCTCGAGGGCGACATGTCCATCACGATCGTGTCTCGCCAGGCGATCTCCGCGCCCCGGGGGGAGCTCGAAATCGTCCAGACCCGGGAGTACGAGGGCGTGCTCACGTACGAGGTCTCGGTCGAGTGATCCCACCGTTGCGGGCCGGATGACACGCTTCCTCTTCCGCGCCCTCGCCGCCGTCTGCGTCCTCTTCGCGCTCGGGTACCTCGCGCTCGCGTTCGCGCGCGTCCGGTATCCGTTCGAGCTCGAGTGGCAGGAGGGCGGCATGCTCGACCACGTGTTGCGCGTCCTCGACGGCCGGCCCCTGTACGCCGAGCCCTCGCTCGAGTTCATCGCTTTTCCGTACACGCCGCTGTACTTCCACGCGAGCGCGCTCGCGTGCAAGGTCTTCGGGGTCGGGCTCTCCGCGCTCCGGATCGTGTCGATCCTCGCGTCGGTCGCCTGCTTCGCGCTCCTGTTCCGGTTCGCGCAGCGCGCGGCGGGCGGCGCGCTCGCGGGGCTCTTCGCCATAGGGTTGTTCGCGGCGACGTACCGTTTCTCCGGCGCCTGGCTCGATGTGGGCCGCGTCGACTCGCTCTTCCTCGCGCTCACGCTCGGGGGGGCGTACGCGCTGCGCTCGACGCGCGGCGTGCCCGGCGCGGTGATCGCGGCGGCCCTGCTCTTCCTCGCGTTCTTCACGAAGCAGAGCGCGCTCGGCGTGGCGCTCTTGCTCTTCGTACCCGCCGTGCTGCAGAGCCGCGCGCGCGGCACCGCCTACGCGCTGACCTTCGGTCTGCTCTTCGTCGGCAGCACGCTGTGGCTGGAGCAGCGCACCGGCGGCTGGTACCGCTGGTACGTGTTCGAGCTGCTCGCGGGGCACGCATGGGTCCCGGCGCAGGTCACGGGGTTCTGGTTGGAGCTGGGTGCGGGCGTCGGGCTCGCGCTCGCCATCGTGGTGTGGGCGCGGCTGGGGCTGCCGCGGAGAACCGGGTCCGAGGGCCCGTCCGTGCTCGCGTTCACCGCGTTGGGGCTCGTGCTGGTGGCGTGGGTGTCCCGCGCGCATCGGGGGGGCTACGACAACGCGTTCCTGCCCGCGTGCGCGGCGCTCGCGATGCTCTTCGGCGTCGCCGTCGAGCGCGCGCGCATCATCGGTGGACGCCAGGCTGTGCTCGTGGGGCTCGCGGCGCTCCTGCAACTCGCGTGGCTCGCGTTCGATCCGCGCGCGCAGGTGCCGACCGCGGCGGACCGCGCCGCGGGGGAGCGGGTCGTGCGCACGCTCGCGGACGTCGCGGGCCCGGTGTTCGTGCCGGGTCACGGCTACCTCGCGCGGCTGGCGGGCAAGGCGAGCTGCGCGCACGAGATGGCGATCAACGACCTCCTGGCGAGCGACGATCCGCAGGCCGCCGCGGCGTTCGTGCGTTCGCTCGAGAGTGCGCTCGAGGCGCGACGCTGGAGCGCGATCGTGCTCGACCAGCCTTGGGACGACCTGCCGTTCCTCGCCCGCTACTACCACCCGCCGACGCCGCTCTTCGGAACCGGCGACGCGTTCATGCCGGTGACGGGGGCGGCCAGTCGGCCGGCGCTGCTGTACCGTGCGCGCTGAAGCAGGGAGCCAGAGCAAATTCCGCCGGCCATTGCGATGAATGGTCCGGTGCATAGCACCGGACCATTCATCGCAATGGCCGGTGGAACTTGCTCTGGCTCCGTGTGCGCCGGGAGACTGGCAGGATGATGAGAATGAAAGAGTCTTACGATGAAGGGCCAGCCACCCACATCGGCCCC
>SMVQ01000352.1 GCA_004357655.1 Planctomycetota bacterium
AAACGTCACATTTCGCCGGCCCTCGGCGCCCGTGGCTGCGTTGCGCCTCCTCGGAAACCAGCTAGGTTGCCTGCGTCGGCGCGCCTTGCCACGAGCGCCGATGCCTCGCCGAAATGTGACGTTTATTTCCGGACGGGCCCTAAGGACAGAAGGCGATCTGGAGCGCGGCCGTCAAGTTGAAACCGCCGCCCCCCGCCGCGGGATCGCGGTACCAGAATTGGAAGTTCCAGGTGGAGCCCGTCGTGATCTCGGCTGCCAGTTCCGGGGGTTGGGTGTAGTCCATGAGGAACGTGCTCGTGCCCGTCTGCCCCGACGGCACGGGCGAGAGCCTGAAGATCGGGTTCGAGAGGCACAACAACCCGTCCCCGAACGGCAACTCGGTCTGGTGCATGCCGTAGAAGAAGATGCCGAACTGCTGGAGCGGAAGCCCCGAGACCGTGAGTGTCAGGTCGTTCTGGGCGAGACTGAAGGAACCCGTGGCGCCGATTGCCGCCGGGAGCCCCGTCGAGTTGACCACCGACTTGCAGTACAGCTCGATCGCGCACTCGCAGCTATCGATGAGGCCATTCCCATCCGAGTCGAGCGACGGCTCGTTCGCGATGTCCTCACAATCCGCGATCCCGTTGAGGTCACAGTCGGGCCCGCCGAGGTCGTAGGCATGGACGACCCCTGGCAGCGAGCCGGACCAGACGGACTGGGGTGCGCCCACGAGGACGTCGTCACCCGAGACGCTGACGGCCCAGCCGAAGACGTCCCCCGCGAGGGGCACGATCGACTGGAGCTCCTGGATCTCCACCCAGCCCGACGCCTCCCGCTCGAAGACGTAGGCCGAACCCGACGTGCCTCCGGGAAAGGAGACCGCGGGCGCACCGACGACGAGACGATCGAAGTAGAGCGCCAGGGACCCCCCGAACTCCTGGAACCCGAAGCCGGTGCTCGCCCGTATCTGCTGCGTCTCGACCCATACGGTCCCGGTGCGCTCGAACACGTACGCGGCGCCGGGGAACTCGCCCGCATCCTGGGCGAACATCGCGCCGATGATGAGCGTCTCGTCCTTCGCCGTCACGGCGGAGCCGAATGCGGCGGACGCTCCGGCGTCGCTCGCGAGCAGCTTCGCCGTCTCGACCCACGTCGTGCCCATGAGCTCGAACACATAGGCGGAGCCCGTATTGCTCCCGAAGTCCCCGTCGCGCGGGGCGCCGACCACGGCGATGAACCCCGAGATGGCGAGCGCCTGACCGAACGAGTCGTTCGTGGCGGCATCGCTCGCTTCGAGGCGGGCGATCTCCGACCAGGTCGTGCCGTCGTGCTCGAAGATGTACGCCGCGCCGCTGCTCACCGCGGCGCCGGTCGTTCCGGGAGCCCCGATGATGAGCCGGCCGCCGGACAGGAACACGGACTTGCCGAACTTGGCCACGGGACCTTCGTCGCTCGCCCGGAGCTTCGCCGTCTCGACCCACATCGAGCCGGTATTCTGGAACACGTACGTGGCCCCCGAGTTCTCGCCGGCGTCGTCGTTGCGGGGCGCGGACACCACGGCCGTGTCGCCCTCCACGTCGACGGCCCAGCCGAACATGTCCTCGTCCCCGGGGTCGGTGGGGACCAGCACCTGGACCTGAACCCAGCCGCTCGCCGTGCGCTCGAAGACATAGGCGGCGCCACCATTCGTCGCCGCGGTGTCGGCGAGCCGCGCCCCCACGATCGCGACGTTCCCGTCGATCGCGAGCGCATTACCGAACTTGTCCAGCGCGGTGGCGTCGGACGCGGAGAACTCCTGGATGTGGCACTGGCCGAAACCCGCCGGGAGCCCGGTCGCGAAGAGGAGTGCGAAGACGGCGAGGCGGCCGTAGACGCCGCTGATGGAGGAGAGATGCATTGCCGAGGACATGCGGGAGAGATCTGGAACGCTGCGACCCAATCGGGAGCTGGGGACACGCCTACCCCGCCTACAACAGTATCGAATCGCCATGAGAATGTGGGGCCCACCGATGAAGCCCGTCGCAGAGGCCGCGCCGATGCAGTCGACGACGGTCCAGCCGGATCCGGGGCCGCGCCGGTCCCGGAATCCACGCTTTTTTTCGCCGCGCGGTAAGGGTCGCACAACGCGCGGGCGGCAGCAAATAAACCGGAACTTTCGCTCCGGTCGGAGGCTCCCTTCACCCTCTATCAAGTGTCCCCGAGCCTTTCGGGCTCACCCTCCCGCCACGGCACGGGAAGCGAGTCCAGCCCACGACGAACCGATACTCACACGAGAGGCACTCATGTTCACGAACTACGCAACCAAGGGAACTTCGACCATCGTACTCGGCGCAATCGGGCTGCTCGCTCCGAGCACTGCGTACGCCCAGACTCCTCAGGCCCAGCAGGCGAGCGCGAAAGTCGCCATCTCGGCCGGCAAGACGTTGCTCGAAGGCACCGGCACTGGAGTGTGGATCCACCCCACGGGTCCGACCGGAAGCTTCCACGGAGCGCTCTACGACAGCTCCGGAAACCTCCGGTTCCTCATGGAGGGTGGGCTCACCAAGGCCCCCGGATTCGAATCGATGCAGGGCCCGCAGTTCGGGTACATGGACGGCAACCTCTACAAGGCCTCCAGGTTCGGAGCGCTCGAGCTCGTCGCCCGGGTGGAAGGACAGTGGGAGAGAGCACCGAACGAGAACGGACGCTTCCTGGCGGAGATCCTCGAAGCGATCGACATCGTCAATCCCGCCAGCCTGGGCCTCATCGAAGGTGAATTCCGTTTCCGCCCGGCCTCGGACGGCAAGGTGGCCATCGCTGATCAGAGCCTGGCCGCGAGCCCGAGCGCAGCGTTCGTGTTCGAGGACGCCGGATCCAGCGAAGCGTGGGGCGACAACGCCACCGTCGACGAGGAGGACCTGGCCGGGGAGCGCGTCCGCGCGATCGCCGCGGTTCAGTTGTACGACGACTCAGCGAACATAGTGCGCACGCGCCGTCTCAGGGCTCAGAGGGTCGCGACGAAGCTGCGGACCAGGTCCAGGCAGAGCACCCGCTCCGCCACCGACCTCGACGACAAAGCCGAGGAGCAGAGCCGCTTCCGCGCCCGTCGCCTGCGGGGCCACCGCGCCGCATCGGAGCGTAGCCGCGTCCGCCCCGGCATCCTCGCGACCGGGACCGACCAGCTCGCCCAACCCGAGCCGAGCGCCACGGACAACCCGAGAGTGGCGGACCAGCCGCCCGTCGACCGTCTCGTGGGGGTCATCCGGATGCGGTGGACGCTCTCCGTACCCTTGAATTGAGTGCCGCCCCGCGGGCGCGGATCGGGACCCATCGGTGAAGGAGGCCGGCGCCGGGCGCCGGCCTCCTTCGTCGTCCACGTGGAGCGGTAGGGTCGGCACGTCGTCTCCTGACTCCCGCCCCGCACGCGATCGGCACGGGATCTTCCCAGGCGCGCCGAACGGACCACGAATCAGGCTCGGTGTCCGCGCGGCCGTGTCGCGCGGGATCACACCGGGTCACGCGGCGCGTCACGCGGCGCCGCGCAGCTCACTCGAAGCGCCGGACGTAGCTGCCGAAGCCTTGCGTGAAGTCACAGGCGACCGTGGACGTCCACGCCACGAAGGCCCGGCCGTCGCCCGCCAGGGCCAGTCTGGGAGCGACGGCGCACGTCCCGCCGACGTCGTCGATCGCCACGGGCGCCTCCCAACCCAGACCCGCGACGTACCTGCGCGCCCAGACGCTCCTGGCGCCCGCGGGGAGCTCCTGGTCCCAGGCCGCGACGGCGTGGCCGCAGCCGTCCACGGCGATGCGCCCGTGCCGCGCCGGGCCCTCGTCCGAGGTCTCGAGCGGAGCGACGGGCCCCCACCCGGTCGCATCGAGCCGGCTCACGACCAGGTCCCCCCCGCAGCCCCAGATCGCGAAGCCGGAGCCGTCGCTGCCGAGGGCGACTTCGAGCTCTTCCAGCGGCGTGGCGCAGGGCGCGGCGCTCACCGGAACGGCCGGAAGCCACATGCCGGAGGCCGCGTCGCGCGCGCTCGCGAGCACCGAGTCCGCGTCGCTCCAGAGCACGACGGCGTCGCCCGCGTCGTTCACGGCACCGCGGCACCGCGCGATGCAACACGCCGGGTCCCAGTACACGAGCTCGGGCGCGGCCCATGCACCGGGCTCGGCCGCGTACCGACCGGCCCAGATCTCGGTCCCCCCCGCTTCCAGCCACAGGACGAGCGCGTTGCCGTGTCCGTCGGCCGCGAGGTCGGGTTCCGACGAGCCGGAGACCCCGGCGGCGAGGAGCTCCGGGCCCGACCAACCGCCCCCGAGGTCCATGCGATTCACCCAGACATCGACGCCGCCCGCGCCCAGCCACGCGGCGAACGCAACTCCGGCACCGGACCACTCGACGCGCGGCTCGGAGACGCTGGTGAGGAGCGCCGAGATCGGCTCCGCCGGACTCCACAGCCCCGTCGCCGGATCGCGGCGCGAGGCCACGATCCGATAGCTCGCCCCCCCGAGCCACCGGCACGCGACGAGCACGCCCGCCCCGCCTTCGCCGGTGGCGAGGGCGGCGGAGACGACCGTGCCGTCGCTGATCAGGGCCACGGGCGGCTGCCACCCGAACCCGGGCTCGAAGCGCGTGAATGACAGGTCGGACCAGGTGTTCGGCAGGGACAGCAACACGCCCGTCGCGCCGCCGCCGGGGTTCGCGCCCACGTCGTCGAAGAAGAGCCCATTCGCGATCAACTCCGGCGCCGTCCAGGCGCCGTCGCGCACCGTGAAGCTCGCGGACTCGGGGACGAGGGGCAGGCCGGCGAAGTTCGCGATCGCCTCCGACAACTCGAGCGTCCCCGCGCCGAGCAGGCAGTACGGCCGCGAGGGCGTGAAGGTGACGACCGCGCCGTTCACCGCGAGCGCCCCCGCGTGCGGCGTTCCGTTCACGGAGACGCGAAAGGAGGCCGCGTCGAGCGTCGCCGGATCGATCGCCTGGTCGAACGTCACGACGAGCGGTGCGGTCGGATCGACGTCCGTCGCGCCGTCGACGGGCTGGATACCCGTCACCGTCGGAGCCGAGGCACTGGCGAGGCCGCCCGATCCCCCCCCCGCGCCCCCGCACGCGAGGATCGGCGCGAGCATCGCGGCGCAGAGGACGGCGCGACCGAGGGCGGGGAAGGCTGCCTGGCCCGAGCGTTCGTGGGTGAGCGTTGGCATGGATCTCTCGCAGCGGTCGGGGGCGTCGAGCCGGTCGCGAACGCATCCGCAGCCTCCAGGCCGGAGAGGCGCGAATTCGCCGCCTTCTCGCGCGTCTTGCGCGCGCGAATCCTGCTTGTACCGGCGTCCGCTTGTACCGGCGTCCTCGAGCCGGCGTCGAGAACCAGCCTGAACTCGGCCCCCGTCCCGGAATCGAGACGGAGCGGCACGAGCCGCCGCGCCGGACCCGGGCCCCGACCCGGCCTCCCGACCTGCGCGTACGGAGCGCGCGTCACTCGGTCGCGCACGCTCCGGTGGCCTGCTAGTCCCCCAACGTCCGCCGCTTGTGGAGGCGCCGCGCGAGATCCGTGAGAGCACGGGCGCTGCGACTGCGGGCGGCGACCGAGCTCGTCAGCTCGAGCTCCTCGGCGACCTGCTCCCATGTCGCGTCGGCGTAGAAGCGCAGGAGGAGCACCTCGCGGTTGATCATCGACATCTCCTGCAGGCACTCCTCGATCGTCGCGATGTCCTCCTCCAGCGCGAGGCCCTCGAGCGGGCCGCGCAGCGGGTCCTCCGGGTCGTACACGATGTCGCCGCTCGCGTGGGAATCCTGGACGTGCCGCAAGGCGCGCTCGCGGTACCGGTCGCGCTTGAGCGCCTCCTCGTGTGCCGCCACCCTTCGGATCTGGTTCTCGGCGATCTTGCTGAGCCAGACGATGAGGCTGGACTCGTCGCGCATCTCGAACTGGTCGAAGGCGTTGACGGCGGCGATGAAGGTCTCCTGCAGGATGTCCTCGCTCTCGACGTAACGGGCCAGCTCGCGCCCGAGCCGCACGTTCACGATCCGGAGGACCCGCGGGTAGTAGCGCTCGAACAGGCGGTCGAGGGCGCTGAAGTCACCTCCTTGCGCCTTGCGGACGAGCTCGATCGAGACCGATGCATTACCAGGTGTCGTCGCCATCGCGAGAATCGGCGGTCCTCCCCGGCCGCGCTCCCAATGACAGCGCTGAACGGATCATGGCCTCCAGGATGCCGGTGTTCGCACCGTGATCGGCAGGATTTCTCGAGAGAATAGTCACTCTGGGGGTCAGGATTCCGCCTGTTCCGAGCGGCGGAGAGCCGCCCCGTCGTCGTCCGCGATCGCTCGCGGGCGAAGCCTTGGAGCTCGACACGTCTTGCGAGCGTGGTCGCGCAGGTCACCTTCGGCGGCCCGCTCGAGTGAGCGACGCCGTCCCGCTCACTCCGGCTCGATCGTCGCCGTGAGCGGGAACCCGCGCGGCCGCGCGAGGGACCGGACCTGCTCGACGTACAACTCGGCCCGCTCCCGATTCGTCACGGTGATGAGCGCGGATCCGGTGCGGTGGATCTCGTGCGTGAGCCGCGCGGCCTCCGCGTGGTCCTTGTGAAACAGCGTCACGAGCAACTGGATCACGAAGTCGAACGTGCTGACGTCGTCGTTGAGGAGCAGGACCTTCCAACGGGGACTCAGCCGCGTCCTGGTCTCCTCCAGGACCTCGGGCTCGAGCACGGGTGCGTCCGCGGGCATGCCCCGATCCTATCCGGGATGAGGGTCGGGAGCCCGCGCCACGCCTCACCCAGCCTCCTGGGCGACCGAAGCCAGGCGCCCGAGACCGCCCACGGGCACGAAGCTCGAAAAGCGCCCCCCACATATACCGAATTGCAATTCCGAACCTACGGACGAGCAAGGACTTACGAACGCTTCTCAGCCCTGGGACCGAGCGTGCTTGTCGCCCATCCCGCGAACTGCCCTCTTGCCTCCGAGTTCGTTGACCCGCCGGTCGCAAAGGAGGCCCCATGCACACCTTGGCGTTCGTGAACCAGAAGGGTGGTTGTGGCAAGACGACGGCCGCCGTGAACCTGGCGGGCGCGTTGGCGGGGGGCGCCGCACGGGTGCTGCTGGTCGACCTCGATCCGCAGGCGCACGCCACGCTGGCGCTCGGGTGCGCCATCGAGGACGAGCCGACGGTCACGGACGTGCTCGCCGGCGACCGGCCCATCGACGAGGTCGTACAGCGGGTCGCCGGGGAGATCACCCTGCTACCCGCGACGGAGCGACTCGCCGAGTTCGAGGAGACCGCCGCGCGCATGATCGGTCCGGAGCGACGCCTCCGGGCAGCGCTCGAGCGCGTCGCTCCATTGTATGACTTCGCGATTCTCGATTGTTCGCCCCGCGCCGACGGTGTGCTCGCCGCGAACGCGTTGCGGGCGGCGGACACGGCCGTGCTCATCGTCGAGTGCGGTACCTTCGCGCTGCAAGGCGCCCTGAAAACCCTCGGAGTCCTCGCGGAGGTCGGCGAGCGCGACGCGCACACCTTCGAGACCCTCGTCCTCGCCACGCTCATGGACCGCCGCACGCGGTTCGCCCGCGAGCTCCTGATCGCCATTCAGGCCCGGTTCGGCGAGCGGATGTTCGACACCGCGATCCAAACCAGCGTCCGCCTGCGCGAAGCCGCGGCGGCGGGGGTCCCGGTCCAGGTCCTCGACCCCGAGTGCCGCTCCGCCCAGGAGTTCGTCTTTCTGGCGGACGAGGTGCGCGAGCTCGCCGTTCGGTCGCGCCCCCCGGCGCTCACCGCCACCGACCCCTTCAGCCCAGCCGAGTCCCCCATTCCGTCACGGAGCTTCGAGCCCGCCCAATCCACGAGGTGACCCATGGACGCCTTCGCGCTCCTCTGTAACCTGCACGGCAACGGCCCCCTCACGCTCCGGCGCCTGCGCCGCGCCGGACTCCACACCCTCGAAGAGGTCGCGAGCCTGCCGCCCGAGCAACTGGCGCGGGTCATGGCGGGACCGCAAAGCCTGGCGCTCCGCTTCGCGAGCGAGGCGCGCGAGCTCTCGCGCCGCGTCGCGCTCGAGCCCCTCGAGAGCGAGGACGAGCCCGGCGCCGCGGCCCCGGCGCGAACACCCGCGCGGGCGCCCGCGAGCTCCGGCGCCGTGCCCGAGCGCGCAGTCTCCATTCGACCGCGCGAATCGGTGCCCGCGCAGGCGTCCGAGCCCACACTCGCTCCCGGACCGCCGGCTCCCGACCTGAACCTGGCCCGGGGCGACGCGCTCCTCGCGCCCGGCCTGATCGAAGGCCTCGACCGGTCGCTGTGCGAGCGCCTCGTCGCACAGGGCGTCCGCACGCTCGAGACGCTCCACGCGATGACCGAGCTCTCCTTCGCTCGCGCGGTGGGGATCCCCTACACGAAGCTGATCGAGCTTCAGTACCAGGCGCGCCGCCAGGGTCGCGACGTCCTCGTGCCGGCCGCGCCACCCCAGTCGCGGCGCGGGACCTTTCCACGCGTCCCCTCGCTCCCCGCCGGGCCCGCGCTCCCCGCCGGGCCCGCGCTCCCGGCGGCGCGGAACGAACCTCACACGAGCGAGGTGTCCGGCCCGTTCGTCTGAGGGACTCCGAACCCGCTCGTGTCGCCGACACGGGCGTCGATCCCCGAGAGATCATCAGAGAGACAGAGAGCTTGAGCATGACAACCATGAAGACCCTTACAGGCAACCTGTTCTTCGTTTCCGGTTTGTCGAACGGCCGCGAGGTCTTCCTCGGCAAGGCCATCGACGAGCCGTTCGAAGACATGCTGACCCTGGAGGGCAAGACGATCGGATTCACTCCGCAGGGAATCATGGTCGTCCGGCCCTTCACGACGCTGGTCAGCTTCCCATGGCGCGATCCGAACACGCCCATTCAACAGCTCACGGACGCAGGCGCCATCCACGAGGCGCAGGCACTCATGGGCGCCGCCCTGAGCCAGATCCAGCGGACGACGCATCCGCTGATCTGGCGCTGGGTCGAGAGCGCGGTGCGGCGCGAGCTCGCCCCGGGCGTTCCGGGCGGGATTCCGCCGATGCGGTCCGGGCTCACGCCCGCGAACCCGTTCCAGACGTTCTACGAGGGCTTCAAGTCGAGCGCCGAGCAGTTCCGGCGCGCCCTGTTCCTGTCACCGCAGGTGACGACGACCCGCGAGCTCGACAAGCTCACGGCCCTCGACGGCGACCTGGTCATCGAGATCGGCAAGGTCACGAACCAGATCGCGGTCAGCTTCAACCAGGTGGTCGCCCGTGAGAACGAGCTCAAGGTCTACCTCGACACACTCCAGGGCGGCACCCTGGGGATGCCGCCGACGGGCCTCGTCGGCGGTTGGGTATTCCTCGTCAACCGGCTGCAGATGGCGAAGAACTGGGCGCGCCGCTACGGCAAGACGCCGTTCGTGCGCGAGATCAACGACATCATCAAGAACGGCATCACCGGTCTCAACGAGATCATCCTCGAGCACTGCAGCGCGCTCGACACCCTGATCGCGGAGACCTTCAGCCAGTACGGCATCACCTACGAGCTCCACGGGGAGATCTCGCCGTTCGCAAGCTACACGCTGCCCCACGCGGGCGCCGTGGATTCCATCGAGGCCGCCGCGGCCCCGATGACGGCGGTCCTGGCAGGGCTGCCGACCTGAGCCGCGCGCCGCATCGCAAGCGGCGCACGACACGCGATGCCAGGGAGGGCGGGGCGACGTGCCTCGCCCTTCTTCGTGTCGGGATCCAGGCCTGAGGAGCGGGCTTCCACCCGCTCCTGCGTGGCGAGGGTGACAGGGTTCAGCGCGCGCTGAACCTCGCCGTCGTCGACGAGCCGGCGCAGGCCGGGGAGATCATCCACGACGCGATCGGGGCGGGCCGGGCACACCGGCCCCCGGATCACCCCATGCCGGCGCTCGCGACGGCCAGGTGCGGCCGATGCCCGATGACCCAGGACCGGCACGATGGACGCCGGACGGGCCTCCGCCGCCTCACTTCTTCGCAGGCGCCAGGCGCTCTGTTGCGAAGTGGCGCCACAGCACAGCGGTCCCCGCGGAGGCCCCGAGCCCGAGCGTGCCGGTGAGCGTCTCCGTCTCGAAGGGCTGGTCGAGCGCGAGCTCTCCACCCAGAAAGACGCGGACACGACCGTCCGCCACGGCGATGCGAAAAGCGCACGTCGCGCCCACCGCGACACCGGCCTCTTCGGCGGCGCCAAGCTCGAGCACGCCGAAGTTCCAGCCCCGCCCGGTGCGCACGATCTGGGCCTGCCTCAGCCTGATTCCGTAGCCCGCCTCGAACTCCACGTAGGCGTAGTTCTCCTGGCGGCCCCCTTCGCTCGCCCACTGGCCGAGGAGCACCCGCGCGCACGGCATCCGTTCGCCCGCGACGATCTCCAGCTCGCCCGAGACGGCGAAGCTCGCTCCGTTGTCGGTGCCCCGAAGCTCGATGGCCCGAGGCTCCGCGTCCGCGCGCCAGGCCGCCGCATCCGTGCGGCGGAAAGCGAGCTGCAGCCAGTCGTCTCCGAACGAGGAGAGGCTGCGCGTGGAGACGCGCCACTCCGGTGCGAGCGACCGCAGGAAAGCGTGGAACTCCTCCTCGAGCGCCGCCGTCCCATCGGGCGCGAGGCGGTCCGCGAGTACGAGCGGCAGGCGTGACGCCACGTCCGCGCCGGGCAGGGCCCCGAGCTCGCGCAGGACATCGATCACTGCCGCGCGGCGCGTCCGCATGAGGAAGTCGACGAACGTCCACGCGAGCGCATAGCGCTGACCCTCGGACATCGCGGCGAGGTCATCGGCGAAGATCCGCTCGACGCCGGGGAGGGTGCCCGATGCGAGCATGCCCTGCACCGCCTGGATGTCCGTGGCCGTGATGGGCTCCGCCTCCCGCCCGCGGCTCCAGCCGTTCGCGCGCATCACCTCGTCCGCGACCCAGTTCGCGAGCCCTTCCGCGAGCCACTCCGGGTGCGCGCGGTAGTTCGCCATCGCGTGGTAGCACACGAGGTGCGTCGCCTCGTGCAGGAGGAGCCGGCGGGTGAGGGCGGGCAGGCCGATGCGCTCGAGCACCGCGTCCGAACACTCGGGCTGGACGGCGATGTAGGTCTTGCGCGTCTCCCAGCTCGTGAACGCCAGGTTGTTCCGGAAGCGCCCCCCCGTCACCACGCGCTCGACTGCGCGGTAGTTCTCGGGGTTGCGAAACAACTGGATCGGATAGGGCCGCTCGGGGGGCACCGCGGCGCCGAACAGCGCGGAGGCGAGCGGCCAGGCGGCCTCCGCCGCGGCGAGCGCGAGCTCGCCGGCACGATCGTCGCCGAACCGGCACGTGACCTCGAAGACGGCGCCGGTCCGCAGGACCGGAAGCGGCGCGTCGTTCCTGCCGGCGACCTGCGCGAAGGCCGGAGCGACGAGGCACGTGAAGACAAGGAGTCGCATGGGACGCTGAGTCCAGACTAGTCGACATCACCGTCGGCGTCACCGATTCAACGTCCTCATGAATAATGCGGGCTAGCAGCCCGTTGAAAAACGCCCTACTGCGACTTCGCCCTCTCCGCCGCAGCTGCGCCCTTCTCGTCGATCCGTGCTCGACGGCCCTACAGGGCCGTCTCCGCCGTCTCGACTTCGTCCTCCTTGCTGCAACGAAGATGGCTTCGTCTCGCTACGGGCCTTTTTCAACGGATGGCTAGGGGACTCGTGCCTGGGGCAAGGGCTCGCGCGGCTCCTCGAGCAGGAGATACAAGAGATTATCGATGAAGGCCGGAGCCTGCGTGAGCCCGAGATGGTCCTCGAAGAGGAAGAGCACGTGCGCCCAGTCGATCGGCGAGACGAGTCGCGGCGTCCAGACGCCGCCCACGCGCTCGTCGCCGAGCGCGCTCGAGCGGAGCACCGTCCCATCGCCCGGCCGCGGCTCCGTGAGCCGGACCGCGCCCGTCTCCGTGTCGACGGCCAGTCGGGACGGCGTCGCGACCGCGTCCCCCACGACGAGGTGCAGCTCCGTGCCTTCGGGCGGGCGCGCGGGACGGTCGAGGGCCGCGTGGAACTGGCGCGCGCGGGCGAGGCACTTCGCGAGGTGATCGGCGGCGATGCGTCGGCGCTCGGCCGCTGACGGGACGTCCGCGAGCAGCTCCGCCAGGGCGTCCGCCTGGTCCGGGTCGACGAGGCCCCAGCCGAACCGCTCCCAGAGCGCGGGGTCGAACAGGTCCAGGGCCGACCGCTCCGAATCCTCGGTATCCTCCGCATCGACGAGCACGCCGTGGCGCACGCGCGGCAGGAGCTGGTAGAGGGCGGGGAACGTGCCGAGGATCGCCGGCGAGTAGCGCGGCAGGAAGAACGCGAACTTCACGCCCTCCACGAGCTCGCGCAGGGTCTCCGCCGAACCGGAGTTGGGCGTACCCACGAGCACCGCGCGCTCGACACGCTGCGCCCCGGCCCACGTGAGCTCGGGCAGCGACCCGTCCTCCGGCAACGGGGTCCCGCCGTAGCGCAGGAAGTACCGCAGCAGGAGGCCGCCCATCGAGTGGCAGACAAAGTCGAACCGGATCTCCCCGCGCTCGATCCCGTAGCGCGCCTTCGTCTCGCGGCGCACGTACTCCGCCTTCTCGTCGAGGAACTCATCGAGCAGCCGCGCGTTCTCGGACAGATCGCGGCGCCAGTCGAACGCGAACTGAAAACAGGTGAAGTGTTCGTCGCCATAATCGATCTCGGACCCGAGGCTCTCGTCGCGGTAGCCGCCGACGCCGAGCGCCGAGAGGATGTGCACGTAGGCCGCGAGGTTGACCGGCAGGCCGAACAGGTTGATCTCCAGGCTCTCGAGCGCCCCGTCGGCGTAGACGTCGTCGACGAGCTCGGTGAGTGGCGCCCCCGCGCGCATCGGGAGGGCGATCAGCCGGGCCCCATCGGCGCGTCCCGGGTTCGCGTAGTCGCCGGTGAACGCGCCCCATACGCGCCGGCCCGTCCCCCGCTGCCGGAGGCTCGAGCCGAGGACGCCCGGGATCATGACGACGGGGTTGCGCCGGTCGTGCGCGCTCCGCGCGAGGGCGTCGTAGAGCTCGCCGAGATCGGGGGGCGCCGGCCGGCTGGCGCACGCCGCGGCCAGCAGGACGGCGCCGAGGGCGATGGGCGTGGACGCGGCGTGGGGCATGGGCCCCATCATGCCAGGCGGGCGGGCCGGAATTCCTTCCCCTCCGAGCGGGAATCGGGCCCCCAACGATCCCCGCGATCGGCCGTAGGGGGTGAGCCATACGAGCCCCGAGCTCGCGCGCTACCGCGCTCCCCCCTGACTTGCGCCCGAACTCACGCCCGAAGGGCCTTGCCTGGATCGAGGTCCGACGCAAGAATCTCTGCCCCATTCCCGGACCCTGGGCCCACGGAGGCGGCGCTGCGCCGCAGTCCGGGCAATTCGCCCGCGACCACGCCCGAGGGAGTCCCCTTCCGCTCCAGCCATGATCGAGATCAGGAACCTAACGAAGAAATTCGGCCCCTTCACGGCCGTCGACGACATCAGCTTCACCGTAGAGCAGGGCGAAGTGTTGGGCTTCCTCGGCCCCAACGGGGCGGGCAAGTCCACGACGATGAAGATGCTGACCGGCTTCCTCGCCCCCACGCACGGAACCGCGATCGTCTGTGGGCACGACGTCCGCACGGAACCGCGCGCCGTCAAGGCGAACATCGGGTACCTGCCCGAAGGCGCGCCCCTCTACCCCGACATGACGCCGCTCTCGCTCTTGCGGTTCGTCGCGGAGATCCGCGGGTACAGCGGCACTCGGCGCAATCAGCGGATCGACGAGGTGGTCGCGCTCGTGCACCTCGAGAGTGTCCTCCACCAAAGGATCGAGACCCTGTCCAAGGGCTTCAAGCGCCGCGTGGGGCTCGCCCAGGCCATCCTGCACGACCCGGAGGTGCTCATTCTCGACGAGCCCACGGACGGGCTGGACCCCAACCAGAAGCACGACGTGCGCGCGCTCATCAAGCAGATGGCCCCGGGCAAGGTCATCGTACTCTCGACGCACATCCTGGAAGAGGTCGAACAGGTGTGCACGCGGGCGATCATCATCGCGGAGGGGCGCCTGTGCTTCGACGGCACGCCAGAAGAGTTCCGCTCCGAGTCGCGCCATCACCACGCGGTCTCGCTGACGGTCAAGACCGAGACGGCGCCCGACGCGGCGCAGGCACTCGAGAGTCTCGAGAGTGTCGCCACGGTCGAAGTGCTGCCGAGCGCCAACGGCACGTCCAGCTTCATGCTCTTCCCGCGCGAGAACGCATCGCTCGTGCGCGACGTGAACCGGTTCGTCCACGACAAGGGCTGGGAGCTCGAGCACCTGCACGTGGAGCAGGGCCGACTCGACGACGTGTTCCGCGAGATCACGCAAGGGGCGGCCTCCACCGTCTGAGGAAGGTTTCCATGAAGCAAACGTGGATCGTATTCAAGCGCGAGCTGGGCGGGTACTTCGCCACTCCGGTCGCGTACGTGTTCCTGGTCGTCTACCTGATCCTCTCGGGGGTCTTCACCTGGTACATCGGCGGCTTCTACGAGCGCGACCAGGCGGACCTGCAGACGTTCTTCCTCTACCACCCCTGGCTGTACCTCGCGCTCATCCCCGCGCTCTCCATGCGCATGTGGGCCGAGGAGCGCCGCAGCGGGACGATCGAGCTCCTGCTCACACTGCCCATAGAGATGGCGCATGCCGTAGTCGGCAAGTTCCTCGCCGCGTGGTGCTTCGTGGGTGTCGCGCTGGCCCTGACGACCACCGAGTGGCTCACGGTGAACTACCTCGGCGAGCCCGACAACGGCATCATCGTGGCCGGCTACGTCGGCAGCATGCTCATGGCGGGCGGCTTCCTCGCGATCGGGTCGTGCATCTCGGCCCTGACCAAGAATCAGGTCATCGCTTTCGTGATCACGGTCGTGGCCTGCCTCGGCTTCATCCTGTCGGGCTTCCCAGCGGTCCTCGACATGTTCCAGTGGGCGCCCGAATTCCTGATCGAAGCGACGCGCTCGTTCAGCTTCCTGACGCACTTCGCGGCGATCACGCGCGGCGTGATCGATGCCCGCGACCTCGTATTCTTCACGAGCCTGATCGTGTTCTTCCTGTACATCAACGCCGTCTTCGTCGACCTCAAGAAAGCCGACTGACCTTCATGAGCAAGAAGCTACTCTCGACGACGGGTATCGCGCTCGCCGTGGCGCTCTTCCTCGCCGTGAACATCGTGTCCGGCACGGCGCTCCGGTTCTTGCGGGTCGACCTCACGGAGAACGACCTGTACACGCTCTCCGAGGGGACCAAGAACATCCTCGCCGACCTCGAGGAGCCCATCACCCTCCGGTTCTACGTCTCGAAGGACCTGATCGGCGAGCTGCCCCAGCTCGTCTCCTATTCAAAACGGGTCCAGGAGCTGCTCGAGGAATACGCCGCGGCATCCAGCAAGCTCACGGTCGAGGTCATCGAGCCCGACCCGTACTCCGAGGAGGAGGACCGCGCCGTGGGCTTCGGCCTGAGGAGCGCCCAGATCAACACGGCGGGCGACCGGATCTTCTTCGGCCTGGCGGCCACGAACAGCGTCGACGACGAGCAGACGATCCCCTTCTTCGACACGCGCCGCGAGGAGTTCCTCGAGTACGACATCACCGAGATCGTCCACAACCTCTCGCTCTCGAAGCGGCCGGTCGTCGGCATCCTCTCCACGCTACCCCTGCGCGGCTTCACCCCCGATCCGCGCCAACGGCCCCAGCGTTGGGTCATCCTCCAGCAGATCGAGCAGGTCTTCGACATCCGCCACCTCGAGCCGGGGGCGATGGCGGAGGTTCCCGAGGAGATCGACGTGCTGATGATCGTGCACCCCAAGAGCTTCTCGAACGCGACGCTGTTCGCGATCGATCAGTTCGTGCTCGGCGGAGGCAACGTGCTCGCGTTCGTCGATGGGTTCTGCGAAGCCGACCCCGAGGCGGCGAGGTCCCAGAATCCGATGATGGCCAACCGGAGGTCCCAGTTCGATACCCTGCTCGCGACGTGGGGCCTCGAGCTCGAACAGTCGAAGCTCGCCGGCGACCTCCAGTCCGCGATGCGCGTCGGATTGCAGGGGGGGGCGGTCGACTTCCCCCTGTACATGATGCTCCGCAAGGAACGGCTCGCCGCGGCGGACTTCGTCACCGGCGACCTCGCCGTCATCGCGATGCGCTCGCCCGGAATCCTGGAGTCACTCGGGCTCGAGGGCGTCACCGTCGAGCCGCTGATCACGACTTCGACGGAGAGCATGGCGATCGACACGTTCCGGATGCAGTTCCAGCCCGATCCCGAGGGCATCTTGAACGACTTCGTCCCCTCCGGGCGGGAGCTCACCCTCGCGGTGCGCGTGAACGGCATCCTGCACACCGCGTTCCCAGACGGAGATCCGTCGAAACCGATACCGGAGCCGGAGAGCGCCGAGGCGGACGATTCCGAGGCCGGTGACGACTCCGAGAACACCGACGATTCCGAGGACGGTGACGACACCGAGAACACCGACGATTCCGAGGCCGGTGACGACACCGAGAACACCGAGGATTCCGAGGACGGTGACGACACCGAGAACACCGAGGATTCCGAGGACGCGGATGAGGCGGAGCCCGCCGAGGAATGGCTCACCGAGTCGGCCGAGCCGGCCAACCTGATCGTCGTGGCCGACGCGGACATGCTTCAGGACGCGGTGTGGGCGCGTGTCAGCAACTTCCTCGGCGCAATCATGATCTCCCCCATCGCCGACAACGGCGACTTCGTGGTCAACGCCCTCGACAACCTCTGCGGGAGCAACGACCTGATCAGCCTCCGCAGCCGAGGTCAGTATCAGCGCCCGTTCGACAAGAAGATCGAGCTCGAGCGCGAAGCGGACGCGAAGTACCGCGAGGAGGAGACGTTGCTCGAAGCGGAGCTGCGCGAGACGGAACGGAAGCTCAACGAGCTCCAGTCGGAAGGCGCGGACAGTCCGGGTCTCCTGATCCTGACCCCCGAACAACAGGCCGAGATCGCCAACTTCCGCGAAGCCCAGGCCGAAACGCGCAAGAAGCTGCGCAAGGTGAAGAACGACCTTCGCAAGGACATCGAGTCCTTGGGTTCGTCGCTCAAGTTCGCGAACATCGGACTCATCCCCATCCTGATCCTCTTGGGCGGCATCGTCGTCGTCAGCACGCGCGCGCGGAGGCGAAAATGATTCCCAGAATGTACGTGGGCATGGGCCTGGCCCTGGTCACGCTCGGCGTGGTCGGCGTGGTCCTCGTCCAGAACCGCGAGAACGCGACCGCGGCCGCCGGCGGCGGCGGGCTGCTCTTCCCCGGGTTCGAGAGCACGATCAACGAGGTCGCCGCGGTCACGATCGAGTCCGCCGACGGCGCCTTCACCGTCACCCGGGACGCGGACGGCGGCTGGGGCATGGTCGAGAAGGGTGGTTACCCCGCCGACGTGAGCAAGGTCAGGAAGCTCCTGTTCGCGCTCAAGGACGCCAGGGCGATCGAGGAGAAGACGTCCGATCCGGCGCGCTACGACAAGCTCGGCGTCGAGGGCGTCGCGGCGCCGGAGTCGAAATCCAGTGAGATCACCGTCACGGACGCGAGCGGCCGGGAGCTCGCGGTGCTCGTCCTGGGCAAGCTGCGCCCGGCGCAGGGTGGTTCGCGCACGAGCACCTACTACGTGCGCAAGCCCGGCGAGGCCGCGGCCTGGCTGGCCGAGGGCAACCTCACCGTCGACAAGACGCAGAAGGGCTGGCTCGAGAAGGACATCGTCGACCTCGACCGCGAGCGGGTCCGCGCCGTGCGCATCACGCACCTCGACGGCGAGGTCGTGTACGTCCGCAAGCCGGACGAGACGGCGACGGACTTCGAGATCGTCGAGATGCCCGAGGGCAAGGTGCCGACGTACGCCAGCGTGGCGAACAGCCTCTCGTCGGGGCTGGCGCGCCTCACGATGGACGACGTCGTGCCCGCTTCCGAGCACGAGTTCGGCAACCCGCCCGAAGCCGTCTGCACATTCTGGACGTTCGACGGTTTGAAGATCACTGTGACGAGCGAGCAGAAGGACGACACCTTCTACGTCCGCGTCGAGGCCGCCTACGATGAATCGGGCCCGCCGGGTGCCCCCGCCCTCACGCCGCCGGAGCCGGATGGCGATGATGGCGATGAGGGCGATGAGGGCGAAGAGGCCGCGGAGCCCGAGGACGACGGCTTCTCGCCCGATGAAGTGAAGGCGGAGGTCGCCGAGTTGAACGCAAAGCTCGGCGGGTGGGTGTACGTCCTGCCGTCCTGGAAGAAGTCCACGTTCATGAAGCGCCTGGACGAGATGGTGAAGGACGCCCCCGAGCCCGAGCCCGAGGACGAGGACGAGGAGGCCGAGGTGGTGCCCGAGATCTCCGACCCGTTCCCCCCGCCGCCGCCCGTCGATGAGATCGAGGGTGACGCGGGCGGTGAGACGGACGATGGCAGTGGCGACGACAGCGGCCGCGACGACAGCGACGATATCGGCGATCACGACGGCAGCGGCGATCACGACGGCGACGACGGCGATGATGACGGCGACGACGGCGACGATGACGACGGCGGCGACGGCGACGAC
>SMVQ01000353.1 GCA_004357655.1 Planctomycetota bacterium
GCCTGCTCCATCTTCGAGGACAACTACGGTAGGGCGACTCCGAGCGCGTTGCAGATGAACCGCACGCTGGCCTGCACGACGGCAGCTTCCCGCGCGGCCTCTTCGACGCTGCCCCCGCAGGCAATGTACGCCGCTGCGGACTCCCAGGCGGGCCAGTCGCGCCCTGCCCCATTCGCGGGGACGACGTGAACGCCTTGCCGCTCGATGATTTCTCGGACTCGTTCGCGGGTGAGCCCGAAGAAAGCTCCGGTGGCTTGCAGGGTGCAGCCCTCGCCAATGAACTGTGCGATTAGGCGGTTGCGTGCGGAGGGTGGCTTCGGGGTCCTTGGCCCTCGCGGAGCCCTCTTGATCTTGATGTGCGCGTTCCTCGCGAGTCTCCGCGCGGTTCCAGGTGAAATCTTGAGCCCGCAGATGGCCTGCGCGGTTGTGGAGCCCTTGCGATAGCGGTCCAGCACGAGCCGGCAGACTTCGGGCGATGACTCCTCGAAGCGGAGGCGCCCGTTCCGGTTGCGTTGTCTCTGTTCCGTCTTCATCTGCTCGGGGGACACCGGTCTCTTCGCGACCATGCCCCCGAGTCTACACCGCTGCTATCAGTTGTCCTCGAAGAGGGAGCCTGCGACCCAGTCGTGGTAGCCGGGACCCTACGGCGCGCGCCGGTCACGCTCTTGGTGCGCGCTGCGACGTGGCCGCACGGTGGAACGCAACGGCGTGCGGCACGAGGGCCGCGGAGGCCCCCGGACCCTTTCGTCTCGACGCGGGAGGGCTCGAACGCAAAGCGTCAAGGAGTGTGGACGATCTCCAGGGCGTCGGAGAAGTTCGCGAATCCACCGCCCGCAGCCGGGTCGCGGTTCCAGCGCTGGTAGAAGTAGCTCGAGCCCGCGACGACGTTCAGCCCGCCCGCTGCGGACGAACCGTAGTCGACCGCTTCCGTGATGACGCCGCCCGCCGGATTGTTGACGGTGGCGAAGCGCTGCAGGCCCTGCGGAGCGACGCACAGGAAACCGTTGAAGAGCGGGATCTGAGCCATCGATGGTCCGGCGATGAAGATCCCGGGCTGAGCGGGAAGGAAGTTGGCCGAGAGGACGAGGTCGTTCGCGGCGATGCTAGGCGAGCCCGTGGCCGAGATAACCGACGGGCCGCCCAGCGATGTGCTCGTGCTGGCGCAGTAGTTTGTCCCGATTGGTAGGCAGTTGCCGTTGGCGATCTGGGTCAGGCTGATGTCGTCCCAGAAGATGGTGGAGGAACCAGCGGTGGGATACAGGTCGAGCGCTTCGATCTTGTTCGCCGCGTGCGAGTCCTGACCGAACACGCCCCCCGACCACGGGTAGCTTCCCAGGAGGTTTCCGTCGTAGTAGACGAAGGTGTTGTCCGTAGCGAGGAGTGGGTCCTGGTCCAGGTCGACCGTAAAACTCAACTCCACCCATTGATCGAACAAGATCGCGGGGGTGACCGGGGCTACCGCGCCGCAGTCGCAGTCGACAATGCCCGCACTCATGTTGAACTGTACCTGGACCGACCACTCGGTGTTGAGGCCCAGGCCGTTGTAGTTGTTCAACACGATGAAGTAGTTGTCGCCACTGCCGCCAGAGGGCACGTACACCTGCGCCGTCATTTCCCACTCGCCGCATACGGGAGCAGGCGCATTCGTTCCGCCTTGGTCGCCGTCCCAGTTGTAGACGGTGTCGGAGCCGGAGATGATCGCGGCCGAATTGGCGCCGCCGTTGGCTTGGGCGTTCGAGACCAGGCTCGGGCCTTGAGCGGACAGAAACCAGGCTGTCCAGCCGCCCTGATACTCGAGGTTGGTCCCGGCGGTATACGACTCGAAGTCGTCCGCCCAAAGCTCTTGCCCGCTGGCACTTGCCGTCATGAAAAGCATGGGTGCTGCGACGAGCGCCCACTGGATCGATTGAACTCGCATTCTGTGCTCCTGCGTGATGGGGGGTGACAGGGATGTCGGGGCGGCCCGACTGGAAGGTATCTACAAGGTATGCGAGAGGCGCTGAGTCGGCTAGGGCGCTCTTGCCCAAAAAAAACGGGTCTCATTGGTTGGGACCGGAGCGAGCGCAATTCTGTACGTTCTCGCACCCAGGAGGGCGGTTTTTGTCCGTTCACTCGTCCCGGGGCAGAACGTCGTCCGGACCCCTGTGGTCGCGCCGCCCTCTGACCGGGGCGCTCGGGGTCCTCCGCGCCAATTCCGCGCAGTCGAAGGGCAGGGCAGGGGCGGTTCTCCCGCCTGAAGCCCGTCTTCAGCGCCGCTCCGCCGCCGCCTTGGCCGCTTGGGCGCGCTGCAGCTTCAGACTTGCACTGCGTGAGGAGCGGTGCGGGTCGACCTCGAGCGCCTGGCGATAGGCCGCGATGGCCTCGTCGAAACGTCCCCGGGCCAGCAGGCCATCCCCGCGCACGGTGGAGACCCCCCCGTGGTTCGGCTCGAGGCGCTCGGCGGCGAGCAGAACCGTGTCCGCCTGGTCCAGGCGCTTGGTCGCGATCAGGACCTGCGCCAAGATCACGTAGACGTCGGCCGAGGGTTTGATGTCGAGGAAGGTGTGGAGAGCGCGCTCGGCCGCGCCGTAGTCCTGGCGCGCGATCTGCACGCGCGCCAGTTGCTGGAGCGCCTCGCGATCCTGGGGCGACGTGCGCAGCGCTCCCTGCACCTTGGCGAGGGCCTCGTCCAGCATGCGCCGCCTGTCCGGGCCGCGGGAGCGCGACTGCAGCATTCGCGACTCCTCCACCAGCTGGGAGACCTGGATGACGTCCTTGGGGTCGAGGACCCCGAGATTCCGGTCCGACGGATCGACGTCGCCCCCATAGCCCAGAGCCGAGAGCTGCGCCTCGAGGGTCGGGTCGATGCCGTCGGGAGTGCCGAGCAGACTCTCGATCGTCGGTCGTCCGCCGAGCACGTCACGCAGTCGCCGCTCCAGTTCGGAGGCCCGCTCCGATGCCGTCGCATGCAGGTTCACTCGTTCGGCCGGGTCGGTGCGCAGGTCGTAGAATTCGGGCGTCGGCGCAAGGATGAACTTTTCGTCGTGGCGGCGAAGTCCGAACAGCGGCGCCCAGCCGTGGTTGCGCAGCGGGAGCAAGGACTCCATGTACACCGCGCGGTCGGGGTCATGGCGCTCATCGAGCAGGCTGCGGCCATCGATGTCGCGTGCCCACCCGATACCGAGGGTTTCGAGCAGGGTGGGGAAGACGTCGACGATGGACACGACACGGCCCGCGACCACGCCCGGCTCGAACAGTCCGGGACAGCTCAAGATCAGCGGGACGCGCATGACGCTGTCGTAGATCAAGCAGCCGTGCCGGTTCTCTCCGTGGTCGCCACGCCCCTGGCCGTGATCCCCGACCAGGACGATGATGGTCCTCTCGCGCAGGCCGCTGCGGTCCAGGTCCGCCAGCAGCCGTGCGACCTGGGTGTCGGTGTAGGCAATCTCGCCGTCGTAGGGGCGATGCCTGAAGGTCGGCGCGAATTCGGGCGGTGGACTGTAGGGGTAATGGGGGTCGTAGTAGTGCACCCATAAAAGGAAGGGGCGCTCGTCGCGCGTCGCGAGCCAGGCCATGGCGGCGTCCGTGACCTCGCGGGCACTGCGCTCGAGCTTGCCTCCGAAGGCATCGCTGTCCGTGTCCATCGCGTAGCCGTCGTCGTAGACCTCGAAGCCCTGGTTCAGGGCGTAGCGCGAGTCCAGCACGATTGCCGACGGAAATGCCGCAGTGGCGTAGCCCGCAGCGCGGAGGACCTCGGCCAGAGTCTCGTGCTCGGCGCGGAGCACCGAGTCGCCGTTGTTGCGGACGCCGTGGCGAGGTGGGTAGAGGCCCGTGAAGAGGCTGGCGTGCGCGGGCAGGGTAATCGGCACGCACGTCACGGCGTCGTCGAAGCGGATGCCCGAGGCAGCCAATGCGTCGATCGCGGGCGTGACCGCCTCCGCCCGGCCGTAGACCCCCAGGTGGTCCGCGCGGGTCGTGTCCAGCGTGATCACCAGTACGTTGAACCCCGCCGCGGACGCCAGAGCCCCTGTTGCCCGGGCCCGTCGCTGAATCCAGTATCCGACCAGCACGAGGGCGCACGCGGTAGAAGCGATGATGGGCCAGAGCCGGCGCCTGCGCGCTGAAGGGGCGGGCGGGATCATGATCTCGATCCTATCAGGCCCGCGAGGGGGCTCCCGTCACAATCCTGCGTCGAGCGGCGCATCCGAGCACTCCTCCCCGTCAACGAGTCGGTTCCATTCGGACGGCTCGTCGGGGCGTTCGCACGGCTCGTCGGAGCAGGCGAAACTGCTCGTGGAGTTGCTTCTCACCTGACCGCTCGCAGGGTCATCCGAGTCCCGTTTGGGTCACCGCTTCCGGACCCGCGTGCCAATCGTTGGCGCTGGGCAGCGCGCCGAGAACGAGGACCGCTTCAGTGCCTTCATCGAGACGGTGCAAATCCACCCATGAACTCTTCACGAGTGGGGCAAGCGCCAGGCCATTCGTGCCGCAGTCACACCCGACCGAGTTGTTCTCCCCGACGAACCCTATCCGGACCGACCACTCGTAGCCGGTGCCGGTTCCGTCCAGCTGTTCGTGAGGACGGAGTGGTTCGTGCCCACGAACGAGTTGATCGCGAGCATCTGCGTCGTGAGGGACCACTGGCCGCGGGGGGAAGCACTCTCTTGATTGCCGCCCAGGTCGCCGTCGGGAGCCCGGACGGTGTCGGACCCGGCCAGGATCGCGCCCGAATCGGGGGCGCCGGCGAGACGGTGCTCCGCGGCGCAACCGCCGCGCGGGCACGTTCAGGTAGATTGTCGCACCGATGAGCCGCCCATCGAGCCGCCCATCGCGCCGGATCACCCGTCCCGGGGCAGAACCTCGTTCAGGTCCCAGTCGTACTCGAGGTATCGCAGCTTGACCGCGCGCGCGTCCGCGATCCACGCGGCTTGGGGCTGGGGGGCGTACCGCTCGATCCACTGGATCGCTCCCCCGGCATCCCGGACGAAGTCGTCCTCGAACCACTCGAAGATCTTGGAGACGCGAATCGTCTCGGACTGCGCTTCGAACCGGGTCCGGGCCGCGTCCGCGATCCACGCGCGCGCCTGGGAGTCGAGCTGTTCCTCGAGGCGCTCCGCCACGTAGGCTTCCGCCCGGAGCGGCGGACACCCGATCGAGGCGCAGTTCACGGCAGCGTGCACGCGGGCGTCGGGGAAATCAGCGCGTAGGATCTCGTGCTCGATCTGGTTCAAGCTGAGGCGCCGCGAGTCTCCGTGGAGCGCGCCGAGCGGGATGAACGAATCGTCCCAGACCGTGGTCTCCGCGCTGCCGATGTCCCTGATGCTCGCGACGGGATAATGCTGGGCGACAATCATCAGGGTGTAGGCGTTGTAGGCGTTGATCCAGAACGCGTAGCGCTCCGCCCTGGACCACGAGCTGAAATCGGACGGGCGGACAGCTTCGAGCGAGCTGAGGTAGGCGCGGAGGCCCGCCGGGTCTGCTCTCAGTGCCGCGTAGTCGAAGCGATCGCCAGCGACGTGCCGGCGCAGGACGCGGTCGAAGGCCGTGTGTCCGTGGTCGAAGGTCGAGCAGCACGGGAGCACGGCTTGCGGGCGCGCCGGAGCGGGCGTGAGGACGATGGCGGCCGCGATCAGGAGGAATCTCTGCATCGGTTCGGACTTGGTGCGGTCCTTGGTTCAGGGGCGGCCGACGGCGTCGACCTTCAGGGACCTGGTTCGAGCTCCGCCCGCGATCGTGACCGGCTGAGCGCCCGTCGTCCATACGGGCGCCCGAAAGGGGTCTATACGATCTTGATCTCGAGGCCCTAGGGTCCGGAGCCGCCCAGGAGCCGCCGCTCGCCGTCGCGGCACCGGGAGCGGACACACGGGTATGCCGAAGGAATCCGTACTGATCGTCGAGGACGACCCCGACATCGTCGAGCTGCTCCAGTACAACCTGGAGCGCGAGGGTTATCGCGTGCTCACCGCCCCCGATGGCGAGGCCGGCCTGCGCGAGGCGCGCACCCGCCAACCGGACGCGATCTTCCTGGACCTGATGCTCCCCGGCGTCGACGGCCTCCAGGTCTGCCGCGCGCTCGAGGAGCCGGCGGTGACGCGCGCGATCCCCGTCATCATGATCACCGCGAAGGGCGAGGAGGGTGACATCGTGCTGGGGCTCGAGCTGGGCGCGGACGACTACATCCCGAAGCCCTTCAGTCCGCCAGTCCGCGCGAGGTGATCGCGCGCCTGTGAGCCGTGTTGCGTCGTGGGAAGGACACGGAGCGAGGCGCGCCGACGCGTATCGAGCTGGGCGCGGTCGTGCTCGACGCGGAGCGCCACGAAGTCCTCCTCGAGGGCCGCGAGCCGCTGTTCACGCGAGCCGAGTTCCGGCTCTTGTGGAAGCTCGTGTCGCGCCCCGGGCGCGTATTCTCGCGCGACGAGCTGGTCGACGGGATCACCGGTGGTGAGGCCTACATCCTGGACCGCAACGTCGATGTGCACGTCAGCTCGATCCGCAAGAAGCTGGGCGCGGAAGCGGGGCTCATCGCCACCGTCCGGGGCGTCGGCTACAAGTGTCGAGACTGAGGTCCAGGGTGTTCCGCTCACGATTCCTGTGGAAGCTGTTCGTGGCCTTCGCCTTCGTCGTGCTCGTGACTTCCATCCCGCTCACCGAGATCGAGAATCAGCTCGGCTCCATGCGCGCCCGCATCCTCCTGGGGGCGGGGATCGGTTCCTTCGTCGCCATCGCGCTCGGGCTGCTGATCGCGCAGCGGACCACGGCTCCGATCACGCGGATGATCCGGACGGCGGAGGAGCTGCGGGAAGGCCGGTTCGGAGCGCGCGTGCTGGACCTTCCGACCGATGAGATCGGAGTGCTCGGGGACGCGCTGAACCGGCTCGGCGAGGAGATCACGCGGCGCATCGCGCGCCTCTGGGACGACGAGGCGCAGCTCCGCGCGATGCTCGCGGGCATGGCCGAGGGCGTCGTCGCCGTCGACGGGGAGGACCGGGTCGTGTTCGCCAACGAAGCCGCGCGCACGCTGCTCGGTATCGGAGACGGCGACATCCGCGGCAAGCGGCTCTGGGAGCTCGCGCGCATCGCGGACTTCGATCGGCTCATCAGCGAGGCCCGGACGACCGGGGGCACGGCGCGCCGCGAGTTGACGGCGGTGAGCGACGGGGGCGCGAGCATGCTCGCGGCGTACGCGCACCCGTTCGGGCCCCAATCGGCCAGCGGCGTCGTCGTCGTGCTCCACGACATCACCGAGCTGCGCCGCCTCGAGCGCGTGCGGCGCGACTTCGTGTCCAACGTCTCGCACGAGCTGAAGACGCCACTCACATCGATCCGCGGCTACGTCGAGACGCTCCTCTCAGGCGCCCTGCACGACGAGCAGAACAACGAGCGATTTCTGGAGAAGATCGACAAGCACGTCAACCGGTTGGACCACCTCGTCTCCGACCTCTTGAGCCTGGCGCGCCTCGAGAGCCAGGGCGACGCGCTCCAGATGGAGGACCTGGACTTGCAACCGATCCTGCAGCAGGCGCTGGGTGCCCACGATGCGGCGGCGCGCGAGAAAAATCTCGAGTGTCGAATCGATGCACCGGCCGGACCGGTACGTGTGCACGGCGACCCGGAGGCCATCACCCAAGTGATCGACAACCTGCTCAGCAACGCGATCAAGTACACGGCGGAGCAAGGTCAGGTGTCCTTGAAGCTCCAGCGCGACGGCGAATGGGCGGTGCTGGAGGTGAAAGACACCGGCGTCGGCATCCCCGCCGAGGATCTCGAGCGCGTGTTCGAGCGCTTCTACCGGGTGGACAAGGCGCGCTCGCGCGACCTGGGCGGCACGGGGCTCGGCCTCTCCATCGTCAAGAACATGGTCCAGGCGATGCACGGCGAGGTGAGCGTGGAGAGCGAGCTCGGGACCGGCTCGTGCTTCCGCGTGCGGCTGCCCCTCGCCTCCCTCGGGACCCGGTGACGAGCGCGGTCAGAAGTCGAGCTGCCAGCGGAGTAGGAACATGTCGGCGTTCGCGCTAGTCCCGTCCAACTCGGCATGGACCCAGTCGCAGAGGAACCGCGTGTTTCGGCTCCAATACCAGTTCGCCCCGAAGGAGTAAGTGTCCATGACGCCGCCGCTCACGCCCTCGTCGTCGAGGTCCGTGTGCGATGTGCGCAAAGCGAGCTCCACCGCGCCCGTTCCTCGTCCGCGATCCCACGGACGATCCGGGATCACCCGCC
This sequence comes from Planctomycetota bacterium, assembly GCA_004357655.1. Lineage (GTDB taxonomy): Bacteria > Planctomycetota > UBA1135 > UBA1135 > N075bin59. The sequence continues at coordinate 8,197 of SMVQ01000353.1, forward strand.
CGAACGAGCCTCTTCCGCGGTTGTACACCCGGTGCTCGCCCGTGAGAAACGCGCTCACCTGGACGTACCACCCGCCGAGCTCGGGGTCGGAGACGGCGTCGGCGTCGAGCGCCGCCCGGAACAGCTCGCCCTGCAGCGAGAAGGGGCCGCCGACCCACGCGAGCTCGAGCCCGAGCGTGTCGATCGTGTCCGCGGGGAACGAGCCTGTGTCGACGAGTGGGTCGACGGCGTGCATCTCCGGCCGGGCGGAGAATTGAGCCATCCCGTCGTCGGCGTCGCTGTGGTTGACCGAGACCCCGAGGTGAAGCAAATCCGCGCCCTCGCGCTCGTCCCAGGCGAGCCAGGTGAGCCGGGCCGCGAGTGAGTAGTCCCCTCCGTCGATGTCGTGCAGGAGCCCATCCGAGATCGCGAACGCGCCGAGCGACCAGGTACCGCCGCCCCCACCGAGGGCGTCGAACACCATCACTCCCGTGTTCCGGCCCGGGGTGAAGGCGTTCGTGGGCGCTGAGCGTTCCACGAAGGTGACGTACTTCGCGCTCGTCAGGGCCTCGAGGCCCATGGGTTCGCGGAAGAGGCCCAATCGGACGCTGCCGTCGGCCACCCGTTCGTACTGGAGCCAGCCGTCCTTCAGCTCGACGTTGCCGTCCGCCATGTCCCAGTGGCCACGGCCGGACAGGCGCTCCCCCCAGTGCGGGCGGGCATCGATCCGCCCGC
>SMVQ01000354.1 GCA_004357655.1 Planctomycetota bacterium
ATAACTCCCCATTCTGGGCGAGCACTCGTCGTTCCCGGCAAGGCGCGACGCCGACCGCGTATCCGCTGCGATACGCCGAGAAGGAGCAACGCAGCCGGGGGCGGCGAGGGCCGTCCAGAATCGGGAGTTATTGTTGCGCGGGCCCTAAGCGACCCGCGTCATCGTGTAGCGGCGCGGTCGTTCTACCAGAGTCTCCGACAGCTGGTCGAGGACCTCTCCGCGCCAGGGCGTCTCGAGGTACGCCTGGAGCGACCCCATGTCGGAGAACTCCGCGAGGAACACGAACCGCTCCGCATCCTCGTTGACGCTGAAGAAGAAGGCCCGCTCGCATCCGGGCTCCTCTCGGGTCCGGCGCACGAACTCGACCACGAGGTCCTCGACATCATCGACGTGGGAGGGCTTGAAGTGTAGTTCGACGAAGAGTTGCAGGAGTTCTGACGTCATGGGTGCGCCCAATGAAACTGGGAATCAGGGATCGGCATCTTCGACCGAGACCTTGAATTCACGTACTGCGCAGGTACTTCGTCAGTCACTTCTCCCCCTCTGCGCCGCGAAGCTGACGCCGCTTCAAGTAGGACGTGGAACCTCCCTCGGCCTCCTCACGTGCCAGGCGGCGGATTGTGCGCCGATTCCGCACAAGGTGGGCGGGCGGAAGGCCGAAATGAAATGGGTCCAGACCGCCGCTGCGCGTGGCGGAACAGGAGGGAACGCATGCCGAAATCCGACTGGAAGCCCGTTGAGAATAGCTGGGGCGAGTTGGCCCACCGCGAGACCATGCAGGTCCTGCACGAGGAGCCTGGCTCCAGGAGCGTCGCCCTGTGCGCCTGGTGCTACGCCCAAGACCCCGGTTGTGCTGCCGCTGTCATCGAGGCCCTGGCGCAGTGTGACCCCGAGATCCCCGCGACCACCGCGAGCGGGAAGAAGGTCACCGCTCCGGACCGCCGCCGGGCGCGCGAGATCCTCGGCCTGACCGCTCCGGGCAAGAAGCGCAGCGCCGCGCGCAAGACCAAGAAGGAGCCCAAGCTCTCCGCGATCGAGAAGGCGATCCTGGCCCGGTTCCAGGAGAGCATGCACCTCGTCGCGGAGTACGGGCGGCATGCCGACGAGTTGACGGCGGCGCTCGAGGCTTTCGAGTCCGCCAAGGACGCCCTGCGCGAGATTCCGCCGGAGCATGCGCGGACCCTCGCCGACGCGGATCCGCACGCCGCGGCGATCCTCTCCATGGAGGGAATCCTGGGTGACCCGAACCCGAGCCACGATTCGAGCTCGGACGCGCTGGCTTCGGACCCCGCCATGCTGCCCACCCGTCGGGACGGGGCCCGCAGCATCTAGCCGACGACTCGTTCCCGTCGCCGGAATCCGAGCTCGGTGGGAGAGGGCGGCGACGGGCGTGGACCGAGGTTCGAAGTCGCGCTCGGACCCACGCTCGCCAGGTGCAGATCGCGCTGGGTGGAACACGAGGCGCAGCGTCAACGCGCCAAGCCGACCGGGAGCCGGTAGTGGATGCCGAGCATCGGCTCTCCGCCCTCTCTCTCCGCCCCCTGCGGGGCGCGAGGAGCCGTGCCCGCGACTGCGACTCCGACGAGGAGGCCTGCGACCCATCGCCGGTTCCTTGACGGCCGGCTCCTCCCCCGAGGCTTGGAGATCGCCTGGGCCCGGTTCCTTTCATGCAGCAGCCGCTTCTCGCGTCCGCGATCACTCGGCCGGTGGGCGGCTCCTTCTCGCATCCGGAGATGAGCACGACGCTCCGGCCCGGGTCGGCAGGTTACGCGAATCTCCGACCAGCCCGACCTTTCCCGGAGCTCTGTATCCAGCGCGGGTCTTTGATTGCGGGGCCGCCCCAGCATCGTGAAGAACGGACTACGGCCGGATTGTCGTCGGGCAATGGGCGTCGGGCGAAACCCCGACCGACCGCTTGCGGTGGCGTGCCGACGTCCCGCGGACGCTCCGGGTCGTCCGCGGGGCCGATGCGCGCAAGCTATGGGCAGGAGTTGAGTTGAAGTGCTTTGGGCACTTCCTCATGAATCACCCGGGCTACACGAAGGAGGGGCTATCGCAGCTTCACGGGATCGAGGCGGGAGTGGACATCCTCGAGCAGCCCTTCCGCGTCTGCGAACTCGTGCGCCGCGTGCGAGCGGCGCTGGACCGAGGCCGGTCGGGGCTGGGGAATCGAGCGAGCCTGCTCTCAGGCCGTCGGCCCCAGGCACGCTCGTCCCTATAGTACTCGTCCCTAGTACTCGTCCAGTGCTCGTCGGCGCCGACCCCCGAGGCGCCGTGGACGGGCGCTGCCCGCGCCTCCCCGACGGAAGTCCCCATGATCCGGCTGCTCCTCACGCTCCCCGTTTTCCTGCAGGCGAATCCCGCCCCGGACGCGCCGCACGTCGTGTTCCTCGTGGGCGAGCCCGAGTACCGGTCGGAGGAGACGATGCCCGCGCTCGCGGCGCTCCTGCGGTCCGAGTACGGGATGCGGACGACGGTCCTGCACGACCGCAGCCGCGCGAACCGCGCCGACAACTCGATCGAGGGGCTGGAGGCACTCGAGGGAGCCGACCTCGCCGTGCTGTACCTCGGCTCCCGGCGGCTCCCCGCGGAGCAGCTCGCGCGGATCGAGGCGTACGTCCGTTCCGGGCGGCCGCTCGTTGGATTCAGGACCGCCCTGCGCGCCTTCGAGTACGAGCTCGACGACCCGCTCGCCGCGAAGTGGAACGCCTTCGGCCCGGACGTGCTCGGCGCGGCCTGGGTCCGCGACTACGGCGCCGACACGGGCACGGCGGCCTCGGTCGCGCGGGAGAGCAGCTCACCGATCCTGAAGGGGCTGGCGCGGAGCTTCGACGTGCGCTCGTGGATGGTGCGCGTGAGCCCGAAGTACCCGCCGAAGGAGGCGGAGATCCTCGCCACCGGCCGACCGACGTTCCCTGACGGACGGTGGGGCGACGACGCGACCGTCAATCCCGTCGCCTGGACGCTCGCGAATCCGTGGGGCGGCGGTCGGGTCTTCACGACGACGATGGGGCACCCGGAGGACTTCAAGGACGAGAACTTCCTGCGCCTCGTCGTGGGCGGCGTGCACTGGGCACTCGACCTCCCGAACCCGCGGAGCTCGCCGCCGCCGATGGCGCGCGTGAAACAGCGCGGGGGACTGCCCTGGCAGCAGATGGACTACGGACCCTTTCTCGCGACCGTCATCGAGATCGACCCGGAGGACATCGTGTGCAAGGGTCTCGCGATCCCCGTCGAGTGGGTGTCCCCGGAAGGTGTTCACCGTGCGGTCGTATTCGACACGGACCTCGGACGCTGGGCGGCCGGCTGGTGGGGCGGGTTCCTCGACCTGCGCGGTATCGTCTACGACGGCGAGCACGGAGTTCACTCGCGCATCGATGGGACGGTCGAGTGGCAGAACCCGGCGCTCCCCGGCTGGTCGCTCGATGGGAAGTTCGTGGACCCGCGCGCGGTGCCCTACGGTCCGCTGCCCGCCGAGATGTATCGGTGGGAGGGACACTCGCGCAGCGGAAACGACGTCATCCTCCGCTACCGGGTGGGCACGGCGAGCATTCAAGAGCAGCCGTGGTTCCACCGACCCACGCACAGCTACGTCCGCTCGCTCGAGATCGGTCCGTGCGCTCACGAGCTCTTCCTGAAGGTTGCCGCCCCACCGGGCGGTGTCGTGAAGCGCATCCAGGAGTTCGAGGCGAGCGATGCGTCGACGGTGTTCGTCGGCCTCGGGACGGAGATCTACGCGAGCCGCGGCCTGATGCTGCTGGTCGCGTACAAGGGCGACCTCGAAGGCGTCCGTTGGCTGCGCGCCGAGAGCGGCGGGCTCGACCTGGCGATCGCACCGTCGGACGTCACGCGGCGCATCGACATCTTCCTGTCCCTGCACGAAGCGGAGGGCGAGGCGCTCGATTCGACGTTCTTCCAGCTCGGCACGGCGCGGCTTGCGCGGGCGCCGTCGAGCAGGACTTCCGTGACGCCCACCCTCTGGGGCGAGCCGACGGAACTCGCCGTGCGGAGCGTGGACGAGAGCGCGGGCTCGATCCAGTATCGCGCGCTGTCCGCGCCGGCGGACGGACCGGCACGGACCGAAGTGCTGCGGTCGGACGCGCGGCTACGGTGGGAGCTCGCCGCCGTGGACGCGGGCGAGCCCGGCGCGGCCGCGCGGACCTACGCGATCGGTCGCCCGCTCACTGCCCCATCGATCGCGGAGGGTGGGCCGAAGCCGGTCTTCGTAGCGGACGAGTCGACCCACGCGCTCGAGTTCAGTACCGGCGAGCGCATCCTCATCACCGGGATCGCCGACTTCGAGTTCAAGGACGGGGATCTCACCTTCGCCGCGTGGGTGAAGCCGTCGAAGGACGGGACGCTCTTCTCGCAGACCGCCGCGGAAGGGCCTTGGGTGCCCGACGGCAAGGCGTTCTTCGTGCGGGACGGGCGGCTCTGCTTCGACGTCGGCTGGGTGGGCGACGTCAACGGGCGCGCGAACGTCATCGACGGGCGTTGGCACCACGTCGCTCTGGTTTGGCGGCACGAGTCGTCGGAGGTGGAGCTCTGGGTCGATGGAGGACTCGATGGGGAGGGTGTGCTCGCGCCGAAGGCGCGCACCCACGACCACGTGGCGCAGCTCGGCTTCACGGCGGAGGACTTTCCCGAGGAGCCCTGGTTCGCGGGCGTCATGAACGGGGTTCGCATCTTCCGATCCGCGCTCACCGAAGACGAGGTCCTGGGCGTCGCCTCGGAGACCGGCGCGCCCGCGATCCACGTCGTCGCGTTCCTCGACCGGTCGGGCCGGGCGCGCTGGCGTGCGCGGGCGGAAGGCGTCGCGTTGGAGCTGCCGCCCGGCGCGGAAGGCATGCTCGTGCGGTGGCGCGGGCTCGCGAGCCGCACGCCCGACTTCTTGCGCGACGTCGGCCTCGTGCAGGACGAGTCCGCGCCGTTCGACATCGATCGCATCACGTGGCCCGAGTCGCACGCTTCCCTCTCGTGGATGCGCTTCGGTGACTTCGACTTCTTCGCGGACGACTCGCGCGCGGCGATCACGACGTGGAGCGGCGACGTGTGGACGGTCGCGGGCCTCCGTCCGGGCGCCAGGGAGATCACGTGGCAGCGCATGGCGACCGGCCTGCACCAGCCGCTCGGCCTCGTCGTGAAGGACGACGACGTGTATGTGCTCGGCCGCGATCAGATCACGCGCCTCGTGGACCGCGACGGCGATGGCGAGGCGGACGACTACGAGGCCTTCAGTCACGGCCAGATGAACAGCGAACACTTCCACGAGCCGTGCACGGGTCTGCAGGTCGATGCGGCGGGGAACTTCTACTACATGAAGGGTGCGCGCCACGCGCTCGAGGCGGTGCACCCGCGCAACGGCACGCTGAATCGCGTGTCGGCGGACGGCTCGCGCACGGAGACGATTGCGGGCGGGTTTCGGGCGCCCAACGGCCTGTTGCTCGACGGGGACGGCGTGTTCTGGGGCTCCGACCAGGAGGGCCAGTGGATGCCGGCGAACAAGCTCAATCGGATCGTCGCGGGCGGCTTCTACGGCAACAACTGGGCCCTGTTCAACCAGGAACGCCATGCGACGTTCGACCCGCCGCTCTGCTGGATCAGCCCGAAGATCGATCGCTCGCCGAGCGCACAGCTCCGCGTCCCGGCGGGAGTGTGGGGTGACCTCGCGGGCAAGTTGCTCGCGCTGTCGTACGGGACGGGGAAAGTATTCCTCGTGCTCGAGGAGAAGGCCCGCGGCGTGTGGCAGGGCGGGATCACACCGCTCCCGATCGAGCTCCCGACGGGACTCATGCGCGGGCGCTTCCAGAAGAGTTCGGGCGACCTCTACCTGTGCGGCCTCTTCGGTTGGTCGTCCGACAAGCAGGAGCCGGGCGGGTTCTACCGCGTGCGCAGGACGGGCGCTGAGCTGCCGCACGTCCAGGGCATCGAGGCCGTGCGCGACGGGCTCGTCCTGCGGTTCAACACGCCGCTCGCCCCCGACTCCGTGAAGCGCGCGGGCGCGTTCACCGTCAGCGCCTGGAACTACGAGTGGACAGTGAGCTACGGCTCGCCGGACATCGCTCTCGACGGTACGGAGGGGCGCACTCAGCTCACCGTGGAGGGCGTGGAGCTCGCGCCCGACGCGCGCTCCGTGCGGCTGAAGCTCACGAACATGCAGCCGGCGATGCAGTTCCACACGGAGATCGACGTCGAGACCGCCAGCGGTACGCGCCTCGAGACCTTCGTACACCACACCGTGCATGCGCTGGGCGAGTAACAATACGGCAATACGGAGTCGCGCTCCCTGTTGCGGTTTTGCGACAAGCTCGTACCGCACGACAACCGGCGCAGCCGGTTGTCGTGCGGTACGAGCTTGTCGCAAAACCGCAACAGGGAGCGCGACTCCGTATTGTTATGCGGATCGGTCCTGACGGTTCACTCAGGCGTAGCAGCGCATCTCGAACACGCGCGCTTCCTTGGCCCCGTTCGTCGCGCGCACATGCAGCCGGATGCTCGTGGCCAGGGTGGGTTCGAACGCATGCCGGCGGAGGCGTTGGTGGTTACCGGACACCTCGGCGAGCACCCGCTCGCCCGCGGGCGTGCGCGCGCTGAGCACGTAATCGCGCACGGTCTCGGGTTGCGGTCCCCGCACCATGCGTTTCGTGACGGAATCCGAGGCCGACAACGTCAGCTCGCGGTGGAAGCCCGAATCGAAAGTGATCTGCACGCGCGAGATGCGGCGGGGAGCATCCCAGCGCAGCTCGATCCAGGCGCCCTTCGGCCCGAGCTCCGCGCCCCAGCGGTGCCGCCACTCGCCCGGCACGTCGCGCACCTCGCCGTCGATCACGTGCTCCGGGTCGGCGCCGTCGAGCGCGGAGGACGCGACGACGTGCGCCTCGCGCGCGAGGTCCGCCGAGTCCTCGTTCACGACGCCGCGGATCGACTGGTCGTCGCGCAGGAGGCGCTGCTGCAACTCGGCCATCGACGACCGCCGCAGCTCGCGCGGAGCGAGGCCCTGCTCGACACACATCGCGGCAGCGGTCCCGATCGCCTGGCCCGTGCAGGCGCACGTGGCCATCACGCGCGTCGAGGTGAACGCCACGTGCGAGTTCGAGATGTTCCGGCCGGCCATCATGAGGTTCGTGACGTTCCGGCTGTACAGCGCCTCGAGCGCGAGGTTGTAGGGCTCCTCGATCGGGCGGCTCATGAACGGCGGCTGATCCCACGCGTCGAAGCCCTTCGGCGGATGCTCGTCGAAGGCCCAGCCGCCGATCGACACGCCGTCGTCGCGCTCCCGCCAGCCGCCGGTGAGGTCGTGCTGCGTCTGGACGTGGTCGCCGGTGAGTCGGCGGCTCTCGCGCTTGCCGGGGATCATGCCGATGGTCTCGAGCGCCCAGTTCGCGGAGTTCGGCCGCTGACCGGAGTTCTTGATCCAGTTCCACACGCCGAGCACGATCCGCAGGAGCTCGAAGCGCAACTCCTCGTTGTCGCGAATCACGTCGCGCATCCCGCCCAGCTCGATCCACCAGTAGCCGTACTCGTACGACTTGCTCGAGATGCTCCTGAAGAGCAGGTCGTTCTCGGTGATCTCGCGCGCCCAGGGCGGAGCGGTGTAGGGCATCGCGTGGTCGTGCTTGCGCGCGGTGAAGAGGATGCTCGAGCCCTGCGAGTGCGGGTCCCCGTCCTTCAGCGCGAGGGGTTCGTCGTACGTGGTGCGTGGCTCCCGACCCTCGCGGAACTCCGCTCCGGCCTCGAGCGCCAGCCGGGAGTCCCCGGTGCAATCGCAGTACACCGCAGCGCGGATGACGTAAGTCGTCTCGGTCTTGTCGCACCGGGCCCACACCCGCGCGATGCGCTGCCCGTCCAATTCCACGGCGTACACGGTGGTGTCGAGCTTCAAGGTGAGGTTGGGCTCGCGCGCGCACTTGTCGTACAGGAGCAGGTCGAAGAGCTCCCAGGCGCGGTGCGGGTTCCCCGCTGCGTCGTCGAGCCGGATCTCCTCGATCAAGCCACCCTCGCGCCAGCCCGCGCGGCTGCCGTGCGAATCGGCGCCCACGATGTGCATCCGGATCTCGCTGGAGGCGTTACCCCCGAGCCGCGAGCGGTCCTGGACGAGCAGCGTGCGCACTCCGTTGCGCGCGGCGGAGAGCGCAGCGCAGACCCCCGCCATCCCGCCGCCGGCGACGAGCACTCCGACGTCGAGCTCGACGAGGTGCATGTGCGGCTCGTCGGCGGGACGGGAGCGCTGCGCGTCGGCGGCCGTGGGCTTTGGAGCGCTCTCGCCCTGGTCGCCGGCTTCGCCTGAGACGAACCGCCGGCCGTCCACGAAGAGTCCGTACGTCGCCAGAAAGCTCGCGCCGGAGAGGAGGCTCCTTCGATCGATGCGCGACACCGTGCTACTTCCACGAGCTGCGCAGGGCCACCGTGCGGTTGAAAACAGGCGCGCCGGGCTGCGAGTCGATGGGGTCGGTGAAGAAGTAGCCCTGGCGCTCGAACTGGACGTGGCAGCCGGGCGCGGTGTCCGCCAGGCTGGGTTCGAGGCGGCAATCCGTGAGCACTTCGAGCGAGTCGGGGTTCAGGTGGTCCGTGAAGTGCCCGCCCTCCTCGACATCGTTCGGGTCGGGGACGCTGAACAGGTGATCGTAGACGCGCACTTTGGCGCCGATGGCGTGCGCGGCGGAGACCCAGTGAATGACGCCCTTCACCTTGCGCCCCTCGGGCTTCTTGCCGCCGCCCGTCGCCGGGTCGTAGGTGCAGCGCAGCTCGATGACCTCGCCCTCCGCGTCCTTGATCACGTCCGTGCACGTGATGCAGTACGCGTAGCGCAGGCGCACCTCCTTGCCGGGGGCGAGGCGGAAGTACTTGCGCGGCGCGTCCTCGCGAAAGTCGTCGCGCTCGATCCACACCTCGCGCGTGAGCGGAATCTTGCGCGTGCCGGCGTTCGGGTCCTCGGGGTTGTTGATCGCCTCGAGCTCCTCGGTCTCGCCCTCGGGGAAGTTCTCGATCACGACCTTGAGCGGGCGCAGCACGGCCATCCGGCGCTCGGCGCGCGGGTTGAGGTCCGCGCGGATGCTGTCCTCGAGCCAGCTCATCTCGATCGTGCTGTAGAAGCGCGCGACGCCGACGCGCTCGCAGAACTTGCGGATCGACTCGGGCGTGTAACCACGCCTGCGCAAGCCCGATAACGTGATCATGCGCGGGTCGTCCCAGCCGGAGACGTGGCCGCCCTGCACGAGCTCGACCAGCTTGCGCTTCGACATCACGCAGTAGGAGAGGTTCAGCCGCGCGAACTCGTACTGCCGTGGGTGCGACGGGACCGAGATGTTGTCGATGAACCAGTCGTAGAGCGGGCGATGGTTCTCGAACTCGAGCGTGCAGATGGAGTGCGTGATGCCCTCGATCGCGTCGGACTGGCCGTGGGCGAAGTCGTACATCGGGTAGATGCACCACGCGTCGCCCGTCCGGTGGTGGTGGGCGCGCAGGATCCGGTAGAGCACCGGGTCGCGCATGTTCATGTTCGGCGACGCCATATCGATCTTGGCGCGCAGCACGCGCGCGCCGTCCTCGAACTCGCCCGCGCGCATGCGCTCGAACAGTTCGCGGCTTTCTTCAGGAGCGCGGTCGCGGTGCGGGCTGTTCCGGCCGGGCGCGGCGCCGGAGCCGCGGTACTCGCGCATCTCCTCGAGCGAGAGATCGTCGACGTAGGCGAGGCCCTGCTCGATCAGCTCGCGGGCGAAGCCGTAGAGCTCCTCGAAGTAGTCCGACGTGAAGTACAGCCGGTCGCCCCAATCGAAACCCAGCCAGCGGATGTCCGCCTTGATCGACTCGACGTACTCGAGCTCCTCCTTCGTGGGGTTCGTGTCGTCGAAGCGCAGGTTGCAGAGGCCGTCGAACTGCTCCGCCAGGCCGAAGTTCAGGCAGATCGACTTGGCGTGGCCGATGTGCAGGTAGCCGTTCGGCTCGGGGGGGAAGCGCGTGTGGACGCGGCCCTCGTGGGTGCCTGCCGCCAGGTCGTGCTCGATGATCTGCTCGAGGAAGTTGCGGTGTTCCTCCGCGTCCTTCTCGGGTGAACCGGCGGGCTCGTCATCGTGCTTGCTGTGGTCGGCGCTCATGGCTTCCGTATCTCTATTCCGTGCCGCTCGTCGGCACCTGGGGGGGATGATATCTTGGTGCCCGCCAGCGCGCTGCCATGAATCTCTCCGCAACCAGCCTGACCCTCGGCCTCGCGCTCCTGAGCGCGGCACCGGTCGGCGCGGGCGAGACGCCCGCGCGCAAGCCGAACATCGTCCTCTTCTACGTCGATGACCTCGGCTGGAGCGACGCGAGCTTCATGGGCAGCGAGTTCTACGAGACGCCGCACATGGATCAGCTCGCCGCGGAGGGCATGGTCTTCACGAGCGCCTATTCGAACGGGCCGAACTGCGCTCCGAGCCGCGCGTGTCTCATGTCGGGGCTCTACCCGCCGCGCCACGGCGTCTACACCGTCGGCAGTTCGAAGCGCGGCAAGGCTGAGGACCGCAAGCTCGTCCCGACGCCGAACGAGACCGTGCTCGCGGACCGCTTCGTGACCATCGCGGAGGTCCTACGGGACGCAGGCTACGCCACGGCCTCGATCGGCAAGTGGCACCTCGGCGCGGATCCCCGCACGCAGGGCTTCGACGTGAACGTGGCCGGCAACGCCACGGGCTCGCCCCGCGGCGGCTACTTCAGCCCCTACAAGAATCCCGACCTCGCGGACGGTCCGGAGGGCGAGTACCTGACCGACCGGCTGACGGATGAGGCCCTGCGCTTCATGGAGGAGCACGCGGACGGGCCGTTCTTCCTCTACCTCACGCACTACGCCGTCCACACGCCCATCCAGAGCAAGGCGGCGGAACGCGCGAAGTACTCAGGCAAGCCGCCCGACGGCGACCAGAAGAACGCGAAGTACGCGGGCATGATCGACAGCGCCGACCAGAGCCTCGGGCGCGTGCTCGCGAAGCTCGACGAGCTCGGCCTGGCGGACGAGACGCTCGTCGTGTTCACCTCCGACAACGGTGGGCACGGGCCGGTGACGTCGATGGCGCCCCTGCGCGGCGCGAAGGGCATGCTGTACGAGGGCGGGATCCGCGTGCCGCTGGTCGTGCGCTGGCCGGGGCGCGTCGTGCCGGGCAGCCGCAGCGCCGAGCCGGTGATCGGGCTGGACCTCTACCCGACCTTCGCCGAGGCGGCGGGCGCGACGTTGCCCGAGGGCATGGAGCCGGACGGCCTGAGCCTCGTGCCGCTGCTCACGGGCGCGGGCGGGCTCGCGCGCCACGCGCTCTACTGGCACTTCCCCGCCTACCTCGAGGCGCCCAAGCAGCTCGGTCGGCCCTTCCGCACCACTCCGGCCGGCGCGATCCGCATGGGCGACTTCAAGCTGATCGAGTTCTTCGAGGACGGGCGACTCGAGCTGTACAACGTGAAGACCGACGTTGGCGAGACCGAGAACCTGATCGCGACCCCGATCAAGGCCTATAAACTGCACCTTAATCTCACCGCCTGGCGCGAGAGGGTGGGTGCGCCGGTGCCCGTCGAGCTCGAGCCGCGCTACGTCGCGCCGATCCCCACCGAGCTCGATCCGCTCTACTTCGCGCCCTCGGGCGCGCCCAGGCGGCGCGCGGACTACCTCGCGAAATATGCGCTGCCCCAAGCGCCCCCGGCGTCGAGCTCCGAGCGTCCCCCCAACGTCGTCCTCATCATGGCGGACGACCTGGGCTACGCGGAAGTTGGCTGCTACGGCCAGACGAAGATCGCGACGCCGAACATCGATCGCCTCGCCGCCGAGGGCGTGCGCTTTACCGACTTCTACGCCGGCGCGCCGGTGTGCGCGCCGTCGCGCTGCGTCCTCATGACGGGCCTGCACACGGGCCACGCCTGGGTGCGCGGCAACCGCGGGAAGCCGGTAGTCGGCCAGGTGCCGCTCCCGCTCGAGGCGGTGACCGTCGCCGAGCTCCTCCAGGCCGCGGGCTACACGACCGCCTGCATCGGCAAGTGGGGCCTCGGCGGTCCGAACACGACCGGACTCCCGAACCTGCAGGGCTTCGACCGTTGGTTCGGCTACCTCGACCAGTGGAACGCGCACGACCACTACCCCGACTACCTGTGGTCGGACGATGAGAAGGTGCTGCTCTCCGCCAACGCGGACGGCGTGGACGGCGTGCACTCGCACGACCTCTTCACCGAGGAGGCGCTCCTGTTTCTGCGCGAGCGTGAGCCCGACGAGCCCTTCTTCCTCTACGTGCCCTACGCGATCCCGCACGTGTCGCTGCAAGTGCCCGAGGACTCGCTCGCTCAGTACGCGGACCGGTGGGAGGAGACGCCGTTCGAGGGCGGGCACTACGCGGCGCACCCGAAGCCGCGCGCCGCGTACGCCGCGATGGTGACGCGCATGGACCGCGACGTGGGCCGCATCCTGGACGTGCTGGCGGAGCGCGGGCTCGCCGAGAATACGCTCGTCATCTTCACGAGCGACAACGGGCCGTCCTACGCGGGTGGCGCGGACTCGAAGTTCTTCGCGAGCGCCGGCCCCCTGCGCGGCCTGAAGGGCAGCCTGTGGGAGGGCGGAATCCGCGTGCCGTTCATCGCCCGCTGGCCCGGCCGCATCGCGCGGGGGACCGTGAGCGACCACGTCTCCGCATTCCAGGACGTCCTCCCGACGCTCGTCGAGCTCGCGGGCGGTCCCGCGCCAACCGGCATCGACGGCGTGAGCTTCGCGCCCACGCTGCTCGGGCGCGGCGATCAAGCGCAGCACGACTACCTCTATTGGGAGGCGCCGGTCGGGGGCTGGCGCCAGGCCGTGCGCAAGGGCCGCTGGAAGGCCGTGCGGACGAACATGAAGCAGCACTCGCCGCTGAAGCTCTTCGACCTCGCGGCCGACATCGGCGAAGAGCACGACATCAGTGCCGAGCACCCCGAGATCGTGCGCGAGATGGAGCGCATCCTCGCGTCGGCGCGCACCGAGTCCGAGCTCTGGCCGCTCGAGGTGAATGAAGACAGGTGAAGTCACTCGCGCGTACTGCGGCCGAGCGAACGATCGGTGCGCGCAGGACGAGGGCCAGCGGGCCGAGTCGATCCGCCTGAACAACATCTTCGCCCACTTCGGGGACCTGCTCGCCTGGCACCCTGGGCTGCACGTGATCCAAGAGATGGATGACAAGGGTCGGGAGGTCCTCCTGCTCCGCGCTGGGGACACCTCGGCGCCGGCAGCGACTTTCTACGTCGAGGCCGAGACCGCGCGCGTTCGGCGCGTGGACGCGTTCTCGTACATGCCCGGACCTGGCCGCGTGGGAACGCGCTCGAGCTTCGGCGACTTCCGCGACGTCTCGGGGATGCTCCTGCCGTTCTGCACCGAGGTCGAGGTCGCGAACCCACTCATCGGCACCATCGTCACGACGGTCACGGACATCGAGGTGGGCGTCGAGCTGCCCGCGGGGCTCTTCGAGTTGCGCGAATAATCGTACAGGATGTCGGGCTTCCGTCTATTCCGCTCGCCGCGATCCCCCCCGTCAGCCCCTGCCCCTCCCCGTCATTCATGGTCGGACCGAACGAGCCCACTGCATCCAAGCTGCCCATGGAAGATCGGATCTCGCCCATCGTCGAGGAGTTCACGTTCCGATCGCTCGAAGGCGACACCCTGGACCTCGACGCGTCCTGCGCGCGTTTTCCGCTGGAGATCCGCGCGGAGCTCCGAAGCCGAAGCCGGGCCACCTGGAACATCCAACGCTCGCTGCGCGCCGTGCCCAAACGGGTGCCCATGCCCACCAGCCACATCGGCGAGTTCGAGATCCGACGGGACAGCGGCGGTGTGGGTACCCCTCCTCGCGTTCCGACTCTCGCACGCGGCTGAGATCGACCGTCTGGAGGAGCCGATCCGCGCGCTCGCCGGGATGAAGGATCTGGGCGCGGCGGGCCTGCCCCGTCGGTGGGGCTGGACGGGCGCTCTTGCAACCTTCCCCGGCGGGTCCCGGGCCTTCGCACTCCCATGATCTCCACCCCGATACCCCCCGGCGGGCCCCGAAAGCCCCCCGCGCCGGCCGGAAGCCTGCCTGGCTCGAGGTGCCGCTACCCGGCGGGGAGAGTTCCGGACGGCTCGAGCGGCTCACCCGGGAGCTCAACCTCCACACCGTCTGCGAGGAGGCCCGCTGCCCGAACATCGGCGAGTGCTGGCAGGGCGCTCACGCCACGATGACCCTGATGGTGCTCGGGGACGAGTGCAGGCGGCGCTGCCGATTCTGTGCCGTGAAGATCGTCGAGGCGGCCGCGCCGCCCGACCCGGACGAGCCCGAGCACGTCGGGCGCGCCGTGGCGGAGCTCGACCTCGACTACGTGGTGATCACGAGCGTCGACCGCGACGACCTCGAGGACGGTGGGGCGGGCCATTACGCCGAGTGCGTGCGGG
>SMVQ01000355.1 GCA_004357655.1 Planctomycetota bacterium
ATCACCTCGAGCGTCCCATCGTTGCGAACGTAGAGCTGCCAGGAGAGGTTCCACGAGTTGTCGTCCTCGCCGCGCGCGATCACCGCGGCCCGCGACTGTGGCGCAACGGTCTTGATCCACGCCGCCGCCGTGAACACCGCGGTCGGGAACGACGCGTCGTATGGAACGATGACCCGATCACTCGAACCGGTGAAGTCGAGCGCGTAGCCGCCATCGCAGGACTGACGGGCGGCCACGTCGCTAGCGGACAGTGCGATCGTGCAGGCGAGGAGAGTGATCTGGATCGGACGCATGCTCAACTTCCTGTGGCTGGGGAGCGTGGACTCGACACGCCCAGTAAACCCGCTCACTCGGGCGAGGTTGCCCTGTTCCTCGCGAACTGCGGCGACGTGTTGTGAACGGTCGCTCTAGGCACACGAACGACGACACGGATGTCCGGTTCTACCGTAGCCGGTCCCGCAGCGAAGAGAGACGTGTCCGACCGACGGGGACTCGTTCACCGCTCGCGAGCAGGATGCGCGCGCCGCCGTCCACGTTCGTCTCCAGCGAGCGCACCCGGTCGAGCGCGACGATCGCCGAGCGGTGGACGCGCAGGAAACGCGCCGGATCGAGCGTCCGCTCGAGCTGCCCCAGGGAGGCGCGCACCACCCTCGGCTCGCCCCCGGCGTGGACGCGGACCACTGCGCCCTTCGCCTCGATCCACTCGACCGCGTCGATCTGGACGTAGTCCGTCCCGCCCGCGCGCTGCACGGCGAGCCGCTGGAGCCGTTCCCCCCGCGCGTGCTTGTGCATCCGAACCGTGTCGAGGAGCGCTGTGATCGCCCGCCGTGTCGACGCGGCGGTCTCCTCGCGGAGGCGCCCCTTCGCGCGAGCGACAGCCAGATGGAAGCGCCGCGCATCGAAGGGCTTGAGCAGGTAGTCGATCGCGTGAACTTCGAAGGCCCGCAGTGCGTGTTGATCGTAAGCCGTCGCAAAGATGACGATCGGCTGCTCCTCGTCTCCCAACGCCTCCAGCGCCTCGAACCCGTCCATGCCCGGCATCTGCACGTCGAGGATCAGGAGCTGTGGGCGCATCGCCCGCACGGCTTCGACGACCTGCGCGCCGCTCTCGCACTCGGCGATGATCTCCAGCTCCGCGTCCTGCTCCGCGAGCCGGCGCAAGAGCTCGCGCGCAACCGGCTCGTCGTCCGCGATCACCGTGCGGATCCTTGCAGCGTCGTCAGGCATCGGAGGCTCCAGCGCCGGCTCCGTGGGAGGCTCCAGCGCGCGGCACTCGGATGCGCACCACGGCGCCGCCGCCCTCGGCGTTCGACAGCTCGAACGACTGTGCCTCTCCGAAGAGCACGCGCAAGCGTTCGCGATCGTTCTCGAGCCCGATTCGTCGCGCGCCATCCTCCGCAACGACAGCTCGTGAGGCGGCGAGAATCTCGTCGGGGAAGCCGGCGCCGTCGTCGCGCACTTCGAGCACGACGCTCGTGCCGTCCTCCCGCGTCGTGACGACGATCGAGCCGCCGCTCTCGCGGTCGGAGATCCCGTGCCGGATTGCGTTCTCGAGGAGCGGCTGCAGGAGGAGTACGGGCACCTGGGCCTCGAGCGTTTCGGGCGCCACGTCGAATGTGATCTTCAGCCGTTCCCCGAGCCGCACGCGTTCGATGTCGAGGTAGCTCTCGGCGAGGCGCAGTTCCTCGCGGAGTGGCACAACCGGCTGTTCGCCGAGGTCGAGCGTCGTGCGCAGCAGGCTCCCGATCGCGGAGAGCACGCGCATGGCGTCGTCGCTGCGTCCCTGATGCACGAGCCCGCCGACCGTGTGCAGTGCGTTGAAGAAGAAGTGCGGGCGGAGCTGATCGCGGAGGCTTCCGAGCTGCGCCCGCGCGAGGTCAGCCTCGAGCTGGGCGGCGCGCAGCGCGAGTCGCCCGGCGACGCGCTCCCGGTCGCGCGCCAGGAGGAACGCTCCGACCCCCGCGCCGAGACCGAGCACGACCCAGTACACCGCGAAGTTCTGGCGCGCCCGCACGAGAAACGACGGGCGAGGTCGTCGCTGCTCCGAGCGTCGCGGTCCCGGGCGCCGTCCGCCGGGTCCCATGCGCTCCCGTGTCCGGAGTCCCACGCGCTCCCGCTCCCCGGGTGCCAGGCGCTCCCGCTCCCCGAACATGAACGGCGCGCCCGTCTGGCGGTCGACGGCCTGGGAGAACACCATCCGGTCGGCGAGCTCGTCGAAGACCCAGGTGGCGCCCGCTGCGACGGCGCACGCGAGGGCCATCTGGACGACGAGAAAGAGGATCCAGCTCCGCCGCCTGCGGTGCAGCCAGCGCGCGAACGCGGCGAGCGGTGCGAGCGCGAACGCCCATAGGCTCCAGATCGCGACCTGGTGACGAAACAGTGCCCACCACCCGACCTCGAGACGACTCGTCAAGAAGATCTCGTTGCGTTGCTCGGTGACGATCCACGAGGCCGTCAGGACGAGGACGGAGAGCAGCCCCACTCGCACGAGCGGTGAGCGCAGCGCCCGCTCGAGATCTTCCTCCTGGGGCGCATGGGCGCCGTTGCTCAGGCCCGTACCGGTGGGCTTCGTGGTGACGAACGGGCTCTGTGCAGGCATCGTTCAGTCCGCCAGTCCAGGTGCCCCAGGGGGCCTCGCCGGCCGTGTGCTCGAGGGCCTGTGCCAGGACACCGCGCAGGTTTCCGCAGCAATCTGGCTGGCGGCGTCGGGGATCGTCGTGACCATGGGGAAGCCATCGCTCCCGTCGGAGATGATGCAGGGCAGATGATGCCGTATCACTCCAATGGTTCGACCCAGTCGATCACCAGGTCGAAGCGCGAGGTGCGGCAACTCGCTTTCAGCAAGCCGTAGAGTTGGCCCGCGCTGTCGAGCGAATAGCCGGCTTCAGGATCGGGCGGACTGTAGAGCATCAATTCGTAGGAACCCGCCGGGACGTCGCAGAAGTCGAACCAGCCGTTGCCGTCGACGGGTGCGATCCAGTGACCGTGCAGGCCGCGCGCGGCCACGTACAGTGTCTTCGGGACGTCGTAGGGTCTGCCGCCGATCCAACCACCGAAGTCGACGCTGGCCGCGACGCTGAAGTGCAGCACGCTGCTCGGTACCGCATAGCGCACGGTGGCCGCATCGGTCACGCGTTGCCAGTCGGTCCACACGGTACGGAGGGATTGGAAGAGTGGTTGCTGTCGGCGTCCGCCACGAATGAAGTCGACGAGCGGCGCGTTGGCACGCAACGCGACCTCGACATGGGCCCGCACGTACCAACCGTAGGGCGCGTAGACCTGCGTGACGCCCCGGGTCAGAAAGTCCGTCGCATGCACGATCACGTCGTCCCAGATCTGTGCTTTCGCACCCGGGAAGGGCGCGTAGCTCACGCGCGTGCGGTAGTCCGCATCCATTTCGAGCCGGTACAGGTCGAGAGCTACGGCGACGGCCGGGGCGATGTCGATCACGGTGACCTGGGCGTTCGCAAGCTCCAGTTGGCGAATCGGACCGAGCTCGCCCGCCATGCGCGACGCCCCTTCGCCCTCGAAGGCGAACAGATAGAAGATCTCCGTGAGCGGTTGGTCTTCGGGCACTCCGTAGACAAAATCCCCGTCGGTGTTGGTGCTGAGCCTCCAAACCGGACTGGCGCCGCGCCGCCCGTAGTCCTCGGCCCGGTAGGCGATGATGGTTGCACCCTCGACAGGGCCGTCGGGTCCGAGCACGAGACCGTTGGAGGGTCCCTTGCGCGTGCTGCCCGCGCCGCCCTCCTGATCGATCGGCTCGAGCGCAACGCGTCTCGCCGTCGTCATTGGTTCCAATGCAAAAGTGGACGGGTGGTAGCCGTCCGCTTTGACCGAGACGACCACGGGCTGCCACTCGACATCCGCGTTCGGGAAGCTGGCGCGACCATCGGCATTCGTCAAGCCGGCGATGGACTGTGCGTCGAGGCCGCCGTAGCGCGCGTTCACGAGCGCGCCCTCGAGCGCGATCCGGAGTCCAGACTCTCTTAGTTCGAGCGCGTCGATGACCTCGATTGTGACCCGTGGTAGCGGCTTCATCAAGATGCGCGCTTCTATCCGGAGCGCGTCGAGCATCACGAATGAGCGTGTACGCGGCAAATGCGAGCGCTCGCGCGCGTGAGCAGGGCGCCGGACTCTGCTCGAATACCCGAGCGCGGCGAGTGCGTCCTGCGGTACGCCGAGCCTGCCGGCTACCTTGCGTCGCGGGGGTTCGCTCACGAGAGCGGCCAGCGCACCCCCGCCCGAGAAACCGAGCGCAGCGAGCTCGTTCCACAGCCCATCGAGACTCTCGACTTTCGTCAGCTCGGTCGGAACCATGCGGTAGCCCACCTTCTCGGCCGTCACCACGAGCGCTTCGACCGGCGCCGTGAGCTCGAATCGACCGTCCTCGTCCGTGCGCACCGGCTCGAGGTCGACGGACCAGCCGCGCGCGAACTGCGGCAAGACGACCGCATCCGCCACAGGATCGCCCAGCACGTCGACGACCCTCCCGTGCACCACAATGGGTCGATGCAGGATCAAGTCGGGCAACTGTGTTCGTGCACTCGGCAGTGGCAGTCTCAAGACGTCGCTCGAGAAGTCACCCTGGCCTTGCGCGGTGAGCGTCAGTTGCCCGCGGACTTCGGCGCCGAGCGGTTCGATGTAGAAGTAGCCTTCCGCGTTCGTGGACCCGGTCGCCGACAGGAGTCCGCGCGAGGCGACGAACAATCCCCCGAGGGTGAAGGCCTCAGCGCCCTGGCCTTCACCTGCAAGGTCGTCCGACTGGCCCTCGCGCTCCTGCCTGCCCTGCCCCTCCTGGACGACGCGTCTGCTGCCCGAGTACGGCCGCGCCGCCTCGATCCACCAACCGGAAACCGTAGCGTTCGCCACGGCCCGGCCTTCGTGCGAGCGCACGCGCCCGTACCAACCCATCGTGGGCCGCATCGAGATTCGCGGCAACGAGCGCTTGTCCGCGAACGGTCCGACGCGCACGCGCTGCGGTTCGAAGCCTTCGATTAGAATCGAGAGCTGGATGATGTCGTGCGCGAGTTCCGGCGGCAAGTCGACGCGTCCGAGCGGCGACGTCTCATAGTCGTCGATGGCCGGCCCGGGATCGCCGAAGAGGCGCACGGTGGTGTCCGCGATGGGCGCCCCGTCGGGCCAGCGCAGGAGCACGACACCGGCGTGACCGGCTTCCGGTCTCACGAAGGCTTCGACGGGCACACTCCCCAGGGAGACGCGCGCGGCCGCCAACTGTTCAGGCGCGGCCGTCTCCAGGTCGGGGGGCGCGTCCTCTGCCTCGGTCGCTTCGAACGGCCCGACCCGGGCTCCGTCCGCCAACGCGGGCGGGGACGGCCGCTCGAGCCGCGACAGCAGCACCATCGAGACGGTGAGCAATCCGACCGTGACCGCGCCGGCGAGCAGTATGGAGGTCTCTTTCAAGTGCGAGGGGGCCTGCGGGCCCATGGTACGACCATGGACTGCGCGCGCTCGGGAGTCTTCCGCGCGCCCCCGATCATTCCCCCACGGGGCCGGCCGTCACCCCTGGCTCAGGAGGCGGTTGGCGGGGCTGGCGATCGACGCGAGCCATGGCCTAGAATCAAAGGCCCTACCCCTTCCGGGCCTGCCCGATGAAGAGCCTTGGCTTGCTGGTCGCGCTCTGGCTGCCGTCCTCCTTCGCGACGGCGCAGAGCGTCGTACACGAGCTCGGTTGTCCGAGCTGCCTCACGGGTAACCTCAGCGATGTCGCGGGTGTCGGCGACGTCAACGGGGACGGTATTCCGGACGCGGCGGTCGCGTTCGCGGTGCAGGCTTCCAACGCGCGCACATCTTCTCCGGTGCCGACGGCGCGCTTCAGAACGTCATCTCCGGGAGTGTGCCTGGCGAGTGGATCGGCTTCGCAATCGATGGATTCGGCGATGTGACCGGCGACGGCATCGCCGACCTGATCCTCGGCTCGCACTGGATCGCCGCGGGTACCCATACATCCGGCGTCGGTCGCGTCTACTCCGGCGGCTGCCTGCGCGCGCTCGAACGCAGCTGCGTGGCAGCTCCCAACTCGGTCGGCCCCGGAGCCTTCCTCGCGACCCATGGAACGCAGAGCATCGCCGACGACGACCTGGTGCTCGTCGCGGACGGCCTGCCACCCGGCGCGATGGCGCTCGCGATCTTTGGATCGACCCCGGCGCAGCTTTCTTTCGGCCACGGTTTCCTGTGCGTGAGGCCGTTCGGACCCGGGCCGTCGCCACTGTATCCAGCGCTTCCGGCGGACGCCGCCGGTCACTTCGAGCGCGCGGTCGGGCTCGCGGCGGCAGGCCCACCCATCACGGGAACGAGCTGGACGTTCCAGGTCCTCTATCGCGACCCGCTGGCTGGCGGCGTGGCGTTCAACGGCGCCGATGCGCTCACCGCCACCTTCTGCCCTTGATCAGGTACGGAGCCGCAGCGATTCACTACCTGCTCGAGCAGGCGGCAGCCTGAGGGTGCTGTGACGGAGGATCGGGCTGTGAACGGGCGGTGAATTGCAGGGGTACCGTACGTCACGTTCGCAGCCTCTTCGATGAAGTCGAAGCGGAAAAGCTCCGCCACCGCCTCACGGCCGATCTTGGTCGGCCAGGACCCATCGAAGTCGCACAGCGGCTCGAAAGGTCCGATCTTCGCGTTGAGGACACGACGCTCGAGACGGCGTCGGCTGCGCTCACTTGCCTCGATCTCGAAGAGCTGTTCCAGCCACGGTTCGCCTGCGACCTCGCTCCAGTGAGCGATGGGGCCGTGCAGCCGGACCCGCGCGGCGCGCTCGCGCAGGTTTCCCCCCGCAGTGAATACACGGCGGCGGCGCGCCTTGCCAGCCTCCCTCCGGCGGCCTTCGGCGGCGGGAGAGAACGATGAGGAACTTCCCAGAGCCAAGGCGCCGTCATCAGAGGGGCAATTGGCCTGAACATAGCGGGAAGTTCCTCAGGAGCGGCGCCGAGAGACTCCGCAGGGCGACCGGAACTCTCGGGTTGTTGCACGAGCCGCGATTGTTCGTGAGGAAGCGACTCAGCCGCTAAGGGCCCGTCCGCGAACAAGTGTCACGTTTCGGCGAGCCATCGTCGTTCCTGGCAAGGCACGCCGACGACGCGTATTCGCTGGATACTCGGAGAAGGCGCAACGCAGCCAGGGGCGACGAG
>SMVQ01000356.1 GCA_004357655.1 Planctomycetota bacterium
GGGCGGCCATCGCTATTGCCTGGCCCGGTTCGCCACGAACTGGCGCATCATGGCCCTTCGCAGGGAGCCTTCGGCACGGGCGACGTCGAACACCTCTTCGTCGTGTTCCGTCTTGCGCTGGTGGAGGCGTTCACGGGCCCGCTCTCCCGCACTCACAGCGCGCTCGACATCGATGTCCCCCGGCGGCTCGGAGACGTCGCTCACGACCCGCACGGTGTCATTCCGCACTTCGACGAATCCGCCGGCCACGAACATCGTCCGTTTCGACCCGTCCTTCGTGTAGGTGAGCTCGCCCGCGCCGAGCGCGGCCACCAGGGGCGCGTGCCGGGCGAGAATGCCCAGGCTGCCGTCGAGGGCGGGGACCTGCACGGACTCCGCGGACTCGTCGAGCACGATTCGCTCGGGGGTGATGATGCGGAGAGTGATCGGCTCGGCCATGGCCGCGTTACGCCCCCCCGCTCGTCTTCTTGGCCTTCGCCGCCGCCGACTCGACGCCGGCCACCATGTAGAAGGCGTCCTCCGGCAGGTCGTCGTGCTCACCGTCGATGATCTCCCGGAACGAGCGCACGGTCTCCTCGACCGGCACGAACACCCCCTCGATGCCCGTGAACGTCTCGGCCACGAAGAATGGCTGCGACAGGAACTTCTGGATGCGCCGGGCACGGTGCACGACCTGCTTGTCCTCGTCCGAGAGCTCCTCGATGCCGAGGATTGCGATGATGTCCTTCAGGTCGGCGTAGCGCTGGAGAATCTGCTGCACCTCGCGCGCCACGTTATAGTGCTCCTCGCCGACGACTTGCGGGTCGAGCATCCGCGAGGTCGACTTGAGCGGGTCGACCGCGGGGTAGATGCCGAGCTCCGAGATCGCGCGGTCGAGGATGATCGTGGAGTCCAGGTGCGCGAACGTGGCCACGGGGGCGGGGTCCGTGATGTCGTCGGCGGGCACGTAGACGGCCTGCATCGACGTCACCGAACCCTTCTTGGTCGAGGTGATCCGCTCCTGCAGCGCGCCCATCTCGGAGGCCATCGTCGGTTGATAGCCCACGGCCGAGGGCATCCGGCCGAGGAGCGCCGAGACCTCCGAGCCCGCCTGGACGAAACGGAAGATGTTGTCGACGAAGAGCAGCACGTCCTGACCCAACTCGTCCCGGAAGTACTCGGCCATCGTGAGCCCCGAGAGGGCCACGCGCAGCCGCGCGCCGGGGGGCTCGTTCATCTGGCCAAAGACGAGCACCGCGTTGTCGATCACGCGCTGCTGCGTGCCCTCGGGCGTCGTGTACGTGGCCTCGGACATCTCGAGCCACAGGTCGTTGCCTTCGCGCGTCCGTTCACCGACGCCGGCGAACACCGAGAAGCCGCCCTTCTCGACGGCGGTGATCCGGATGAGCTCCTGGATCAGCACGGTCTTGCCCACGCCCGCGCCGCCGAACAGCCCGATCTTGCCGCCCTTGGCGAAGGGGCAGAGCAGGTCGACGACCTTGATGCCGGTCTCGAACACCTCGGAGACCGCCTCCTGGTCCACGAACGTCGGAGCGGGCCGGTGGATCGGCCATTCCTCGCCGTCCGGGATGTCGCCTTTCAGCACGGTGTCGAGCGGCTTGCCGAGGAGGTTGAAGATTCGGCCCTTCGTGCGCTCGCCCACCGGCACCATGATCGGTCCGCCCGTGTCGGCCACGGCCATGCCGCGACTGCAGCCGTCCGTCGTGGACATCGCGATGCAACGCACGACGTCGTTGCCGAGGTGCTGCGCGACTTCGAGCACGACGTCGAGGTCCTTCGACGCCTCTGTGAGCGAGAGCGCATTGAAAATAGCCGGCAGGCTGCCCGGCTCGAAGCGCACGTCGACGACCGGCCCGAAGATCTGGGTGACGGTTCCTTGCTTGCTGGTCATGGGTCAGGTCCTACTTGAGCGCTTCCACGCCCCCGACGATGTCGAGGAGCTCCTTGGTAATCGATTCCTGGCGCTTGCGGTTGTAGACGCCGCGCAGCGCCTTCTGCATGTCCGAGGCCGCGTCCGTGGCGTTCTTCATGGCGAATCGGCGGCTGGCGTACTCCGAGGTGAGCGACTCGAGCAGCGCGTTGTAGGCGCGCGTCTCGAGGTAGCGCGGGATGAGCTGGTCGAAGATCGTCGCGGCGTCAGGCTCCAGGATGACGCCGGCGGGGATCCGCTCACCACCCTCGCCGGCGATGGACGCGCCCGACACGGGCAGGAACTGAGCGATCGTGGGTACGAACTTCACCATCGACTCGAACCGCGTCGAGAGGATCTGCACGTCGGAGTACTCGCCCGAGAGGAACGACTGGGTCAGCATCCGCGCCGTGACCGCCGCGTTCCGGTAGTCGATCTTCTCGAGGGGCGGCTCGGTCAGGAACCGCGTGATCCGGAAACCCCGCCGGTCCATGTACTGGTACCCCTTGCGGCCGACCACGAAGTACTCGGTGGGGTCTGCGTCGCGGCCGCCCCGCTCCTTGCGCCACGCTTGGAGCTTCCGGAACAGGCTCGAGTTGTAGGGCCCGCACAGGCCGCGGTCCGAGGACACGACGAGCAGGAGCGTCCGTTCGCCCGCGCCCCGACGGAAGAGGGGGTGCCCCTCGAGGTCCTCGCCGAGCATGCTCGCGAGCCGGCCGACGAGGCCGGCGATCTCCTCGGTGTACGGCCGCGAGGCGATCGCGCGATCCTGGAACCGACGCAGCTTCGTCGTCGCCACCATCTCCATGGCGCGCGTGATCTGCTTGATGCTGCCGACGGACTTGATCCGCTGGCGCAGGTCCTTGATGCTGGCCATCGTCAGGCGCGGATCTGGGTCTTCACAGCGGCGATCGCCGCGTCGAGCTGCTTTTTCACGTCGTCGGGAATGTCCTTCTTCGCGGTCTGGATCGCCTCCGCCGCCTCGGGATGCGTGTCGCGGACGTAGGCGAGGTACTGCTCCTCGAACTCCCCGACCAGCTTCACGGGCAGGTCGTCCAGACCCCCGGACGTCCCCGCGTAGACCATCATCACCTGCTCGGCGGCGGGAATCGGCTTGTACTGGCCCTGCTTCAGCATCTCGACCAGTCGTTCGCCGCGCGTGAGCTTGTCCTGGGTGGCCTTGTCGAGGTCCGATCCGAACTGGGCGAAGGCCTGCAGCTCCCGGAACTGGGCGAGCTCCAGGCGCAGCGAGCCCGCGCTCTTCTTCATCGCGGGAATCTGGGCCGCGCCGCCGACGCGCGACACCGAGATGCCCGCGTTCACGGCGGGCCGCACGCCCGAGTTGAACAGGTTCGTCTCGAGGAAGATCTGCCCGTCCGTGATCGAGATCACGTTGGTGGGGATGTAGGCGGCCACGTCCCCTTCCTGCGTCTCGACGACGGGCAGGGCGGTCAGCGAGCCCCCACCGGCCTGGTAGCGCGGGTTGATCTTCGGCGCGTCGTCCGACAGTTTCGCGGCCCGCTCGAGGAGGCGGCTGTGCAGGTTGAACACGTCACCGGGGAAGGCCTCGCGCCCCGGCGGGCGGCGTAGGAGCAGCATCACCTGACGGTAGGCGAGGGCCTGCTTGTAAAGGTCGTCGTAGAAGATGACCACGTGCCGTCCCTCGTCGCGGAAGCGCTCGCCCATCGTGCACCCCGCGTAGCACGAGAGGTACTGCATCGACGCCTCGTCGATGGCCGACGCGATCACGACGATCGAATACTGCATCGCGTTCTCGGCCTCGAGCCGGCGCACGAGGTCGACGACGGTCGACTGCTTCTGCGCCACGGCGACATAGATGCAGATGACCTGCTCGGGGTTCGTCGGGTCGCCGCCGCCCGTCGTCTTCTGCGCCAGGATCGTGTCGATCAGGAGCGCCGTCTTGCCCGTCTGCCGGTCCCCGATGACGAGCTCGCGCTGGCCGCGACCGATCGGGATCATCGCATCGATCGCCTTGATCCCGGTCTGCAGCGGCTCACTGACCGGCTGGCGCTCCACGACGGAGGGCGCGGGCTGCTCGATCGGTCGCAAGTCGGAATCGGACGTCCCGAGCGGCCCCTTGCCGTCGACCGGATCACCGAGCGCGTTCACGACGCGCCCGAGCAGCTTGTCGCCCGTGGGCACGGAGATGATGCGCCCGGTCGCGGTCACGGTGTCGCCCTCGCGGACCTTGGCCGCGTCTCCGAGCAACACGCAGCCCACGTTGTCCTCCTCGAGGTTGAGCGCCACGCCGCGCACGCCGCCCGCGAACTCGAGCAGCTCGTTCATCATGCAGTCGTCCAGGCCGTAGACGCGCGCCACGCCGTCCCCGACGGACAGCACGGTGCCGACGCTCTGCATGCGGCTCTCACCCTGGAAAGACGCGATTTCCTGCTCGAGGACCGAGGTGACTTCAGCGGGTCGAAGGTCCATGACTGTTTCGTTCTCGGGATCGTGGGTGCGGCGGGCGGTCTAGACGGCGGGGAGCGGCGCTTCCAGCAACCGCCGACGCAGGGACTCCAAGCGTCCCTGCACCGTAGTGTCGATCATGTTCGCGCCGACGATGACGCGGACGCCCCCGATCAGATCGGGGTTGATTCGGTTCTCGAGCCGGACGATCTTCGCGAGCCTCGCGCCCATCGCCTCGGAGAGGATGGTGATCTCCGCGGCATCCAGCTTGCGCGCCGACTCCACGACGCCACGGAGGGTGCCGGCGTCGACGAGCATGCGCTGCTCGAACGCACCGTTGAGCTCCGCGAGCACTTCCTCACGGTTCTTGGCGAAGAGCAGCTTCACGAAGTTCACGGTCAGGGGCTCGAACTCGGCGAACAATGGCGCGAGCTTGGCGAGCCGTTCCGTCCGGGGCACCTTGGCGCTGAGCAGGAATTCGCGTACGGCGGGGCTCGCGAGCTCGATTCCGATGCGTTGCACGTCACGCGCGACCTCTTCGAGCACCCCGCCCTGCTTGGCGAGGTTGAAGAGGGCGCCCGTCCAGCGCGTCGTCACCGGATCGACGATCACGCCTGCCCTGCCTTGGAGCCCGAGACCAGCTCGGAAACGAGCCGACGGTCGTCCTCGGTGCCGACGCTCCTGCCGAGCACCTGGCTCGCGGCCTGGAGGCTGAGCTCGACGACTTCGTTGCGGATCGCGGAGAGCGCCTTGTCCTGCTCGGCCTGAATCGTCTTGCGGGCGCCCTCGATCATGGCCGTCGCCTCGGACTTCGCGTTCTCGACGATGTCGCGCTCACGCGTCTCCGCGCGCTCGCGGGCGCCCACCATCAGCTTGGCCGCTTCGGCATGGGCCTCGCCGAGCGCAACCTCCACGGCTGCCCGCGACTTCTCGGCCTCTTTGCTCGCACGCTCGGCGGCGATGATGGCCTCCCCCGCCCTGGCGTCGCGATGCTCCATGGCCTCGGTGATCTTGGAGAACACCATCTTCCACATCGGGTAGAGCGCCGCGGCGAAGATGATGAGCGTCCACAGGAAGTTCCCCGCACCCCCGACGTGGAGCGGGTTGAACCCACCCTCGGATGGCGCTGCGAGGCTCGCGAGAAAGGTCGAATGGATCATGGTCGGAATCCGTGGCCTGACGGTGGAGAGTGCCTACGCCGGCCGCGGCGAACCGCGCAGATGCGGCCCGGACGACCGGGCGGGGCGGCCGATCACAGGATCAGGATCAAGAGCGTCACGACGACGGCGAACAGCGCCACGCCCTCGATCAGCGCCGAGAGGATCAGCGAACCGCCGCTGATGTCCTTCACGGCTTCGGGCTGACGGGCGATGCTCTCGTTGGCGGCGGCGCCGATCTTGCCGATGCCGATGCCGGCGCCGATCGCGACGAGGCCGGCACCGAGGCCGGCGCCGAGCCGCCCGATATCCATGACTGTCTGCGGGTCTTCGGGGATGATCATGTCTTGAGATCCTCTGGTGCCTCCGCGCTCGTCGCGCGAATCACTTCGGGTCGAGGGTGCTTTCGAGATTGAGTTGCTTGGAACGAAGAGAGGCTGCGCCCGAGCCAGCAGGGGCTAGTGCTCGGGGTGGATGGACATGCCCACGAACTTGATCGAGAGCAGTGTGAAGATGTACGCCTGGAGGCAGGCCACGAAGCCTTCGATGATCATGATGAAGACCGCGAAGGGCACGGCGACAGCCGCGATGCTCATGCCGCTCACCACGTCCTGCTCCACACCGGCGAAGAAGAAGATGAGACCGAGGAAGGACAGGACGACCATGTGCCCCCCCGTCATGTTCGCGAAGAGCCGGATGAGGAGCGCGAAGGGCTTCACGAACACGCCGATCACCTCGACGAGGAACAGGAGCGGCCACAGGAGGAGCGGCACTTCCGGCACGAGGTTCTTCCAGTACGCCACCGGCCCCTGGACCACCATGCCGCACCCGAGCATCGACAGCAGCGTGACGAACGCGAGGGCCGCGGTGACGAAGATGCTCGCCGTCGCCGTCGCCGCGCCGGGGACGAGCCCGAGCAGGTTCATGAAGAGGATGAAGAACCCCAGCGAGAGGAAGAAAGGCAGGAACTTGCGCGCCGCGGCCTCACCGAGGGTCGGGATCGCCATCTCGTCGCGGATGAAGAGGCACGTGCCCGCGAGGACGCGCGTGATCGGATCCCCCACCCCTGTCCGGAGATAGGTCGAGACGCCGGAGAAGGCCAGGAAGATGAGCAGCACGGCGGCGATCTGAAAGATCTGGAGGTTGCTCATCACGAGCCGCGGATCGTGCCCGGCGCCTTCGAGCCCGTCGAGCCCGTCGAACACCGCCAGGAAGCCCGGCAGCGGGAGGGAGACCAGCGCGGTCGGCAGCCCGTGCGCCGTCGCCTCGCCCTCGCTCTCGCTGTGCTCCACCTCGACCAGCGGCACCGGCATCAGGTGGGTGTAGAGCACCATGAAGGCATCCTCGTTGCTCGCCTCATGGTGCTCGACGTACCGGTGGGCCGCGAGACACGCCGCGACGATCACGACCAGCATGAGGATGGGGCGGAGGCTCACAGCGCGGACTCTCCTCTAAGGGCACGCGCGTTGTCAAGAACGCCGAGCAACAGGGTGAACGTGGCCCCGAACGCGTACGCGACGAGGAAGCCGCGCCAGTCGGCGATGGACGCGAGTGAGTCGACGTACCGGAGGAGCAGCGCTCCCGCGAGGACCGCGAACAGCTTCACGAGGAAGCTCACGACCATCACGAGCAGCACCTTCTCCGGAAAATCCCGCAGGGCACGCTTCTGCCAGCCGATCCCGAGTAGCGCGATCGACGTGCTCAGGAGGTAGCCGCAGAGCACCCCGACCCGCAACGTACCCTCGAATCGCGACGCGACGATGGTCGCGAGCGTGAGCCCGATGAGGGTTCCGAGCAGGGTTCGTGTCATTAGGGGTACGGGAGGTCAGCTCCCGGAGGATCCGCGGTAGCGCGCCACCCGCTTCACCATGGAGAGGGTGCCTCCGAAGAAGCCCACGAAGACTCCGACGATCAGGAAGATGGGCAGCGTCCCCAGCCACCGGTCGAGCCAGTACCCGAGGAGGGCGAAGGCGCCGAGCGTGGCGGCGAACTGCAACCCCATCCCGCCGAAGCGCGCGAGGTCCGACCCCGCCGACCGGAGGCCGAGGGCGCCTCCGCGCGCGTCCTTCGGGGATTCCGAAGAGGGCGACATGGGATCTTGGGACGCGTGGGAGCGGGGTGAGACCTGGCGGCAGGCGACAGCGCGGTGATGACCCGCCGCTGCGGAGCGAGGGAGCTCGTGGGCGATGGATTTCCAAAGACCGCTCGCGTGCCTCGATCGGACTTCGAAGCTCGCCAACGGATGTTTTGGCGCAACAATCTAGGGTCGCCGCCGGCCCCGTCAACCCGCGGAGCTGGAATTCGGCGAACTTGTTCGGATCCCCTCTCGCACCCGGCATCCGTCCGATCCGCGCGGGTGTTCAAGATCCCGGTCCGGCCCCGTAGACTGGCCGCCCGAATTTCGCCGCCGGGGCCGGCCCGAGCTCGTCGAGCGGCATCCCCTCAACGCCCACACAGCGCCACCCATATAAGGACCCGACGTGGAAAGAACCCTCGTCCTCTTCAAGCCCGATGCCGTCCAGCGCGGCCTCGTCGGCCGACTCATCTCGCGCTTCGAGGAAAAGGGCCTCAAGCTGGTCGGCCTGAAAATGCGCCGCTTCTCCGAGGCTCACCTGCGCCGCCACTACGAGGTCCACAAGGACCGGCCGTTCTTCGAGGGCCTCGTCGCCTTCATGGGCTCGAGCCCGGTGGTCGCGCTCGCGCTCGAAGGCAAGAACGCCATCACCGTCGTGCGGACCCTCGTCGGCGCGACCGACAGCGCGAAGTCCGCCCCGGGCACGATCCGGGGCGACTTCGGCCTGTCGTTCTCGCACAACCTCGTCCACGCCTCCGACGGCGCGGACACTGCGGCGAGCGAGCTCGAGCTCTGGTTCGGGGACGACGGCGAGCTCGTCGACTGGACGCCGAGCGCCGAGGCCTGGGTGTACGACGTCGAGGAGGAGCTCGGCTGAACCTCACCGCCCGCCACGTCGGTGAGCTCGCCGGCGAGCTCAGCGGGCTCCTCGCCGGGGCCCGCGTGCGCGACGTGCAAGGCCTGCCGCCCCGCGACCTCGTGCTCGTGCTCGAGCCGATGGTCCAACCGGGGGCCGAGGACGGGCCGCCGGTGCTCCGGGTCCGCGTGTCCGCGAACCCCGACGCGCCGCGAGTGCACCTGCAGCAAGCCCGCGTGCATCGTCACGAGGGCCCCGTGGGGCCGTTCTTCCGGCGCCTCGCCGAAGAGCTCGGGGGCGCGACCCTGGGGAGCATCGAGCGCGTCCGCGGTGACCGCATCGTGCTCTTCGAGTTCCGCGACACGCCCGGCGCCGGCCGGCGCGCGCTGCTGGCGGAGCTCACGGGGCGCCATGCGAACATCGTGCTCCTCGGACGGGACGACGTCGTGCTCGACGTGATGGTCCCGCCACCGGCGAAGCGCAACCCGCCGCGACTCGTGGTCGGCAGTCCATGGACGCCGCCCGGCGGGCGGGCCGCGCCCCCCGACACGGAGAGCGAGGGCATTGGCGCGACGTTTCCCGCGCCGGATTCCGCGCCTCCCGGCCCCGTGAGCGACCGGGCTCCGCTCTCCTGGCGCGTCGAGGTGGCGCTCGGCGGGCTCGCGGTGGAGTCGCACCAGGCGGCCTTCCGCAAGAAGCTCCGCGCGCGCGTCGACCGCAAGCTCAGGCGCGCGCGGTCCCTCGTCAAGGGCCTGGAACGCCGGCTCACCGCCGCGCGCGACGCGGAGCGGGTCCGGATGGACGGCGAGCTCCTGAAGAGCCATCTGCACGCGGTCACGCGCGGGATGACGTCCATCGAAGTGCAGGACTACTTCACCGAGGGCGCTCCCCCGCGCGTGATCGCGCTCGACGCGAAGCGCTCGCCGCGGGAGAACCTGGAGCGGATCTTCGACCGCTACCGGAAGCTCGGGCGCGGGCGAGACACCGTCGCGGCCGAGCTCGAGCTCGCGCGGACCCGACTCGCGCGTCTCCGCGAGCTCGCGGCCGAGGCGCTCGTGGAAGCGGCCGACCCCTTCGCGCTCGACGACGCCGCGGTGGCGGACGGCCTCCTCGACAAGCGACAGGAGGCGGACCCCCGCAAGCAAAAGGCTCCGACTCCGCGCCTCCCCTACCGCGTATTCAGGGGCAGCAAGGGCTCCGAGATTCGCGTCGGACGCACGGCGCGCGACAACGACGTCCTCACGAAGCTGCATGCGCGCGGCAACGACCTCTGGCTGCACACCGCGGACTGCCCGGGCAGCCACGTGGTCGTGCGCCTCGAACGGGGCCGCGAGCCGGACGAGGAGGAGGTGCTCGACGCCGCCCACCTCGCGATCCACTTCTCGCCCGCCCGCGGCACGGACCGGGCGCCGGTCCACGTCGCCCGGAAGAAGCACGTGAGCAAGCCGCGCGGGGCGAAACCGGGCCTGGTGACCCTGTCCGGCGGGCGAATCCTCGACGTGCGGGTGCAACCTGGGCGCATCGAGGGGTTATTGCGTGGGGCCCGGGACCGGGGTGGCGCGTGATGGCGCCCCCGCCGCTATCCTGTCGGGTCGCCCATACCGGGCACGAGCCATGCAATATCAACACTCGCTAGCGCGGGCGGCACTCGCCGGCCTGCTGTACCTCGCCTTCGCCTGCGGTTCGGACGGGCCGAAGGGCGAGATGACCGACGAGCAGAAGCTCGGGTACTACCTCGAGAACGCCCTGCGGTTCTGGGAAATGAAGGAACTCGATCGCACCGAGGACCAGGCGCTGCGGGGCCTCGAGGTCGATCCCGACAGCGAGATTCTGTTGCTCCTGGTCGGCTGGGTGAGGCTCCGCCGCGGCTCGGCCGAGGACATCCTCAGCGCGATCGTCATCTTCGAAGACCTGGAGAGCACGGACGATTACCGCGTCAACCTGGGGCTCGGTGAGGCGTTCGAACGTAAGGGTGTCTTCTACGACGAGGCGTCGCGCGATATCGCGTCCGGGCGTCGGTTCACGGACGCCCGGGACCCGGAGCAGCGCTCGATCGAGCTCGCGGACATCTCGTTCGACTCCTGGCAGGAGTCGATCGACAGCTACGAGCGGGCGCTCGAGCTGAAGCCGGAGAACCGCGACGCCTTCAACGGGCTCCTACGGGTGACCTCGCTCATGGGCCGCAATCACGAGAGCATCGGCTGGGCGAAGAAGCTCCTGGCGCTCCTCGAGACGAACGTCACTTTCTGGCGCAAGCAGCTCGAGCGCCCCGAGATCACGGCCCGGGACGAGCGACGGTTCAGAAACCTGCTCAAGGCCGACACCGATCTGGAGGTCGGAGCGCGCCTGCACACGGCCACCGTCTTTCGTCTCATCGGGCTGAACGAGGAGGCCGTCGCCTTCCTCGACCGCGTCATCGAGCTCGACCCCGAACTGGCGGAGGCCTACAGCCGCCGCGCCCAGATCCTGTTCGAGCTCGGGCGCTACGAGAAGGCCTCGTACTCCATCGACCGGTTCCTCGCCATCTCGAAGTTCGCGTTCGAGCACCCTTCCATCACCAAGGCGCTCGAATTGCAGTCGGATTGCGCGCTCGCCATGGCCCGCGAACGCGCCGAGTTGGCCCCCTCCCGGTAGTTTTCGGAGCGCGGGGGCTTGACGCCCCGGCCGCGGCGTCACATGATTATGCGTCATCTCTGCATAATCATGAGCAAGTCCGTCCAGGCCACACCGGCAGCCCGCCGCGCCGCGATCCTCGGGTTCCTGAGCCGCCGCAACGTCAGGAGCCAGGCCGAGCTCTCCGGGCTCCTCGGAGCGCGCGGGATCGAGGTCAACCAGGCCACCCTCTCGCGCGACCTCCGCGCCATGGGCGTGGCCAAGGGGCCGAACGGCTACACCCTGCCTGCGCCCGGCGGCGCGGTTCCCTCCGACGCGCGGGCCGGCCTGCGCGTGGCCGCCTCCCAGTGGCTCCTCTCCATGGCGCGCGCAGAGAACCAGGTCGTGCTCCGCACCACGCCGGGCGGCGCGCAGGCCCTCGCGTTCGCCATGGACAACGTCGCGCTGGATGGAGTGCTCGGCACCCTGGCCGGCGACGACACGATCCTCGTGATCGCGCGCGATGCCAGGGCGGCGCGCAAGATCGTCCGCGAGCTCGAGTCCCTGCAAGGAGCGAGAGTGTGAAGCCCGCCGTCGCCATCGTCGGCGCATCCGGCTACGCCGGGCGCGAGCTCGCGCGGCTCGTCGACGCGCACCCGGGGCTCGCGGACCCGGTGCTCATGAGCGCGCGGCCGGGGGTCCTGCCCGATCCGCCGTCGGGCGACTACGAGCCGGCGATCGGCGCGCTCGACCCAGCGGCCTTCGAGCGGCTGGACGGCGTGTTCCTGTGTACGCCGCACGGGGCGGCGGCGGCGCTCGCGCGCGCGGCGCTGGACGCGGGCTGCAAGGTCGTCGACCTGTCGGCGGATTTTCGCCTCAAGGAGCCCGAGGTCTACGAGGCGACCTACGGCGCGCCCCATCCCGCTCCGGACCTGCTCGACGTCGCCGTCTACGGACTGACGGAGCGGGCACGGGCGGACGTGCGCGGCGCGCGCCTCGTCGCGAACCCGGGCTGCTACCCGACGTCGATCCTGCTCGCGCTCGGCCCCCTGCTCGATGCGCGCCTGCTCGAGGGCGGCGCGCCGATCATCGCCGACTCCAAGAGCGGCGTCTCCGGCGCGGGCAAGACGCCCAGGCCCGGGACGATCTTCGGCACCGTGCACGACAACTTCCTCGCCTACGGCGTCGGCACACACCGGCACACGCCCGAGATCCACGCCCATGCGGGCACGGACCGCATCGTCTTCGTGCCGCACCTGCTGCCGATCTTCCGCGGGCTCCTGTCCACGATGTACCTCTCGACGGTCCCGGGCGTGACGGCGGACGACGTGCGCGCGGCGCTCGCGGAGGCCTACGCCGGCGAGCCCTTCGTGCGCGTCTTCGAGCGCGGACTGCCCGAGCTCGCACGCGTCCAGCACACGAACCTCTGCGACCTGGGCGTCGCGGACGCGTACGGCCAGGTCGTCGTCATCTCCGCCATCGACAACCTCGTCAAGGGCGCCGCCGGCCAGGCGCTCCAGAACATGAACCTCATGCTCGGGCTGGAGGAGACCCTCGGACTGCCATGCGGATCCTCCTGAAGATCGGCGGCGCCCAGCTCGCGGACGGGCCCTCGCGGGCCGCGCTCGCGCAGGCGGTTCGCGCGGCGCGCGATGCCGGCCACGAGCTCGCGATCGTGCACGGCGGCGGCGACCAGATCCGCGCCCTCGGGGATCGGCTCGGCCTCCAGCACAGCTACCACCGCGGGCTGCGCGTGACCGACGCGGAGACGGCGGAGGTCGTGCTCATGGTCCTCGGCGGCGCGGTGAATCGCCGGCTCGTGGCGAGCCTCGTGGCGGGCGGCGTGCCTTCGATCGGGCTCTCGGGGGCGGACGGCGGCCTGTTCGGAGCGCGCAAGTACGCGCCGGACGGTGTCGACCTCGGCTTCGTCGGCGAGATCGCGAGCACCGAGCCGCGCATCCTCTCCGCGCTCACCAGCCAGGGTTTCGTGCCCGTCATCGCGACGGTCGCGCCGCTCGATGCTTCGGAGCAGGGCGATGACTCGCACTTCTACAACATCAACGCCGACCAGGCCGCGGCGCCGCTCGCGCGCGCCTTCCGCGCCGACGCGCTGCTCTTCCTGACGGACGTGCCCGGCGTGCTGCGGGACGGAGCGCTCGTGCCCGTGCTCGACCCCGCCCTCGGCGCCGAGCTCGAGGCGCACGGCGTGATCGCCGGCGGGATGCTCCCGAAGGTCGCCGCGGCCTTCGCCGCGGCGCGCGAGAACCCGGACGCCGTCGTGAAGATCGCGCCCGCGGGCGCCCCGAACGCCGTGCTCGCCGCCCTCGCGGACGACGTGGGCACGCGCTTCCGTACGAGCGTCGCGAAGGAGATCCAGCCCCATGGATGAGCACGTCGTCCCCACGTACAAGCGCGCGGAGCCCGTCTTCGTATCCGGCCGCGGCGCGACGCTGATCGACGAGGAGGGGCGCGAGTACCTCGACTTCCTCTCGGGCATCGGCGTGACGGCGCTCGGCCATGCGCACCCGCGCCTCGTCGCGGCGCTCACCGACCAGGTGGGCAAGCTGACGCACGTCTCGAACCTCCTGCGTCACCCTTTCACGGAGGACGTCGCGGCTCGCATCGCGCGCCTCTCCGGCCTGCAGGCGGTGTTCTTCTCCAACAGCGGCTCGGAGGCGAACGAGACCGCCTTGAAGATCGCGCGCAAGGCCCAGCAGCTTCGCGGCGCGCCCGAGCGCACGGCCTTCGTCGCGCTCGAGGGCGGCTTCCACGGGCGCACGACCGGCGCGCTCGCCATCACCTCGACCGCGAAGTATCGCGCGCCCTTCGGCCCGCTGCTCGAGGCGACTTTCGTCGCGCCCGAGGACGTGGATGCGCTCGCTGCGGCGCTGGCCACGAAGCCCGCCGCGCTCATCCTCGAGCCCGTGCAGGGCGAGGGCGGGCTGCGGGTCCTCTCGCGCGCCTATCTCGCGGCGGCGCGCGAGCTGTGCACGGCGACGGGCACCGTGCTCGTCCACGACGAGATCCAGTGCGGCGCCTTCCGCACGGGGACGTTCCTCGCCGGCGAGCAGGCGGGCGTCGTGCCCGACGTCGCGACGCTCGCGAAACCGATCGCGGCGGGTCTGCCCATGGGCGTCACCGTCGTCTCCGCCGAGCTCGCGGACACGCTCGCGCCGGGCGACCACGGCTCGACCTTCGGCGGCGGACCGCTCGCGCTGCGAGCCGCGCTCGTCTTCCTCGAGGAGCTCGAGGAGGGCGGACTCGCCGCCAACGTCCGTGCGCGCGCAGCTGACCTCACCGCCGGTCTCGACGGGCTCGCCGCCGAGTTCGACGTCGTCGACGAGCGCCGCGGCCTGGGACTCATGCAAGGGCTCCGCGTGCCCGGGCACTCCGCGGCCGTCAAGGACGCCCTCTTCGAACGCGGTCTCATCGCGTGCACCGCCGGCGACGACGTCGTCCGCTTCCTCCCCCCGTTCATCATCACCGCGGAAGACGTCGAGCGCGGTCTCGGCCTCCTCCACGACGCACTCGCCACCACAGGTTGAATCCCGGGGACCGTCCCCGCGCCGAGAATCCCATGCAGCACGAACCGCAGGGCGCCCTGCCCGTCAAGGACCTCGTGAGCGTCGCGCACCTCGAGAGCGACGACATCCGCAAGATCTTCGCCACCGCCCGGACCTTCAAGGCGGGGCGCGGCGATCACTCGCGCCTGCTCCGCGGCAAACGCCTCGGCATGATCTTCGAGAAGGAGAGCCTGCGGACGCGCTTCACGTTCGAGATCGGCATCCAGGACCTCGGGGGCAGCGCCGTGTTCCTCGACCACCGCGATGCGCGGCTCGGGTCGCGCGAGTCCGTCATGGACATGGCGAAGAACCTCGAGCGCTGGGTGGACTGCATCGTCGCGCGGACCTACAAGCACAAGGCGGTGACCGACTTCGCCAAGCACGCGAACGTGCCGGTGATCAACGGGCTGTCGGACTTCCTGCACCCCTGCCAGGCGCTCGCCGACTTCATGACCCTGACGGAGAAGTGGGGCGACGTGCGCGGCAAGACGCTCGCCTTCGTCGGCGACGGCAACAACACCTGCCATTCCTTGATCCACACCGCCGCCAAGCTCGGCGCGAACATCCGCGTGTGCACGCCGGAGAGCTACGAGCCGAATTCGAAGGTCGTCCGCGAAGCCGAGACCGAGGCCTCCAAGAACGGCTGCGAGGTCGTGATCCTGAACGACCCGCGCGAGGCCGTCGACGGCGTCGACGCGGTCTACACGGACGTCTGGGCCAGCATGGGCCAGGAGGACGAGCGCGAGGAGCGCGCGGCGATCTTCGCGGATTACAAGGTGGACGAAGAGCTCATGGGGCTCACGGCCGGCGCGGTGTTCATGCACTGCCTGCCCGCCCACCGCGGCCACGAGGTCACGGCCGCGGTAATCGACGGGCCCAACTCGATCGTGTTCGACATCGCCGAGAACCGGCTGCACGTGCAGAAGGCCGTGATGGCGTTGCTCATGACGAAGACGCCCATCGATACGACAGGGGTGACGGCGTGACGAAGAAGACCGTGCTCGCGTACAGCGGGGGGCTCGACACCTCGATCCTCATCCCCTGGCTGAAGGAGAACCACGGCGTCGAGGTGCACTGCCTCGCCGGCGACGTCGGCCAGGGCGAGGAGGAGCTGGAGGGCCTCGAAGCGAAGGCGCTCGCCACCGGCGCCGCGTCGTGCCGCGTGGTCGACCTCAAGCAGGCGTTCCTCACGGAGACCGTGTGGCCGACCCTGCGCGCGCTCGCCGTGTACGAGGGCCGCTACCTGCTCGGCACGAGCGTGGCGCGCCCGCTCCTCGCCCGCGCCCAGGTCGACTACGCCCGCGAAATTGGCGCGAGCTCCGTCGCCCACGGCTGCACGGGCAAGGGCAATGACCAGGTGCGCTTCGAGCTGGCGTACATGGCGCTCGCGCCCGAGCTCGAGATCATCGCGCCGTGGCGCACATGGGAGATCAAGAGTCGCGAGGACGCGATCGACTACGCCGCGAAGCACGGTATCCCAATCCGCCAGACGAAGGCGAAGATCTATTCGCGCGACGCCAACCTCTGGCACATCTCGCACGAGGGCGGACCGCTCGAGGACCCGGCCTGTGCTCCGCCCGACGACGTCTGGATGATCACGAAGGACCCGCGCGAAGCGCCCGACGAGCCCGAGGTCGTCACCGTCGCCTTCGAGGGCGCCGTCCCCGTGAGCGTCGGCGGCCGGCGCATGGCGCCCGTGGAGCTGGTCGAGACCCTCAACCGGGTCGCGGGCGAGCACGGCGTCGGGCGCGTCGACATCGTCGAGAACCGCCTCGTCGGCATGAAGTCGCGCGGCCTCTACGAGACGCCCGGCGGCACGATCCTCTACGAGGCCCTGCGCTCGCTGCGCGCGCTCACCATGGAGCGCGACACGCTCCAGCTCTGCGAACGTCTCGCCCCCGAGTACGCGAAGCTCGTGTACAACGGGACCTGGTTCCATCCGCTGCGGACGTCGCTCGACGCGTTCTTCACCGAAGCGACGAAGTTCGTGACGGGCGAGGTGCGCGTGAGACTGTTCAAGGGTCAGGCGACGTCGATCGCGGCCACGAGCCCGCACTCGCTCTACAGCGAGAACCTCGCGACCTTCGCGGAGGGCGAAGGCTACTCCCAGGCGGACAGCAAGGGCTTCGTGCGCCTCTTCGGCCTGCCCGGCACGGTCGCCGCTCGCATCCAGGGCGGGGGGCGCGCGTGAGCCAGCTCTGGGGCGGACGGTTCGAGGGCGGGCTCGACCCGGCCTTCGACTCCTTCAACCGCAGCCTGCCGTTCGACCGGCGGCTGCTGCGCGACGACATCGCCGGCAGCCTCGCGTGGGCGGGCGCGCTGGGCGAGGCGGGCGTGCTGACGGACGGCGAGGTGGCGCAGCTCACGAGCGCGCTCGAGGAGCTCGGGCGCGACATCGCGACCGACCCCGCGCCGCTCGACGCGTCGGAGGCCGAGGACGTGCACAGCTTCGTCGAGGGCGCGCTCGCGCAACGTGTCGGCGAGCTCGCGAAGAAGCTGCACACCGGCCGCTCGCGCAACGATCAGGTCGCGACCGACCTCAAGCTCTTCCTCAAGCGCACCGTGCCCGACCTCATCGGCGCGCTCGCCGACCTCGCCGGGGCGCTCGTCGAGCTCGCGGAGAAGACCGCCGGGCTGCCCCTACCCGGCTACACGCACTTGCAGCGGGCCCAGCCGATCACGGCCGGGCACCACGCCCTGGCGTACGTCGAGATGCTGGCACGCGACCGCTCGCGGCTGGTCGACGCGATGCGGCGCATGGACACGAGCCCCCTGGGGGCCGGCGCGCTCGCGGGCACGGCGTTTCCCGTCGACCGCGAGGCCCTCGCGGCGAGCCTCGGCTTCGCCGGCGGTCCGACACGCAACAGCCTGGACGCGGTGAGCGACCGCGACCACGTGCTCGAGCTCACGTTCACCTGCAGCGTGATCCTCGTACACCTCTCGCGGCTCGCGGAGGACTGGATCTTCTTCGCGAGCCAGGAGGCCGGCTTCCTCATGTTCACCGACGCGGTCTCGACGGGCTCGAGCCTCATGCCGCAGAAGAGGAACCCCGACGCCATGGAGCTCGTGCGCGGCAAGACGGGTCGTGTCGTCGGCGCGCTCACCGGGCTGCTCGTGCTCTGCAAGGGCTTGCCGCTCGCCTACGACAAGGATCTGCAAGAGGACAAGGAGGCCCTCTTCGGGGCGCTCGACACGACGCTGGCATGCACGCGGGTGACCGCGATCTG
This sequence comes from Planctomycetota bacterium, assembly GCA_004357655.1. Taxonomy (GTDB): domain Bacteria; phylum Planctomycetota; class UBA1135; order UBA1135; genus N075bin59. The sequence continues at coordinate 17,806 of SMVQ01000356.1, forward strand.
CGTCCGGAACGTCGAGTACGACGCGGAGCGCTGCCGCGCCGCCTGCGCCGTGGGCTACCTCGACGCCACGGACCTCGCCGACCTGCTCGTGAACGCCGGCGTCCCGTTCCGCGACGCGCACGCGCGCGTGGGCACGGCGGTGCGCGAGGCCGTGAAGCGCGGCATCGAGCTCACCGAGCTGTCGGAGGAGCTCCAGCGCGAGCTTTTCCCCGAGCTCGAAGTCGACCTGTCGGCCGCCCTGGCCACGGAAGCCGTCCTCGCGCGTCGGAGCACGATCGGGGGCACGGCCCCGGATCGGGTCCGCGCGGAGGCCCTGGCCTGGAAGCAGGAGCTCGCGTCATGGAAATGACCCTCCGCAAGGCCACTACGGCCGACGCGGGCGCGATCCTCGAGCTCGTGAACGGCCTCGCCGCCGACCAGATCATGCTGCCGCGTTCGCCGGCTTCGGTGATCGAGAATATCCGCGACTTCGTCATCGCCGAGGCGGACGGCGAGTTCGCGGGCTGCGGCGCCCTGCACGTCGTGTGGTCGCACATCGCGGAGATCCGCTCGATCGCCGTGCCCACGGGCCAGCGCAAGACAGGCCTGGGCCGGCGGATGGTCGAGCACATGCTCGCGGAAGCCGAGGCGCTGGGCATCGCACGCGTGTTCGCCTTCACCTACGTGCCCGACTTCTTCCAGGGTCTCGGATTCGATGTCGTGGAGCACGCGAGCCTCCCCCACAAGGTCTTCCAGGATTGCCTGAACTGCCCGAAGTTCCAGCAGTGCGACGAGGTCGCCGTCGAGCGCGTGCTGCGCGAAATCGACGACGACCCGGTGCGCGGACCGCTCTCGCGGCCCCTTCCCGGCGTGCCGCTGCCCATCATCGGACGCTAGCTCTCCGACACACTCCGATACGTGAACGGCATCACGCCAGAAGCCTGCGTCGCGTGCGGCGGTGCGAGCTGACGGACCTCGTGCCCGAAGCACCGTGCAAACACCAGCCGCGGCCAGATGAACCCCACGGCGAACCCGCCGGCCAGGCCGCAGAACACGCCGAGGGCCGTCATCGCGACCGCGCCGAGTCCACTGTCGAACGTGAGCGCGGCGAGCAGGCCCGCGCCCGTCAGCGTGGCACCGAACGCCAGGCCCACGAACGCGCCCGCCTGGGTGAGGCGGGCGCGAAGTGGCCGGGAGTACTCCTGGGGGGAGAGGTTCCCCGTCATGAGTTGCGCTCGGAGCAGGGCGTCCAGCGAGAAAGGGGCCGCGCGTGACAAGGCGAACAGGCCCCCTGCCCCGGGTTCCCCGCTCTCGAGGATCGCCTGAACGGCGCACAAGGTCTCCCGGCCGTCACCCTCGGAGAGCCGCCCCTCCGTGACCAACCGCGCGATGCGCCCGACGTGGAGCTCGAAGTGCTGTTGCACGTCGCGCTAGTCCCACCACGGGGTGAAGTAGGCGAGGCCGCATCCAATCGCCCCGAAGAGTCCCCCGATCGCGGTGCCGGCGAGGAACCCGACCTCCAGGCCGACCTTGGCGCCCGCCACCGCGCCAGGCAGAGCGCCGACCCCGCCGGCCACGCCGCCCGCCGCGCCGCCGGCGATCCCTCCGGCGACCGAGCCGGTGACGGTACCGACCCCCGCCCCGATCACCGCCCCCGCGGCACCGCAGGTTGCGATCGCCCCCATGCAGCCGCCGAGCGACCGACCGTCTTCGGAGAGGCCGGCGGGCGGGTCCGCGTGGAACATCCGGTCGGCGATGGAGACGCCGTCGACGAGGATCGAGACGTCGCCGCGGACCACGTGCTTGCCGGCGTCGACGAAGCCCTCCGCATGCATCACGCTCCCGAACTCGATCGCATGTCCCGCACGGACGAGCGGCAGGTGCAACTCGGCGTCCAGCGTCGCCGTCCCGCCCTGGTTCGCCCGGCGCTCGAAGAGAGAACCTACCGCGCCCGGTGCGAGCGCGACGAAGCCCTGGCCGTCGAGCAGGACGTCGAAGCGGGTGATGAGGCTCGTGGACACGTCCGGCTTCAGCGTCCACTCGGCGTCGACGAGCATCGTCGTCTGCGCCGTGATGCGCTGGGTCCCGGCACCCGCGATCGAGGGCGGTCCCATCTCCAAGGGCCTGTCGATCCGCGCGACGCTCCGAAAGGTGCCGTCCTCGAGCGCGATCACCTCGATGTGGGTCTCGGAGTGCTTGGTCCCCGCGCCGCCCCAGTCGAGGCAGTCGCGCGTGTCGGTCTGCAGGAACTCGCCCACCCCGGTCTGGAGACTCTGCAGCGTGCCGACGACCTCGAACGGGTACGCCGCTCCGCCCTCCTCCCACACGCACCGCGTGAGGAACTCGACGGTCACGAGGTTCGTGTGGAAGCCGCTCGCCTCCTCCTCGTGCTCCACGGTCAGGACGTAGCCGTCCGGTGACGTCAGCGTCCCCTGCACCGCGAGCCGGCGCCGCACCGCATCCGCCGTCGTGTCGCGCTCGCAACGCGCGACGAGCGTGCCGACGAAATCGTGGGCCGTGCCGTCCACGAGGACCGTGAGCGAGTGCGTCGCGCCCACTTCAGTGAAGGTCGCGCCCGAGTCCACGGTCACATCGGAGACGTCGGCATCCGCGATCTGGAGCCAGCCGGGCTGGAGCGTGTCCAGCGACATGCCCGCGAACACCTGGTTCAGGAAACCCTGCGCCCAGAGGTTCAGGTCGTCGGCACCGGCCCGCGGCAGGATGTTGCGGAGCCCGGCGGTCGGGTAGGCCGAGTTGCGGCCGCCCCGCGGGCTCCAGTCCGCGGCGGTCCGCGTGAAGGCGGAGCTCGCGCTCCGGCCGATGGAGTCGCCCGGACGCATGGCCCGACCGGCGAACGAGATGTCCACGAACGTCGCCGGGTCGGCGCCGGGCGGCACCCCCGCCGTCCCCCAACTGACCTCATCGATCACCTGCCCTCCCCGCTCGAGCACGACGCCGCCCCCCGCGTTCGCGAGGTGATCCCCCGGAGGCAGGCCCGCGGCCAGCGCGATCCAGGCCTGCGCCTCCACCCGGTCGCCCACCATGCCCGGCGGCACGTGGTCCCCGAGGAACACCACGACGTATGTGCCCGCGAGGACCTGGCGCTCGGGGAGCGCGACGCTCCACGAATGGGCGAGGTTGCGCAGCCGGTAGCCGCCGAGGTCGAGGGCGACTGCGGCGAAGAGCTCGACGAACTCGCCCTCCGACGCGGCGTCCTCGCCAAGCTCGTCGAAGAGCACCTCGTTCAGAACCAGCGTCTTGCGCAGATCGGGCACGTCCTCCGCGCCCCTTGCCAGCCCGACGGTCGCGAGCCCGACCACGATCCACGATCCGTTCCGGAAACTCCTGGAAACCGACATCACGCACTTCCTCCGTTCGATGACTCAGATGGTGAGCGTCCGCCCGAAGACCCCGGGCGCGCCCACAACTGCAACAGAGCAGAGACTGCCGCGCGCCGATTCGGTTACGCCTTGGAATCGGGTCCACGGCGCGCCTCCCCCGGAGGGCGCGACGGGAGCGCTCAGGGCCCGTCCGGGACTAAGGGCCCGTCCGGGAATAAACGTCACATTTCGGCGAGGCATCAGCGCTCGTGGCAAGGCGCGCCGACGCAGGCAACCTGGCGGGTTTCCGAGGAGGCGCAACGCAGCCACGGGCGCCGAAGGCCGGCGAAATGTGACCTTTCTCTCCGGACGGACCCTCGGGGCCCACGCATCAATAACCCCCGATTCTGGACGGCCCTCGCCGCCCCCGGCTGCGTTGCTCCTTCTCGGCGTATCGCAGCGGATACGCGGTCGGCGTCGCGCCTTGCCGGGAACGACGAGTGCTCGCCCAGAATGGGGA
>SMVQ01000357.1 GCA_004357655.1 Planctomycetota bacterium
CGCCCTCGCGGGTCGGTGACGTATGGTAGGCCGAAAGCCGGATGCGCCATCCTAATGACGGCCGTACGGGAGGGGACGGCCTGCGGGAGAGGGCTTCGACCGACGACCTGACCCGATTCCTCAACGACCTCGGCAGCGGTCGCCTCGATACGGCCGAGACCCTGATGCCCCACATCTACGGGGAGCTCCTCGCCATCGCGGAGCGACAGATGCGGCGCGAGCGCGTCGGGCACACGTTGCAGCCGACCGAGCTCGTCAACGAGGCCTTCCTGCGGCTCTTCAAGCCCGAGCAGGTGAGCTGGAACGACCGCCGGCACTTCTACACCCTGGCGGCCAGGGCCATGCGGCAGCTGCTGGTGGATCACGCTCGCCGGCGCAAGCGGCTGAAGCGTGGCGAGGGGAATCGCGGGCAGACCCTGGCCAGGCCTTCATGGCGGGGAGCGAGATCCGGGTCGACCTGCTCGACCTGAACCACGCGCTGGAGGAGCTGAGTGGGGTCAACGCGATCCAGGCCAGCGTAGTCGAGCTGCGCTACTTCGGCGGCCTGGAGGTCGCCGAGGTGGCCTCGGTGCTGGAGGTCTCGAAGCGCACCGTCGAGCGGCAATGGCATGCGGCGCGGGCCTGGCTGGGACACCGGCTGCGGGGAGACTGCTGACTTGGAGCAGCAGGAGCGCGCGACGGAGCTTTTTCTCGCTTGCTGCGAAATAGCTCCCGAGGCACGGGCGGCATTCCTGAGAGATCGCTGTGGGATGGACCGAGAGCTCCTGGCGCAGGTCGAGGGGATGCTCGCGTTCGACGAGCTCGATGTGGACTTCTTGTCGGGCAAGGCGAGCGACACGATCTCAGAGGAGGACCTGGATCTCCCACGGTCCATAGGGAAGTTTCGCATCCTGGGCAAGCTGGGCGAGGGCGGCATGGGAACCGTCTACGAAGCGGAGCAGGCAGTGCCCCGCCGCACCGTCGCCCTCAAAGTTTTGAAGCTCGCCTTCTGCTCGCCCGACTCGGTGCGTCGCTTCGAACACGAGGGCCAGTTCCTCGGTCGCCTCCAACACCCGGGCATCGCCCAGATCTTCGAGGTGGGGCGGGCGGAGACCGAGGCCGGACCGCTGCACTACTTCGCCATGGAACTGGTGCAGGGAGTGCCCTTGACGGATTACGCTCGGAGCCGAAACCTCTCGGCACGCCAGCGCCTCGCGCTGGTTGCGCGGCTCGCGGACGCAGTTCAGCACGCACACCAGAACAGCGTGGTCCACCGCGACCTGAAGCCGCAGAACATCCTCGTCGACGCTTCCGGTCAACCGAAGATCCTGGACTTCGGCATCGCGCGTGCCTGCGACTCGGACGTGCAGATGACGACGATGCACACCGACGTGGGCCAGGTCCTCGGCACGCTGGCCTACATGAGCCCGGAGCAGGCGAGCGGGGATCCAGCGGCGATCGACACACGCTCTGACGTTTACGCGCTCGGTGTGCTCCTGTACGAACTCCTGGCTGGACGCCTACCTTTCGACCTCGCGCAGGAGTCGCTGCCCGAGTCGGTGCGGATTATCCAGGAGGAGGTGCCGGCGCGGCTCGGCACGATCGATCGCTCGTTCCGGGGCGACGTCGAGACGATCGCCTGCAAGGCCCTGGAGAAAGACAAGGAGCGCCGCTACGCATCGGCCACGGCCCTGGCGACGGACATCCGCCGGCACCTCCGGCACGAGACCATCTCTGCGCGTCCGCCGAGTCGGGCCTACACGCTGCGCAGGTTCGCGCGCCGGAACAAGACGGTCGTCATCGCCGCCGCAGCCGTATTCGCGTCCCTTCTGATCGGAATGGCGCTCGCGCTGAACTTCGGCCTCTCCGAGTCCGAGCAGCGCCGGATTGCCGAGCACGGGGCCTACCTGGCCGCCCTGGGACGGGCTCAGGAAGCCCTGCGAGACGGCTCCCGCGCGATCGCGCGGGAACGCCTCGACGGCGCGCCGGTGCGACTGCGCAACTGGGAGTGGCGCCACCTCGACCAGAGAGTCGAACGCCGGCTGGCACGGACCGTGATCCCCAATGTCCTGGAGGCCGCCTTCCTGGACGAGACGACGGTCCTCGCCATCGACCGCGGCGGCGCGCTTCATGTCTGGAACGCGCTGACGGGCGCGTTGACGCCTGCGCCGTCGTCCGGAGAATCGCCGCAATCGGGCGGGAGGCCGCTGGCCTTGAGCGAGAGCGGCTTGCTGCTCTCCTTCGTGGAAGGCTGGCTCACCCTGAGCGAGCCGTTGAGCGGTAGGAGTCCTATCGTGGTCCCTTTCGACGACGAGCCACTGGAAACCTGGAGGACCTCCGCTGTCGCCGCTGACGGCTCGCACATGCTGGTGGCGACGACGTCCGGCGACCTGGTCGTGCTCGACGTGGATGGAGAGTCGGGGCGTCTCCCGGTCGAGGATCTTCTCCGGAGCTACGTGGAGAGCACGGGATTCGAGTGGGAGATTCGATCGGTCTCGATCAGTGCCGACGGAGCCTGCTTGGCGGTCGAAGTCCCCTCTCCAACGAAAGGATCGCGTGGATGGTTCCATCGCACCTGGGACGCTCGGAGCTTGGAAGGGATCCTCACGAATGAGGGAGCTCTCGGCTTCGCGCACAACGGGCCGGTCTGTGCGTCGGCGGGGTTCCGTGCTGAAGAGCCTGTCCGAATCAAGTCATCCGGGACGAGCGCCGAGACGCTCCGCCTGCTGGCGATCAGGAAGCTGGGAAACGACCGCTTTCGGCACTTCTCAGGGCTTGGGTTCAGTCAGGATCGGGGCCTGCTCGCGGCGACGTTCAGCGACGGGGAGACTTGGATCGTCGATCTCGAGAGCGAGATCGAGGAACTCAAGGGCTCCATTCCGGGGGACGCCAACTCGCGTGTGAGGTTCAGTCCAACGGGCGAGTCACTGCTCGTGCTCCGCCCGGACGACGCTAGCCTCGAACTCTGGGGCAGCGGCAAGAACGGTCCGGAGACCGTGCTCACGGGGCACACCGCCACACTGGACGACGTCGCATTCAGCCCGGACGGCACGACGCTCGCATCTGCGGGGTGGGACGGGACCCTCCGGCTTTGGGACGCCGTCACCGGTGAGCCGATCGTAGCGCTGCCGATGCCCGGGAACGTCATCCCCCTGGCCTACTCTCCCGATGGACGGCAGCTCGCCAGCTCCAGCAAGGTGAAATGGTCTCATCCGAAGGCCGTAGTCTGGGACCCCGTGCTCGGCCAGGTTCTTTGGCGGCCACCGATCCCCCCCATCAGAACCGGAGGAGAATACACCTTCTCGGGCTGGCCCGCCCACCACGCCATGGCTTACAGCGCGGATGGGTCGGTCCTCGCCGTCGGCACCTCGGACGCTCGAATCGTCATCTTGAACACGCGGACGTTCGAGGAGACGACGCGGATCGAAGATGAGCGGTTCGCCGGCATGGAAGTCCGATTCCTAGAGCATCAGGTCATGGGCATCCATGCCCTCGCCTTTCACCCTCGAGGGCATCTGCTCGCGGCGGGCTCCTTGACCGCGGAGCTGTCCTTGTGGGACCCGGTCTCGGGCCGGTTGGTCGCGCGAGTCGAGCGACCGGCGCCCACCACGAACGCCTACGCGGGCATCAACTCACTCTCCTTCTCGCCTGATGGGTCCCGCCTCGTCGCTGCGTACGGAAACTCCACGGCGACGATCTTCGAGGTCCCATCGCTGCGCGAGGTCCACGTTCTCCGCGATCACGATGGGGAAGTGTTCGCAGTCGCCTACTCGCCCGACGGAACCCGGATCGCCACGGGCGGACGCGACGGTCTACTTCGGCTGTGGAAGGCGAGCACAGGGCAGCTCCTGCTCGAGCTCGAGGGCCACGAGGACTACATCATGTCGCTGGCCTTCAGCCCCGACGGGCACCGGCTCGCGACGGGATCGGGTGACTACACGGTGAGGATCTGGAACTCGGAACCGCCATCGAGGCGCTGGAGGAGGAGGCACATGGATGAGCTTCAACGACCGGAGGCCGAAGCGATCACGGCTTCGTTGTTCGATGAGCTGGGGCAGGCCTCCGCGGTCGCCGCCCGCATCAGAAAGGCTGCCGAGCTCTCACCCGACCTCCGCCGCCTGGCGCTGCAAGCGGTCCTCCGGCAATAATAGTTCAGAGCCGTAGCCATTCGCGGCGTTGGTGCACAAACCCCATAGCCGAGGGGCCAGCGACATCTCCTCCTCAGCCCGGAGCGCTCGCGCTTCACGGATGCCACGAAGAGGCCGCCGGATAGAGAGCAGCGCCCGAACTGGACTGCCCCCAATAAGCACCGGGCCGCGCGAGCGACCTCATTCAAGAGTGCGCATGGAAGCAGGGCAGAAGGCGGGGCCCGATCGCCTCGCGACGGATCCTGACGCAACCACATGGTGATTCTCTCGCACCTTGGGCTCGAGACGGTCGGGAGTCCCACCTGAAGTGAGTACACGGCGGCCACCATGCCTACGTGCCCCAGCGCAAGTCTCTTGCGTGGCGTAAGTTATGAATCCTCGGGGAGGTGCACCCCGCACTTTCATCCTGTTGCCCTGGCGGACGAGATGCCCAGTTGGCGCTTGTCCTGGCAGATGCCTGCTTACGAGAGGGGCCGACTCGAGTGGATCAGCCTACGGCGAGAGGGATGCCTCCCGTGCACCAAGGAATGGATCCCGTCGCCCCGATCGAAGACCCAGACGGCCAGCATGAAGCGAACGAAGTTGAGTCGCCCGAGAAGGAGTGAAGCGATGCGTCATTCGAACAGCCTCCGGAACGGGTCCACCTTCGGCGCCAACAGAAACGGCCTGAGCGCGTGTCCGAGCCAACCCCGCTGTGAGAAGGCCAGCGTGGCCATCCCAGTTCCCAAGGAGACGTGCGCCCCCTGGCGACGTCATTGATTTGGAGTTGAGACCCCGATGAACCTCATCCGCCAGTTTGCAGTCTGCTCGGCCCTTGCGGCCTCATTCCTTTCCGGCATGGCGTCCCCCAGCTATGCCCAGACCACGCCCATCGCGAATGGGCACTTGAAGGGGGGGCCGAGCACCGTCGGCGGCCCCGACACCGTTCTCGATCTGACGTTCTCCCTGCAGCAGCTGTCGGACGGCTCGCTCGTCGGGGGCGGCAAGCTGACCAGGCAGTCCGTTGGTGCCTGGATCCTATTCGACCTGGACTCTTACATGTTCATCGGCGACACGCTGTACGCGGCGGGCCCCGTCACCAAGACGCACAGTATCGGCGGCGTATTCAGTGTGGGCGACACGTTCTTCATAGCCGTCAATGACAATGGCAATGGCGCCAACAGCTCGGACATGGATGAATTCATCGAGGGCGTAGTTCCCGCCGCGGCGGGTCCGGTGACCATCCAAGAGATCCTCCTCTTCCTCGGCCCGGCGCCGCCCGAGATCTTCCGGCAGGGCATCATCGGCAACTTCCATTTCCACTGACAGACGATCCAAACGACCCCCTCGAGTCGTCCGAAGAGGACCCTCCATCGCAGCCAGGGGCGTCCAAGCGGCGCGACACATGGGCTGAGCTCTCGATCCACCTCACGAGGGAGCCAACGGCGCCGTTGCCCGGCTCCGAGCGCAACGAGCAGAGTCACTCCGAAGCGAGCAAGGTCGCCGTAGGGCAGCTTCCAATGGCTGCTAGTGGCGCGTCGTGACGAGCCCGACCGGGACCCGGGTCAGTCGGGCTCGAGCTCATCGAGCATGCGCCGGACTCGATCCAGGTCGCCGGCCTGGAAGTCGCGGGAGCGCAACAGTTGGTTCACCATCTCGGGGAGGTCGCCGGCGAACAGGCGCTCGTTGACCTCACGCAACATCGATCGCTGCGATTCTTCTTCGGTGACGGTGGCTGAGTAGATGAACTGCCTGCCCTCGATGCGGTGGGCCACCACGCCGCGGCGTTCCAGGCGTTTCAAGAGCGTGCCGACGGTGGTCGGAGCCAGGTCTCGTTCGGTGGAGACCGCGGCGTGGACCTCGGTGACCGAGAGTTCACCGCCCTGCCACAAGGCGCGCAATAGCGCGAGTTGCAACCCGCTCAGTTGTGTGGGTTCGCGGCCGGGCATGGTCAGCGCACTCCCTCGGGACGGGCGCCCACGAACGAGATCGGACCGTAGCCCTCGGCGCGGACCGTCTGCAGGAGGCGCAGGATCTCGATGACCTTCGTGCCATTCCGGGGATCGATGACGAGGCGCAGGTCGGACCTCCGCAGCCGTAGCCGCGCGAGGTCGGAGCGCAGGACCTCGAGCCGTATCGTCTTGAAGGGACCGATCGAGTACTCGAGCCGTCCGTGATCGGTGGCGACGTCCAGGACTCGCACGCTCACGTTCAGGATCGGCGACTCTTCACCGACGACGCCCGGGTCCGACGGCAGCCAGATTGGAACCAGGTCGACGCCAGCACTCGGCGCCGCGAGCTCGATCTTCCAGATCAGGACTCCTGCTCGACCGCAGAGCTCCATCACCCGCTGGACGTACCGGAAGTCCGTCTCGGGGTCGGCGTTGATCAAGAGGGTTTCGTCCGGGAGCAGGAGACTCTTGGGGCCCGCTCTCGCTGGCGCCTTCGCCATCCCGGCCGCGACCGCGGCGAGCCAGGTGCGGAACCTGCTCGAAGATGCGTCGGGTTCGGTCGGGTCGTGTAGCAGCGCGCCCTCGACGCGGATCCGGCCCTCGGCATCGAGCTCGAGCGTCTCGATCGAGTCCGTCTCGACCTCCTCGATGCTCTCGGCCAACTCGACCTCTTCGAGGACTTCCTCCACGGGCTCGATCGTCAGGTAAGTGATCGAGTTTGCACCTGCACCGATGAAGCCGATGTTCGTGAACCCGGCTGCGAGGACGTCGTCCACGGTGGCCACGACGTCCGCGTAGATCGTCCCCGGGCTGGACTCGAGCCGAACTCTCGCGTCGGGACGCCGCGCATGCTCCTCGCGCAGAAACTCCCGCAACTCGCGCGCCAGGCGCAATCGCCGGTGGCCGAGGTCGTACTCGATCAAGCGCGTGTCGTCGTACGTCCACTTGCCGTCTCCACTCGCGGGGCGACCCGTCGCGGCGTCGACCCGCAGGCCGCTCCGGACCACGACCAGCTTCAACCTCACGGGCCTCTGACGCACGACTTGCGCCCTGAGTGCCGTCCTCTCGGGTCCTTCGCCGTCCACCAAGATTGCATCGAAGTGCTCGAATATCTCGTCCACCAGCGCGGTCAACGACCCGGCGGCCACGTGGGGAGTGATCGCGATGCGTGCCTCCGGGTACTGCGTGCGCAAGAGCCCGATGTGGCGACCCAGGTTCGCGAGCTCGGTGGTCTCGAACTCACCCATTCGGTAGTACACGACCGGGCGCTCGGCGATGGTGCGCATCGAGGCCACGACCGTCAGAAGGCGGGCCTGCGCGGGTGTGTCTTGCTTCACGGGCGGCGTCGGCGCAACGACGCCGGGTCCTGCAAACCCGATGGCGGTGAGCACGAGACCCATTCCGAGGGCGGCGAGCGTCCCCGCTCCCCGGCGGGGCTCGGTGCGCGGGGCGAGCAGGCGCTCGACGCGTGCCACGAGTTGCGAGGGGGAGTGGGCCATGCCGGTCGCCAGGGCGGGAACCCGCGAGCTCTGCAGCCACTCGGCCACCCGCGCCAGGCACCGGGCGAGCTCCGCGGGTTCACCAAGACGCCGGGTGGCCGAATCGTCGCACAGGATCTCGACGTCTAACTGCAGGCGGCGGCGCACGATGCGATTCAGAGGTTGGGGGAAGAGCATGAGCTCGAGCACGTGGATGGCAGTGAGCCAAGCGGAGTCCCGGCGTTCGAGGTGCGCGAGCTCGTGGGCCATGAGGGCCTCGAGCTCGCCGAGCGAGAGGTCGCTGCCGGCGCGCTCGGGCAGACAGATTTCGGACGAGCCAAGGGCGACGGGGGAGCCGATCCCCGGGCAGGTCGTGAGGCGTACGCGTCGCGAGCACCCGGCGCGAGCCAAGAGCTGCGCGAGGGCCTTCCGTGGTGCACGTTCGCGCACCGGGCGACGGGCCGCGAAGAGCCGGCTCATCCGGCGCCGCTCGCCGAGGAAGGACGTCGCGAGGACGAGCACTCCCAATGCCCAACCCACGGCGATGAGACCGGGCCAGCGAGCGGGCACGACAGCATGCGTCGCGACGTCCTCGGGTGTGGATCGAGCCTGGGCGCCGCCGGTCCTGGACTCGCGTGGCGTAGGCGGACCGATCGCCGTGACCGCGCCACGGACGGCAGCTTCGCCTTCCAACTGCAACGCGATCGTGGCTTGCCCGGCAGATCGAACCAGAGGCAGATCGAAGCGCCCCATGCCCACGTGCGGAGCCAGAGCCCCATGCAGGGTCGCGGTCACCAGTCCGCCGAGGAGGGCGCCCTTCCAGAGCACTTCCCGCACGGCCGGACCGCGGACAGCGCGTGCGACGAGCAACGCGCCCCCGAGCAGAAGCGTGCTGTGGATCAAGTAGGTGGCGAGCCAGGCGAGGAGCGTGATGAGCGTGTGTTGCATGGGACTCGGCGGATTCGGTCTCGGCCCCTCGGGGGGGGCGCCGGACGGGGGGGAGCGCTCGACGACACCTGTAATACTACAGATGTCGTTGGCGGCTACCGCAGGTCTCGGTTTCTTGCTCGATAGTGCTCCCCAAGGCCCGCAATCGCGGTTCTAGCAGCGATTTCGGCGCCCGCGGGCGCTCGATCCCCTGGCTCGACCAGCGAAAAACCCTGGGGTCGAGCCTGGCGGCTGTCGGCGCGAGTCCTCTGGAGTACTCGTCGCTGAGGGACCTGAGCAGCTCGGCGTCCTCGTCGAAGTCGGCCCCTGCGTCCAATGGATCGACGGCGGAGTGCAGCGTCTGCCCCACATCGCGAACCGCGAAACAGCACGCGCCGGCGAGCCCGGCGAGCACGCCGACGAGAGCCTCGCTGTCGAGAATCGACGGGGCGTCCTCCTCGTCTGCAGTCGAGCACCCCAGGCTTGCGCAACAAGTAGTGCGGGCTCGCTCGCCAGTCCTCGATCCAGCCTCCACCGACACCCGCGAGCTCGCGCTCGCAACTCTTGGCGGCGGCCGAGGCGCGCCAAGTACGCCGGGTGTCAGGCCCCGCAGCCTGTCCACCCAACCATGGGGCAGGCGCTCAAGGAATGTTCCCATCGGGGCGATAGGTGCCGACGAGGTCCCTGGTCCACGGACCGATGCCCCCCCCCATGAGTCCGAACCCTGATCAAGGGCTCGTCCTGCTCGTCGAGCGGGCGAGCCACGGCGCGACCGACCATTCTCCGACCGCCGATGCACTGCGCAGCGTCGGGCTGGTCGTGCGACACCACGTCGACCCGGCCCGGGCGCTCGGCGCCATGCCCGAAGCCGGCCGCGTGCTCGTCGTGGTCGATGCGGCGCTCGTCGCGGGCCCGAACCTCGTCTGGCTCGCCGTCTTCGCCGAGATCGGCACGGGGCCGGTGCTCCTCCTGGCCGACGAGGGTGACCCCCACGCCGTGGGCCGTGCGCTGCGCGCGGGTGCCGACGACTTCCTCTTCCGCTCCGATGTGATCGATCACCCGGAGCGTGCGAAGCGCCTCATCGCGCACGCACTCGCGCGCTACGAGCTCCGGGGCGCCGCCGAGGATGGCGAGCAGGCCTCACCGCCCGACGCTTTCTTCGCCCCGCAGGGACGCCCCGCCATCCGGCGCGACCCGCTCGAGGGCTATATCACGGAGGCCGTCCAGGAGTTCTGTACGCCCCTCACGGTCGTGCGCGAGTTCGCCGCGATCCTCGCGGAGGGGCTCGGCGGCGAACTGACGGACAAGCAGGCCGAGTACCTGGGTTACATCGAGAGCGCGAGCTCGGACCTGCTCGAGATGTTCGACGCGTTCCGGGACGCGATTCGCCTGCGCTGCCAGGCCCTCCCCTACCAGCCGGAGGAACGCGACGTCCAGGACATCTTCGAGCGGGCGCTCGGACGCGCGCGCGCGCGCCTGGACGCGAAGTGCCTCGTCGTCTCGCGCACGGTTGCGGACGGCGCCGGCCGGATACGCGCGGACGAGAACCACATGGAACACGTGATCGTCGCCATGCTGCGGCGCGCGGCCAGGGTGACCCCGCGGGGCGGGACGGTCCGCCTCTGGGCCCGACCTGCCCCCGGCGGCCACGTCGAGGTCGGCGTGACGGACGAGGGCCCGCAGCCCACGTCGAGCGACGTGGCGATCCTGCGCGACGGCTCCTTCGCGGACGCGATCCACAAGCGGTCCGTCACGCGCGTGTTCGGAGTGGACATGGAGCTGGCGCGCTCACTCGCGCGAATCGGTGGCGGCGCCTTGCGCCTCGGCCAGGCCGTGGGCGGTGGGGCAACGATGAGCCTACGCGTACAGTCGGCCCCCGCGGCCGTCCGCCCCGCTCACCGCGTCCAGGCTTCGAGGTCCACCGAGAATTCGGTGCGGCGGTACACGCACTCGCCCGACGCGCCCTCGCACACGTAGTAGAGCGCGTACCCGCGTACGCGGCCCGAGCCCTTGTGGTCGAGGGGCGGCACGACCTCGAAGTCCAGGCGCCGCCCCTCGGACGACGTCTCCGCCGCGTCGTCGTCCGCCGGCAAGGTGTAG
>SMVQ01000024.1 GCA_004357655.1 Planctomycetota bacterium
ATGGGAGCCTCCGGCACATCGTAGCCCCGGAGCCGCGGCCCTGCCAGCGGGGCAGGGGCCGGATCGGGGCCTGAGCGGGATCCGCGGGACCTCGGAGGGCGCCCGCGGGAGCTGTGGACGCCGGACGGACCGCCCTATTCCCCGCCGGCCATGCGCAATCCGTCGGGACCCGGCTCGGCCTTGACCTGGCTGGGCTTCGGGCCCTTGACGCGCTCCTTGCTGCCGCGGATGCCGCGGAGCGCGAGCAACAGCTCGTCGGGCCGGTCGCTGGTCGCCAAGGCGTCGTTCAGCTCGATCATGTGCCCTTCGACCAGGCCGCGGAGACACTCGTTGAACGACACGAGACCCGGCTCGGTGCCCGATTCGATGACCCGCGCCAGCTCGCTCGTCTTGCCCTCCTCGATGAGCTCGCGGATGTGCGGGGTCGAGATCATGAGCTCGAAGGCCGGCACGAGGCCGGGCTCGCCGCGCCGCGGCACGAGGCGCTGGCTGAGCACTCCCACAAGGTTGTCGGCGAGGCGCTGACGAAGCTGCTTGTGGCGCTCGACGGGGAAGAAGCCCAGGATCCGGTCGACCGTCTGAGCTGCGTTCACGGTGTGCATGGTCGACATGACCATGTGGCCCGTCTCCGTCGCTTCGAGCGCGGCGACGACCGTCTCGGCGTCGCGGACCTCCCCGATCAGCATCAGGTCGGGGCTCTGGCGCAGCGCGTGCTTCAGGCCGTCCTTGAAGCTCTTCGTGTCGGTCCCGACCTCGCGCTGGCTGATGACGCACCGGTCTTCCTTGAAGAGCAGCTCGACGGGATCCTCGAGCGTGATGATGTGCCGCTCCACGGACTTGTTCACGTATTGGATCATCGCGGCGAGGGTCGTCGACTTGCCTGAGCCGGCGACGCCGGTGACGACGACGAAGCCGCGCTTCTTGAGCGCGAGTTTCTTCAGGCTCTCGGAGGGCAGGTCGAGCTCGTCGAGGTTGGGCGCGTGCTCGGCGATCCGGCGGATCACGACGGCGGGCTCGCCCATCTGCTTGTACGCGTTGAGCCGGAAGCGTCCCAGGCCGTCGAGGCTGATGGCCGCGTCGGCCGAGCCGGACTTGTGCCAGGCCTCCATGCGCTTCTCGCCGATGACCCCCTCGAGGACCTCGAGCAGGGGCCCGGGCCCGGGCACGCGCCCCGGGAGGAACGAGATCTTGCCGCTGATCCGCTGCGAAGGGCGTCCACCGGCGCGCAGGATCAGGTCGCTGGCGCCCGACTTCACCATGACCGCGAGCCAGGCCTCGACCTGGTGACGCGGAGAGGAGGTCGATACGTGAGTGATGTGCCGCTCGAGCCGGCGACGTTTGGTGCCCGGCTTCTTCTTGGAGGCCTCCCCAGCCTTCCGCGCATCCGGACCGGCGGGCTTCGAGCCGCTCGCGCGCGGCTCCGGTTTGGACGAGCCCTTGTTGGACGAGCCCTTGCGCGCTCCGGACGCGGAGCTGGACCCCTGCCCCGCGGGGCGACTCGGGTCCTTCGGCCCATCGACACGCTTCGGTCCCCCCGTTCCCTTGGGAGCGGGCGCGCCGGACTTGGGTCCGGGGGTGGTCTGCTTGATCTGGGGCCCGGCGGCTCCCGATCCGGTGGCCGGCGGCGGCTCGGGTTTGCGCGCTGCACCTTCGCCCCCCGGCCGGGAACCGGCGCCGGGCGACTTGGGACCGGCGCCGGGCGGGGTGCCGAGCGGACCGCGCGGGGGAGCCGGCGGGAGCTTGGGCCCCGCCTTCGGGTCGGGGCTCTGCTTGCCCACGTCCTTGAAGCTGAATTCGTCGTCGGAGAACTTGAAGTTCGCGCTCATCGTGGTCGGGCCGTCCGGGGGGGGTGATCGGGGAGTGACTCGTCCCATGATCGACGCCTGGACGGCCCGCGCTTGAGGGCGCAACGGCAAGTCGAGTGCCTCCAGGGGGCCCGGGTGCTCGCGCGCGGTCTCAAGGCCCGATTCGGTATACATCGGCCCAGTGACGGTCTCTCCCACGAGCCCGTGCACCGGCCCCACGCCACGACCGGTCGGGCCCGGGCACGTTGGGCCGATCGCCACCCCGCCCGGGTGAACGGCATCGGGTCCGGCCCGGACGGACGCCTATATGGCGCGGGCTTCTCCGCGGACGATGGCGCGCGCCGCCTCCAGGAGCGCCGCGAGGCCCGTGCCCTTCACGGCCGAGATCCTGAGGGCCGGGATTCCCGCGGCCTGCTCCAGGGCGCGGACGCGCTCGTCGCACGACTCCTCCTCCGCCTTGGTGGCCACGAGGAGCCGCGGCTTGCGCGCGAGCTCCGGGGAGAAAGCGCCGAGCTCGTGGTCGACGACGCACCAGGCCGCGCCGGGCTCCTCGAGGGCGCCGCTCGAGACGTCGACGAGCAGGAGGATGACCCGGCAGCGTTCGACGTGCTTCAGGAACCGGTGACCGAGACCCACGCCCTCCGCGGCACCCCCGATGAGACCGGGCAGGTCGGCGATCACGAGGGTGTCGTAGTCCCCCACCTCGGCGATGCCGACTTCCGGTTGGAGCGTGGTGAACGGGTAGTCCGCGATCTTCGGCCGCGCGGCCGTGACGCGCGCGAGGAAGGTCGACTTGCCTGCGTTGGGCAGGCCGACGAGCCCGACCTCCGCCAGGAGCTTCAGCTCGAGCCGGAGCTCGCGACGCTCCCCTTCCCCACCCCTGCGCGCGACCCTCGGCACCTGGTTCACCGAGGTCGCGAAGTGCACGTTGCCGCGTCCGCCGCGGCCCCCCTTCGCGACGACCAGGCGGGCGCCGTCCTCCGCGAGGTCGCGCAGGAGGTTTCCGCGCTGCGCATCGTAGACCTGGGTCCCGACGGGGACCTCGACGAGGAGATCCTCGGCCGACGCCCCCGTGCGCTTCCGCGGGCCGCCGGGCTGGCCGTTCCCCGCGGCGAATCGGAACCGGCGTCCGATGCGGAGCAGGGAGGTGTGTTCCCTCGAAGCGAGGAACACGACGTCCCCGCCGGCGCCACCGTCCCCGCCGTCCGGCCCGCCCTGCGGGACGTACTTTTCACGGCGGAAGGAGACGAGTCCGTCCCCGCCGTTCCCGGCGATCACCTCGATGACGGCTTCGTCGCGCAGCATGACGTGGAGTCGGTCGAGCCCTCAACCCACAGCCCGCAGGGAGAGCTGTCGACGCGGTGCTCGACGGGGAGCCACCCGGAGCGGCCCCCGCGGCGAGCGCTCAGCTCTCGACGGCGGGGTCGACGTGGACCCGTCGACCCTCCTGGTATCGCACGGTGCCGTCGACGAGCGCGAAGATCGTGTAGTCCTTCCCGAGGCCCGTGTGCTTGCCCGGCTTGTACCGCGTCCCGCACTGCCGCACGAGAATCGTGCCCGCGGTGACCATCTGCCCACCGAAGCGCTTGACGCCGCGGAATTGCGGGTTCGAGGTCCGCCCGTTGCGCGTGGAGCCCTGTCCCTTCTTGTGTGCCATGGACCGTTCTCCTGACTAGGCGTTGATCTCGGTGATGCGGACGCGCGTATACCGCTGACGGTGCCCCGTCTTCGAGCGCACGTTCTTGCGGCGCTTGAAGCGGAAGATCACGAGCTTCTTGCCCTTGGACTCGCCGATCACCTCGCCGGTGACGGTGGCGCCGGCGACGGTGGGCTTGCCGACCTTCGTGCCGCCCTCGTCGCCAATGAGCAGCACGCGGTCGAAGGAGATCGTGGAGCCGGGGGACATCTTGTCCATGAGGTCGCAGACGACCTCGTCGCCCACGCGGACTATGGTTTGGTTGTTGCGGTCGCTGATGATTGCGTACAAGAGTCGATCTCCTGTTTTCCTGCGGTGGAACCCGCCCGCAGGCAGCCTCTTCGGCCATGAAGGGCGAAGAGTCTAGCGAGCCCCCTGCGCCCTTGGAAAGGGCACGCCGGGAATATGTGGCCCTTTCCTCGCCCTTCCCCCTCCCCGCCGTACCTGCTCTCCTGCGTTCCTAGCGCTTCCGCCGCCCGCCCGGCCGAACCTCGCGGTCGTCGGCCCGGAGGTAGCGCAAGACGCTGTCCTCCGTCTGGTCGGGGGCCGGGATGAGCCGGATCTCCTTCCCGAAGCGGTGTTCGAGCGCCCGGACGTAGTCGAACAGGTCCTCCTTCAGGTAGTCGATCACCTCGGGGTGCGCGCGCAGCTCGACGGACGAGAAGCCTTTCTGGGTGAGCGCGGAGCCGAGCCGGCGCAGGATTGCCGCGGAGCGGGACTCCACCGTCCGGATGCGAGCCGTGCCCCTGCAGCGCGGACAGGCCTGGAAGACTTTCTTGTGGGTGCCGGGCCCCATGCGCTGACGGGTCATCTCGAGCAGCCCGAACTGGGAGATCCGTCCCATCTTGCTGCGGGCCCGATCGCCGCTCAGCGCGGCGCGGAACGCCCGCTCGACCTGGCGATTGCTCGAGGACTTCATCATGTCGATGAAGTCACACACGATGATCCCGCCGAGGTCGCGCAGGCGGATCTGGCGCGCCATCTCGGGCACCGCCTCCATGTTCGTCTTGAGCGCGATCGCCTCGAAGTCGAAGCCGCTGGTGCGCGTCCGTCCCGAGTTCACGTCGATGGCGACGAGCGCCTCGGTCTGATCGAACACGATCGAGCCGCCCGACGGCAGCTCGGCACGGCGCGTGAAGATCCTCTCGAAGTCCTGCTCGACGCCGTAGTGGTGAAAGATGGGTCGCTCGCCCGTGTGCTGCTTGATGAGCTCCACCTGTTCGGGCATGAGCTGTTCAGCGAATTCGATGAGCTGGTCGTAGACCAACGGGTCGTCGACGACAACCTCCTTCGTTTGCGTGTTGAACAGGTCCCGCAGCGTGCGGATCGCGACGTCCGACTCCTGATAGAGCGGCACGGGACCGCGGCCCGCGCGCAAGCGCTTGCCGAAGGAATCCCAGACCCCGAGCAGGTAGTCGAGGTCGCGCTTCAAGTCCGTCTTCGTCTTGCCCACGCCGGCGGTCCGGACGATGACGCCCATGTTGCTCGGGACCGACAGCGAGGTGAGGATGCGCTTCAGGCGGCGCCGCTCCTTGTCGTCGGGGATCTTGCGGCTGACCCCCGTGTGGGCCATCGAGGGCATGAGCACCAGATAGCGCCCGGGGATCGAGATGTAGGTCGTCAGGGTCGGTCCCTTGTCCCCGATCGCATCCTTGGTGACCTGCACGACGACCGGGTCGCCGATCTTGACGAGCTCGGTGATCGGGCGACGCTCGCGGGC
>SMVQ01000025.1 GCA_004357655.1 Planctomycetota bacterium
AACTCATTCCTGCGCGGGAGCTCAGGGCCCGCGCAACAAGTACTCCCTATTCTGGACGGCCCTCGCCGCCCCCGGCTGCGTTGCTCCTTCTCGGCGTATCGCAGCGGATACGCGGTCGGCGTCGCGCCTTGCCGGGAACGACGAGTGCTCGCCCAGAATGGGGAGTTGTTGCGCGGGCCCTCAGGTCGGCCGGGCTCCGGCCCCCGCGGCGCTACTGCCCCTCAGGTGACGGCTTCCAGATCAGCGTGCGCTCCCGCCCGCCGCGCTCGATCGTCAGCCGGAGGTCCGCGCCGGGTTCGCGGGCGGCCAGCCCGCGCGTGACGTCGTCGACGGTCGCGAGCGCCACGCCGTTCAGCTCGAGCAGGAAGTCCCCGCGCCGGATGTCGAGCACGGCGGCGACCGTATCGGGCTCGATGCGCTCGACGAGGAGCGCGCCGCGGTCGTTCGGTGTCGCCTTCGTGCGTGGGACGGCGTACACCCCCAGGATGTCCGTGGGCAGCGAGCGCTCCACGCCGGCTCCGGCCTGGGGCGCGACGAGCCGGACGCGGAGCCGCGCGAGCAGGTCGTGGATGTCGCGCTCCGTGCCTTGCGGGAAGACCCGCACCGCGTTGAGCCGAAGTTTCAGCTCAGGATGGGCCGCCAGCAGCTCCGGGAGCGTCGCGGCCTCGTACGTCTCGCTGCTCTCGGCGCCGTCCTCCACTTCGCGCACTTCGAGCTTCACGCCGTTCGGCCCCATGTGGAGCTGAAAGACCTGCGAGCTCCCGGATCCGCCCGGGACCTGCGTCCACTCCCCGGCGCGCGGCGCCGCGCGCATGAGTTGCTCGAGCTTGTGTTCGAGCTGCACGAAGAGCTCGACGGGCCCGGGGTGGAATTCGTCGGGCGGCGCACGGAGCCAATGGACGGCGGGTCCGCGCAACAGCCTCCGGGCCCGGGCCGCACGGGTGAGCTCCCGCAGCGCGAGCCGGCTCGTCCAGGCGAGCTCGGGCGCGTTCCCGTCCCCCGCCCACTCTTCGAGCGCCGCCCGGGCGGGGCCGGGCGCCTGCCCGACGAGGCGCTCGAACGCCCGCTCGCGCGCGTCCAGGTCACGCTGCGTCAGGGCCGTCCGCCAGGCGTCCCGGTCGAACTCATCGGGCCCGTTGAAGCGCCGCGGGACGCGCGGCGCCGCGATGGGACCGATGCGCACGAGCTCGCCCTGACTCGCGCCCGCGGCGCCGTCCGCCTGGGATGCGAGCTCCGTCGGGAGCAGGCTGGAAAGACCGAGTAGAAGCCACAGGGGCGTCATCGTTCCGTCTCCGGATTACGGGAGCGAGGGGCGCCACGGAGCGCGCCCGCGCGGGTCGAAGGGCGGTGAGCTACCGGACACGCGGATCGCGCCCGCTGTTCGGCCGGGTCAGCCACGCGGGAGACGGGCTCCCGGTCAGCGCGTTCAGCGAGCCGCGCCCGACTCCGACCGGCGGCACGGCCGCCGGGAACTCCCGGGCCTCGAGCAGGAGCGGGGTGCCGGCCGCGCCGACATGGCGCAGACTGTGCGCCACGAGCCGCACCGCGCCATCCGGCGCCGGATCGGAGCGGACGGGGGCGTGATCGTCCCTGACCAGTGCTGGTGCCGTTATGCCCTGAGAGCTGCCCTGAGAACTGTCCTGAGAGCCGTCCTGAACGCTGCCGCCCGGAAGGCGGTCGTGGAGCCCGATGAACAGCGCGAGGGCCGCCGCCGCAGCCAGGCCTCCGACCTGTGCGGTGCGCCGATACCCACCCCAAGGCGCGCCCGTGCGCGGACCCGCGGGGGCGGGCCGGGACAGTTCACGTCCCGCCTCGTCTCCGTCCGGGGCCAGCTTCAAGAGCCCCTCGGAGACGAGTCGCGCCCGGATGCCACCCCAGAGCTGCGGGGCGGGCGCGAGCTCCTCCCGGTCGCGCAAGGTCCACAGAACATCGCGCGCCCGCTGCGCGCTCTGCGCGAGTCGGCTGCAGTCGACGCACCCGTCGAGGTGCGCCGCCACGGCCGCCTGCTCCGTGGGCTCGAGGTCGGAGCCCACGTAGAGCGGCAGGGCCGCTTGGACGTCGGTGCAACTTTCGGAAATTCGTTCCATGGGACGGTCGTCCGGTCTTACGGGAGCTCTACGGATCGATGGGGCGGGTGTTGGCGGGGTTCCCGGGGCCGTCATCGGCCCCCCGGGCGGCCTGGTCGGCCTGGTCGGCCTGGTCGGGGGCCTCGTTCAGGCGCTGGCGCCGCTCCCACTCCTCCTGGAAGAGCTTGCGCCCCCGGTGCAGCCGCCACCGGACGGTGACGTGGGTGGCGCCGACGATGTCGGCGATCTCGGTACAGGGCAGGCCTTCGAGCTCGCGCAGGACCAGCACGGATTGGAAGTGCGGCGCGAGCGTGGACAGGCACTCCTGGACCTCGTCCGCCGTCTCCATCGACACGATCCGGTCGGAGGGCCGGTCGTCGCGCGGATCGGGGAGGTCGAGGTCCGCCTCGTCGTCGTCGAGCAGCCCGGAGGTCGAGACCGCGGGCCGGCGCTTGCGCAGGTGGTCGATCGCGAGGTTCGTCACGATCCGGTAGAGCCAGGTCGTGAAGTCGTGCTGGAAGTCGAAGCGCTCGAGGCTGCGAAAGACGCGCAGGAAGGCCTCCTGCGCGAGGTCCTGGGCGTCCTCGTCCGAAGGGACCATCTTGCGCGCGACGCCGATGGCCCGGCGCTCGTGGCGCTTGACGAGCGCCGCGAAGGCCGCTTCCTCCCCCCCTTGCGCCCGGCGGATCAGGTCGTGGTCCCCGTCCACCCGCGCGGGGTCCGACGCCGGGGGCAGGTCATCTGAATCGCGCATCGTCGCTCGCATGGGCAGGCCGCGGCCGTCGTCGTGGGGGCCTGTGCGGGGAGTGTAGCCCGTAGGCCCGGGCGGGAGGTACGTCGCTGCTCGCATGGGCAGATTCACGTCCTGGCGCGTACCGACGGTCACTCCACTTCAGGGAAGCGACCCTCGATCCAGCCGATCTTGCGGTACTTCTCGCGCCGCTGCCGCACGAGCTCGTCGAGCGGGATGGCACAGAGCTCGTCGAGCCGCTCGACGATCGCCCGGCCCAGGTTCTCGAAGGCCATCTTCCGGTCGCGGTGAGCGCCCCCCAGGGGCTCGGGGATCGTGCCGTCGATGAGCCCCAGCTCGGTCAGGTCGCCCGCCGTGAGGCGCAGGGCCTCGGCTGCGTCGGGGGTCCGCTCGCCGTCCTTCCACAGAATCGCCGCGCAGCCTTCCGGGCTGATCACCGAGTAATAGGCGTACTGCATCATGAGCACGCGGTCCCCCACCCCGATGCCCAGCGCGCCGCCGGAGCCGCCCTCGCCGATCACGATCGTGAGGATCGGGGTGCGGAGCGAGAACATGGCCAGGATGTTCTCGGCGATCGCGGCCGCCTGCCCGCGCTCCTCGGCCCCGATCCCGGGGTACGCGCCCGGGGTGTTGATGAGGGTGACGATCGGGAGCCCCAGCTTCGCCGCGAGCCGCATCTTGCGCAGGGCCTTGCGGTAACCCTCGGGGTGGGCGCAGCCGAAGTTGCACTCGAGGCGCTCCTTCGTCGTGCGCCCTTTCCGGTGCCCCACCAGCATGAAGCGCCGTCCCTCCAGCGTCGCGAAACCCGTGACGATCGCCGGGTCGTCGCCGAACATCTTGTCGCCGTGCAGCTCCACGAAGTCGTCGAACAGCCCGCTGATGTAGTCCGAGGCCACGGGGCGGTCCCGGTGGCGGGCGACGTTGACCCCCTCCCAGGCGCCGATGTCCTTGTAGGTCGACTCGATCGCCTCGTCCAGGCGCTTGCGGAGCGCTTCGATCTCGCTGGAGATGTCGAGCTCGGTGCCCTTGGACAGCTCCTCCAGCTCCTGGAGCTGGGCCTCGAGCTCCCGGATCGGACGCTCGAAGGCCATGCCCGGGGTCGCGTCGATCTTGCTCTTGTCGGCGGGGGTCATGGGAAGGGGCGGCCGCTCCGGCGCAGCTCGCGACGCGGATCGTCGGAGAACCATCGGCGCTCGGCAACCCCGGAGACGGAATGCCGCTGCGCGACTCGGCTCCCGGCCGTCGCTCCCCCGTTTCTCCGCCGCCCGCGAGGCGCTAGACTCCGCGCGCCGACGCCCCGTTCCGCGATTCTCCGCGCGCGGGTGCCGGTGAGGGGGCTCCGCGAGCGCCCTCTCTCCTCTCCGAGACACCGACCGAACAGGGGGCGCGCCCGACGGCCCCCCCCTAGGAGCTGCCCATGCCCCCGTCCGCCGCGGCGTCGCCGAACGCCGAGACCGCTCCCGGTCGCCCCGATTGGCCCGATTGCCCGGAGGCCTGGCGCGTCGAGGTGTTCAAGCGGGTGGAATTCGACGATCCCGAGGGCACGCACGCCCTGGCGGCCATCCGCGAGCTCGGGATCGCCAGCGTGACGCGCGCGCGCCTCGGCCGCGGATTCCTGCTGCCGCCCACGCTCGAGCGCGACGCCGTCGACCGGATCGCGGGCGAGCTGCTCGCCGACCCCGTGCTGGACGAAGCGCGCGTGACCGCGCCGGGGGAGCCTCCGAGCGTGCCGGGCGGGGTGCGGCGCGTGCTCATCGCGCGCAAGCCCGGCGTCATGGACCCCGTCGCGCTCACGACCGCGCGCGCGATCGCGCGGACGGGCCTCGTCTCCGGCACGGTCGCGGACGACGCGGCCGAGCTCGCCGTCGCGACGTTCCAGGCCTGGGAGCTCGAGGGCGCGCCCTCCGACGCGGAGGTCGACACGATCGCGCGCCGCCTGCTCGCGAACGAAGTCATCGAGGACATCCACGCGGGTACGGAGGGGCTCTTCTACGGCCGGCCGCAGGCGGGCGCGGCGCACGGTGCCGTCACCGTCGCCCTGCGCGACGCGTCCGATGCCCAGCTCGAAGAGCTCAGCGCCGAGGGCGTGCTCGCCCTGAACCTCACGGAGATGCGCGCCATCCAGGAGCATTACCGCGGCCTCGAGCGCGAGCCGACCGCCTGCGAGCTCGAGACCCTCGCGCAGACCTGGAGCGAGCACTGCAAGCACAAGACGTTCCGCGGCCTCATCGAGATGGACGGCGAGCTCATCGACGACCTCCTGATGTCGACGATCGCGCGCGCGACGCACGAGCTGGACAAGGACTGGTGCATCAGCGTCTTCCACGACAACGCGGGCATCGTCGCGTTCGACGAGGGCTGGGACCTCGCCTTCAAGGTCGAGACCCACAACCACCCGAGCGCGATCGACCCCTACGGCGGCGCGGGCACGGGCATCGGCGGCGTGATCCGCGACATCATGGGCGTCGGGCTCGGCGCGAAGCCGATCGCGAACACGGACGCGTTCTTCGTCGGACCCATGGAGCTCCCGCCCGAGGACGTACCGAAGGGCACGATGCACCCGCGCCGCATCCTGCGCGGCGTCGTCGCCGGTGTGCGCGACTACGGCAACCGGATGGGCATCCCCACGCTCTCCGGCGGCGTGTGGTTCGACGAGGGCTACGTCGCGAACCCGCTCGTGTTCGCGGGCACCGTCGGGCTCATCCCGCGCGACTGCGCCACGAAATCGGTCGAACCGGGCGACGTCGTGCTCGTCGTTGGCGGGCGGACGGGGCGCGACGGCATCCACGGCGCCACCTTCTCTTCCGTGGAGTTGCACGACGAGAGCGAGACCGTCTCCGCCGCCGCCGTGCAGATCGGCGACCCGATCATGGAGAAGCGCGTGCTCGACGCGCTGCTCGTCGCGCGCGACCGGAAGCTCTACCGGGGCATCACCGACTGCGGCGCGGGCGGGCTCTCGTCGGCCGTCGGCGAGATGGGCGAGCACTGCGGCGCCGAGGTCCAGCTCGATCAGGTGCCCCTTAAATACCCCGGCCTGACGCCGGAGGAGATCTGGATCAGCGAGGCGCAGGAGCGGATGGTGCTCGCCGTCCCGCCCGAGAACCTCGCGGAGTGCCTCGCGGTGTTCGCGGCCGAGGACGTCGAGGCCACGCCGATCGGGCACTTCACCGACACGAAGCGCCTCGTCCTCACCGCGCACGGCGAGATCGTGGGCGAGCTGGACATGCAGTTCCTGCACGACGGCACGCCGCGCCCCACGCGCCAGGCCGAGTGGCGCGCGCCCGAGCTGGCGGACCCCGGCTGTCCGCCCGCCGATGACCACGGCGCGACGCTCCTCGCGCTCCTCGGGTGCCCGAACATCGCCAGCAAGGAGTGGATCGTGCGCCAGTACGACCACGAGGTGCAGGGCACGTCGGTCGTGAAGCCCATGGTGGGCGCTCGCATGGACGGCCCGTCCGACGGCGCGGTGATCAAGCCGCTGCCTGATTCGCGCAAGGGCGCGGCCATCGGGTGCGCGGCGAGCTCGCGCTACGGCCGGCTCGATCCGGGCGCGATGGCCGAGGCCGTGATCGACGAGGCCCTGCGCAACGTGGTCGCCACGGGCGGCGATCCGGCGCGGACGGCGCTGCTCGACAACTTCGCCTGGGGCAACTGCGACAAGCCGGAGCAGCTCGGCGCGCTCGTGCTCGCGGCCAAGGGCTGCTACCGCGCCGCCATGGCCTATGGGACGCCGTTCATCTCGGGCAAGGACAGCCTGAACAACGAGTACCGCGTCGGCGACGAGACGCTGTCGATCCCGCCGACGCTCTTCGTGTCGGCGCTCGCGATCGTGCCCAACGTCGAGCGCGCCGTGACGATGGACGTCAAGCGCTCCGACGACCTCATCATGCTCGTGGGGACGACGCGGGGCGAGCTCGGCGGCTCGGAGTACCTCGCCCAGCGCGGCCTCGCCGGCGGTACGGTGCCGCGGCCGGACCTCGCGAAGGCGCCCGCCCTCTTCGCCAAGCTGCACTCCGCCATGCGGATGGGGTACGTCCGCGCCTGCCACGACCTCTCCGAGGGCGGGCTCGCCGTCGCCGCCGCGGAGATGTCTCTCGCGGGCGGCCGCGGCATGGACCTCGACCTCGCGATGATCGACCACGCGGACTGGCCCGCCGCCTACGACGAGGACGCGACGCTGCTCTATTCGGAGAGCTGCACGCGCTTCCTCGTCGAGGTCGAGCCGGGCAAGAAGTTTCCCTTCCAGACGAAGCTCATGGGGCACGTGTGCATCCCCCTGGGGCGCGTCGCGAAGACCGACCGGCTGAAGATCAAGGGCACGGACGGAGGCCTCGTCGTCGACCTTCAGGGCGACGAGCTACGCGCCGCGTTCCAGAGCGGATTCCAAGGCTAGCCCGAATTACTCACGACGATGAGCCAACCCAAAGCACTCGTTCTGCGGAGCGCGGGCACCAACTGCGAGGACGAGACCGGCCGCGCCCTCACCCTCGCCGGGGCCCGCACCGACATCCTCCACTTCCGGCGCCTCGTCGCGGATCCCGGCCGGCTCGCGGACTACCGGATCGTCGTCGTCCCCGGGGGCTTCAGCTTCGGCGACGATATCGCCGCGGGGCGCGTCTGGGGCGCCGAGCTGCGGGCACACCTCGCGCGCGAGATGCGGGCCTTCGTCGCCGGGGGGGGCCTCGTCCTGGGGGTCTGCAACGGCTTCCAGGTGCTCCTGGAGGCGGGCCTGTTCGAGCCGGACCGGCGGCCCGAGGAGCGCTCGATCGCCCTCTACGAAAATGCATCCAACCACTACGAGTGCCGCTGGATTCACCTCGAAACACAAGATACGGTGTGTCCGTGGCTCGTGCCGGGCGAGCGGTTCCCCGTCCCCGTGGCTCACGCGGAGGGGCGCTTCGTCGTCCGGGACGACAGCACTTTGAAACGCCTGATCGAGGGTCGCCAGGTCGCGCTCACCTACGTGAACGAGGACGGCAGCCCGCCCGAGTACCCCGCCGATCCCAACGGCTCGGTGCACCACATCGCCGGCATCTGCGACCCGACGGGTCGCGTGCTGGGCCTCATGCCTCACCCCGAACGCAACATCTCGCCACTCAACCACCCGCAGTGGACGCGCCTCCCGAAACGGGAGGAGGGTGAGGGCCTCGCCTTCTATCGCCGCATGGTCGAGACGGCCACCGCGGCACCCGTCTGAACCTCGCAAGCCAAGGGCAAGAACCATGCGCAGACTCCTACTGCCGCTCCTCCTCGTCACACCGTTCCTCTCGGGCTGTTGGATCCTCGCCGTCGGCGCCGGCACGGTGCTGATCAGCCAGGACATCATCGACAGCAACACCTACGTCGCCCAGGTCCAGATGGACTCGCGCACCGTGTGGCTGCAGACCAAGCACACGCTCGGCCTCATGAGCGTCGACCTCGTCGAGGCCGACGAGGACCTGAAGAGCGCCACGGCGACCTACGACGGCGCGCTCGTCCACGTCCAGGTCGAGACGTTCGACATCGGCCAGACGGTCATCCGCGTGAACGCCAAGAAGTTCGGCGTGAACAACGGGGCGATCGCCAGCGAGGTGCTCCGCAAGATCCTGAAGTCGCTCGGCTGACGGCTCGCCTCTTCCTCCCGTTCCGGTTCCGTTCCCTTCCTGCTCTTCCTGTCTTCCTGCTATGTCTGCTTCTGGCCAGGCATGGGCGGCCGCCCATGCCTGACCAGAAGCAGACATAGCAGGAAGACAGGAAGAGCAGGAAGGGAACGGAACCGGAACGGAACGGGAGGGTCGCCCGGCGTGCCTACGCGCCGGGATCAGGCGACGAACCGCTACGGTTCCTCGCACCGCATGTGCGGCAGTAGCCGGACAGGCGGTGGACGTGGCTCACCACCCGGAAGCCGAGCTTCTCCGCCGCGAGCCGCTGGAGCTCCTCGATGCGCTCGTCGCGGAACTCTTGGATCTTGCCGCAAGCGAGGCAGACCATGTGGTCGTGGTGGTGGTGCCCGAGTACGTGCTCGTACATCAGTTCGCCCGTGCCCGTGTCGAGGGACTCGATGAACGCGCCCTTCACCAGGACGTCGAGCGTGCGGTAGACCGTGGCGCGCGAGACGCGCGGGCCCTCCTCTTCCCGTAGCCACGCGTACAGCCGCTCGGCGCTGAAGTGTTCGTGAGTGCTGAAGACCCGGTCGAAGATGCGTCGGCGCTGCGGGGTGACCTTGAGCGAGCTCTCACGGAGGAACTGCTCGAAGCGCTTCTTGATCGTGGTCTGTTTCACGAGGTGCCCGGCGTCGGTGGGTGCGGTGGGTAGAACCGCGCCAGACGCTCCGGTCCAACACCGGCTCCATACAACGCCCTCAGCACCCAGTTGCGCATCGTACAGCGCAAGGCGCCCTCGTGCTGCCAGCGGCGAGCGGAGACCGAGAGCCGCGCCTCGGCGAGGTACCGCACGC
The DNA here is from genome assembly GCA_004357655.1 of Planctomycetota bacterium. GTDB lineage: Bacteria > Planctomycetota > UBA1135 > UBA1135 > N075bin59. Next base: position 9,254 of record SMVQ01000025.1, read on the forward strand.
GACAGCGCCGGCGCAAGCGCCGCGAGAGCTCGACGTCCTCGAACATCCCGATGGACCGGAAGCCGCCGAGCGCGTGGTACAGATCGCGCCGGACGGCGAGGCCCGAGTCGCCGAGCACCATCCCGCGCCGCGAGCGCGCGTTCGCCGCGGCCTCCACGAGCCGGTAGAACGCGCCCGGGGCCGCGATCCGCTGCCGCATCGCGGTCGCGTCCAGCACGGGATCGGCGAAGGCGCGCCGCAGGACGGCGAGCGCGCCGGGCTCCGGAACGCAGTCGGCGTGCAGGAACAGCAGGACGTCGGCCGTGACGCACTCCGCCCCGGCGGCGAGTTGAGCGCCCCTCCCGCGCGGCGCCGCGACCACGCGCGCGCCGTGCTCGCGCGCGAGGGCGCCCGTGGCGTCCCCGCTCCCCCCGTCGGCGACGACCACTTCGTCCGCCCGGTCGGGCGCGTCGACGTCGGCACCGAGCAGCCGCGACAGGAGGCGCGGGAGACGCGCCACCTCGTCGAGCGTCGGAATCACGACGCCGATGGCCACGGGGCTGAGGAGGCCGAGCGCGGCCGACACGTCAGAGCTCGTGCCCTTCTCTGGCCCTGGCGGGCTGAGCGGGAAGTGATCGCCGTCCGATGTCCCGACGGCAGAACTTGCCGTCCCAGTCGATCACGTCGAACGCGGCGTACGCGCTCTCGCGCGCCGCCTCCATGTCCTCCCCCAGCGCGGTGACGCAGAGCACCCGGCCGCCGTTCGTGACGACGTCCGTGCCCTCGGAGCGCGTCCCCGCGTGGAAGACGACGACGTCCGTCCGGCCCTCCGCGGCCTCGAGCCCCACGATCCGGTCGCCCTTGCGATACTCGCCCGGATAGCCCTCGGATGCGCCGACGACGCCGACGCAGGCCCGCGCATCCCACGTGGGTGTATCGATCGAGTCGAGCTTGCCCTCGGCGGTCGCTAGGAGCATCGGCACGACGTCGCCGGCGAGGCGCCGCATGAGGACCTGGCACTCGGGATCGCCGAAGCGCACGTTGTACTCGAGCAGCCGCGGACCGCTCTCCGTGATCATCAGCCCGCAGAAGAGCACGCCGCGGAAGTCGATGCCTTCCTGACGCATCGCATGGATCGAGGGCACCAGTATGCGCTGCTCGATCTGCTTGTGGGTGCGGCGCGTCAGCCCTTCGACGGGGGAGTACACGCCCATCCCGCCGGTATTCGGCCCCGTGTCGCCAGCCCCCACCTGCTTGTGATCCATGACCGGCTCGAGGATGAGGATCGTGCTCCCGTCGGTGATCGCGAAGACGCTCGCCTCGATGCCTTCCAGGAACTCCTCGATGAGCACCTTCACGCCGGCCTTGCCGTGCCGCCGCTCCTCCATGATCGCGTCGATCGCCGCGCAGGCCGTGCGCGAGTCCTCGCAGATGTACACGCCTTTCCCCGCCGCGAGCCCGTCCGCCTTCACGACCTGCGGCCAGCTCTGGCAACCCCGGACGTAGCCCTTCGCGAGCCCCGAGCGATCGAACGTGCGGGAGGCGGCGGTCGGAATCCGGTGCCGCTCGATGAGGTCCTTGGCGAAGCTCTTCGAGCCCTCGAGCCGCGCGCCACTCGCCCCGGGCCCGAAGGTCGGAAGCCCCGCCTCCCGCAGCCGGTCGGCGAGCCCGGCACAGAGCGGATCCTCCGGCCCGACCACGACGAGCCCGACGCGCTCCTCACGCGCGAGCGCGATGATCCCGTCGATGTCCGTGGCCGCCACGTCGACATTGCGCCCCACGCGCTGCGTACCCGCGTTGCCCGGGCAGGCGAGCACCTCCTCGACGAGCGGCGATTGGGCGATCTTCCAGCACAGCGCATGTTCGCGCCCGCCGGATCCGACGACGAGGACCTTCATGGTGTGTCTGTGCGCCTGCGTTTTCCTGACCGTGGTCGTGCGCACCCTAGCGCCAGGGCGGGGAGAGCGAAAGGGGAAGCACCCCCCCCAGCAGCTGAAGTCGCGTCCGGCTCGCCCCCGGGCCCCGCTTGCGGTAGTCTTGCGGGCCGGGGTGTACCTCAGTTGGTAGAGGCGTAGCTTTGGGTGCTACGAGTCGTGGGTTCGAGTCCCATCACCCCGACCACTTCCAGTCAGTCCCTGACTTCCACGACGACCCGGCGGGCCCACTCGGGGCACTCCCGCAAGTAGGCGTCGATCATCGGCCGGCGGCGCAGGAAGTAGCGCACCAAGCCGCCCTGGTAGAGCAGGGTGACCGCGATGAAGGTCGAGTAGATGATCGCATTCACCGAGTCGGTCAGCGCCGCCACGTCGATCCCCAGGGCGCTCGTGTCACCCAGCAGCTCGGCCAACTCATCCCCGCTCGCGCGCAGCACGGTGAGCTGGAGCATGCAATACACCAGGATGCCGGCCATGAGCAGCAGCTCGTTGCGCGCGAGGAGTCCCGGCGCGGCTGGATCCGCGCGGGCGAGCCGCCGCGACGCGCGCACCTCCACGAGTCCCGTCGTCGTGAGGATGGCCCCGATCGCGAAGTCAGCCGCGTCGAGGCCCGGAAGACTGAGGAGCACGCCGAGGACGCCGAAGATCAGCAGGCCCAGGCCGTTCTTGCGCCCCAGCGCGGCCGCGCGCGCGATGGGACGGAGCAGCTCCGCGGCCCGGTGGAGTTGCTCGTGCTCCTCGGTGCTCATGGTTCTCGACGACATCGGGTGCCCTCCGACGGGCTTCGTGCTCGAACTGTCGCGTCGGAGGGCCGCGTTGCAACCTACGGCCGGAGCGTGACGTGCGCAACGGTGTACCATGCGCCGCAGGTGCTCGACCGCAACGACAACGGCGTGCGAGGCGAGTGCAAGGCGCGCGATCCCTGTGCTCCGGTCGTTCGTCTCCAGAGTCGAGAGGCGACAAGAATAGAATCGTCCGACCGCGGTCGGACTGCATCGCCATGCTGCCAGGACATCTGAGCACTGTTGCGCGACATGGCCGCACTGCCCTGGAGGCGGCCCATGACAACCGGCGCCCCGGGCCCCCGAGGTCGCAGAGAACGGGCGCATCAGCTCTACGCGGGCTACCCAGCCAAGCGGCGCGGCGGCGAAGAGGTCGGCCTCCTATCGTTCATCGGCGCCACTCCGAGCCACGAGCTGCAGGGCATTCGCCGAGCGATTCGTGCACTCGACCCGGGCGAAGCGGACCCCGGGCCCCTTCACCGCACGGGAACGAGGTGCGGGATGGATCTTGCCGATCGACCGGTACCCACTTGAGCAATTCCAAGAATGGGGTACAGTTACTTTGGTCCCTGCGCCCCCCCCTGCTCCACTCGTCCACTCGGAACGGCCGGCGCCAACCTGAGCACGCGGGAGGAGAGAGTGACGGCGCTGTCCCGGGCTGGTGACTGTCCGCCGTAGCGCGGAGCAGAGAGAGAGAATGAGAGCGTGTGGCAAGAGAGCTGTTGAGCTTTCTGTCTCATCATGATTCGAGCACCTAGAGCTTTCTTGTGGTGCAGGGATCTTCGAACAGTCCCTCGCGGCAAGGTGGAAACGGCGCAAGGCATTCCGGCCCGCTTGCCGAGCTGGGATTGACGAGCGATGCATGCCGCCCATCCCATCGTCCAGGCACGCAGCTCGGCGGCCATCGTCGTGGTCGCAGCAGTGCTCTGCTATGCCTCTTGCGGCGGGGGTGAGTCCCGGTCGAGCCTTGTGGCTGGGTGCAATGGTGCGATCGGGGACTTCGTATGGCTCGACTCGAACTGCGACGGCATCCAGGACGAGGATGAGCCGGGCATCGCGAATGTGATGGTCTTCCTCGAGCTCGTGGACAGGAGCGGCGGGATCCGGGAGGAGTTCACGGACTCCGACGGGCACTACGAGTTCAATGGCCTGTGCGCCGGCACCTACGTCGTGTCGTTGGACGCCGGCTCGCCGCTCGACGGGCTCGCGCCGTCGCCCTGCGAAGTCGGCGACGACCCCGAGGTGGACAGCAACTGCAGCCCGTCGACGGTCGTGCTCGTCGAAGACGGTACGGTCGACAGATCAGTGGACTTCGGCTTCGGATTCTGCGGGAGCATCGGGGACTTCGTGTGGCTCGACTCGAACTGCAATGGCATCCAGGACGAGGACGAGCTGGGGATCGCGGGCGTACGAGTCCG
>SMVQ01000026.1 GCA_004357655.1 Planctomycetota bacterium
CCTTGGGCCGGCGGAGCATCGTTCACCGGCATGTTCATCGCCGGCGACCCGCTGAACGAGCCTCACGGCTCGGGTACGAACGCCGCGTGGGGCTTCCCCGCGGGAGTTGATCCGCTGGTCGGCACCGGTCTCCACGAGGAAGACCGGTGGTACAAGAAAGACGCTACCGGCCAACAAGGCAACGGTTGCTACTTCTTCGGCGGTTACGCAGCCGGCAATGCCTGGGGCGGCCACAGTCACGAGCTATTCGGCGACGACGTCGTGCTGGGTACGAACTACTGCACGGGGGATACCACGCTGTTCTCCTCCGGGACCGTCTCCGGAATCTCGGCCTCGGGTTCGTCGAGCATCACGGCCAACGACCTCGTGATCACCGCCAGCGGCCTTCCGAACGCTCCGGATCAGCCGGGCATCTTCATCGCCGGACCGGAATCGGCCCTTATTCCGCTGTACTGCGGCAACCTCTGCATCAGTTTCAACGGTCTGCAGCGCTTCGTCACTGCGGCCGGCTCGACGGGCGGAGTCATCACTGAGAACATCGACTACGCCACGTCGGCTGCGGGTGGCCTGAACGTCATGGCTGGCATGGTCATGAACTACCAGCGCTGGAACCGGGACCCCAGCACAGCGGCCCAGGCCGCCTGCAACGGCACCGGAATGGGTTCGCCCTCCCCGACGGCGAACTTCTCCGACGCCATCGCGATCATGCACACCCCCTGATCAGCGATCATCGACATGACTCACGGGGGGGCGCCGCACGAGCGGCGCCCCCCCCTTCTTGTTTTCTTGCCGGGCGCGAGCGGGGGACGGCCGCCGCCCTGGCCGCCGAGCGCAGACCACGAACGGGCCTGAGCGCTGTCGCCCCCGAAGGGCCCGCGCTATCCTCCAACCGCTCCTCGGCGAGCACGGCCATGACCTCGCTCTTCCCTTTCCACGTCCGGCCCGGTGCCGCGACCCTCAGTTGCGTGTTCCTGGTCACGGGCGCCGGCATGCTCGCGGGGGGCCAGGCTTCGGCACGGGCTGCTGATTCGCAGGCGGAGCCTTCCGCCGAGGAACGCCTGGGCGGCGACCTCGCAGCCTACGGGCGGAAAACGGAGGTGACCTTCGAGGAGCTCGACCAGCTGATCGTCTGGCGCCACGCACTCACGATCGAGGGCCGGGCGGCCCTGCGCCAGCTCCTCGACATGCGCATGCTCGCGCGCCTTGGCGAGGAAGCGCAGCTCGAGGTGACCCCGGCGATGCTGAGCCGGCGCTGGGAGGAGCTCGACCGGCAGATCCGCTCGGAGGGCAATCCGAGCGGGCTGCGGCAGGTGCTCGCGGACAGCGACGTCGACTCCAAGTTGTTCCGCGACACGCTGCACCTCGCGATCGTGCAGGAGCTCCTGACGCGGCGCGCGCTCGGTATCCCCGCGGACGCAACCGTCACCAGCGAGCAGCAGACGATGTGGCTCGAAGGCGTGCTCGAGCGACGGGGCTACACGGAGGAGCCGCATCCCTGGGTGAACGGTGTCGTGGCACGCTGCGGCGACGTCACGATCGGGACGGGCGAGTACGCCCGATTCCTGCGCGATCAGCTCCAGCGCGAGGACATCGTCGACGCGTGCTACCAGCTCCTGGCCCTCAAGCGGATCCGGGCGCGCATGCCCGACCTCTCCGACGAGGCCATCTTCCGCGGGGTCGAGGCCGAGATCGACCGGCGGCGCGTGGCGGCCGAGCGCAACCCCCTCTATCAGGGCATCGCGTACGACGACCTGCTCGAGGCCAAGGGGCTCTCGCTCGCCGCGCTCCGGCTCGACCCGGCGATCCACGTGTCCGCACTGGCGATCCTGTGGGTCGACCGCTCGCGGACCGACGAGGACCTGCGTGACGCCTACGAGGCGGAGCGCAAGCTCTTCGATGGTCGCTACGGCGAGGGCGTCGAGGTCCGGGTGCTCGTCCTGCACGCGGCGAAGTACAAGAACGAGCTCATCAAGCGCGATTTCGAGGAGGCGGAGAAGCAGCTCCTCGAGCTGCGGGCGCGCATGCGCGGCATCGAGGACTTCGAGCGCCTGGCGCGCCTGCACTCGGAAGACACGAATTCGCGCGAGAGCGGCGGGCTGATCGGGGTCGTGACGCGCGGCGCGACCGGCGTGCCGGAAGCCTTGCGCGGGATCGTGTTCGCGGAGCTGGACACCGAGAAGGGCGACGTCGCGGGGACGATCCTCGGCCCCGTGCGGCTCCCGAGCCAGGGCTCCACGGCGCTCGTGTGCCTCGGCGCGCGACGACCCACGCCGACGTGGGAGGCGATGTCCAGGTTCGTCCGCCGCGAGCTGCGCGCGCGCTTTCTCGAAGAAGTGCTGCCGAAGAGCAGCGTGAGGACATGGCTCGATGTCGAATGAAGAGGACCACGTGAGGGACCCAAGATGCTGATCGGCAAGGTGATGGGCAGCGTCGTCGCGACGCAGAAGGACGAGAAGCTCGAGAGCCTCAAGTTCCTCGTCGTGCAGGTCCACGACCACGTGAACGAGCCGACGGCCCAGTATGTCGTCGCGGCGGACTCCGTCGGCGCGGGCCTCGGCGACATGGTCCTGTACGCGACGGGGTCGAGCGCGCGGCAGACGACTCTTACCGAGGGCCGTCCGTGCGATGCGGTGATCATGGCGATCGTCGACTCGTGGGACCTCGGTGGCGACAACGTCTACGAGAAGTGGGCTTAGCCCATGTACCTGGCGCGCGTCACCGGTCGGCTCGTGGCCACCGTCCGCTACGAGGGCCTCGCGGGCGTGCCCCTCCAGCTCGTCCAGCCCCTCGACGAGCGCGGCGCGCCCATGGGCGGCCAACTCGTCGCGTGCGCCGTCGTGCCGGTGGGTCCAGGCGATCTCGTGCACTTCGTCGATGGGCGGGAAGCCGCCCTCGCATGCCCCGAGACCTTCGTCCCCGTCGATGCCGCCATCATCGGCTTCGTCGAGGAGGCGATCGCATTCGGCCGCCCCATCGGCGGGGAGGGGCGCTGATGTTCCTCGCCGACGTCGTCGGCACCGTCGTCTCGCCGGTGCAGATCCCGGCCCTCGACGGCCGGACGCTGCTCCTTCTGCGACCCGTGACGCCCGACGGCCGGCCGACGGCGAAGACGCGCATCGGAATCGATCGGGCCGGCGCCGGGTTCGGCGACCGCGTGCTCGTCCTCGACGAAGGCAACGGCGGCCGGCAGATCCTGGGCGATCCGAAGGCCCCCGTGAAGACGATCATCGTGGGCGTCGTGGACTTCGTCGAGGCTGCCGGCGACCTGCCCTACCTCTACGACCACCGGGACGCCCCCGCCCTCCAGCCGCTCCCGGCGCGATGACGCGCGGCATCGAACTCGCGGTCGAGGCGCTCCGGGACCACCTGGTCGAGGACGCCCCCCGCCCCTGACGGCGTCCGAGGCAAGCGCGCCCCCCCAGCGCTACACTCTCCCCATGGACGCGAGCCACGGCTGGAGTGACGAGGAGACCCGCCTGCGCAAGGGCATCTGCCGGATTGGAGAGCTCTGCTACCAGCGGTTCTTCATCGTCGGCGCGGACGGCAACATCTCCGCCCGCATGTCCGACGGGACCTTGCTCATCACGCCCGCGGGCGCGATGAAAGGCTTCCTCGAGCCGCACCACCTGGCCCACATCGACATGCGCGGAGCGACCGTCGACGAGGGACCGCCCGCCTCGACCGAGGTGGGCATCCACCTCGTCGCCTACGAGGAGCGGCCGGAGATGAAGGCGATGGTGCACGCCCACCCGCCGCACGCGGTGGCGCTCACCATCGCGGGAATAGATCTGCAGATGCCCATCATCCCCGAGATCATCGTCACGATCGGCGGCATCCCCACGGCTCCGTTCGGCACGCCCGGGACCGACGAGCTCCCCGATTCGATCCGGGCGATCCTGCGCTGCTCCGACACCTTGATCATGCAGAACCACGGGTCGGTCACGCTCGGAGCGAATCTGATGGACGCGTACAAGAAGCTGGACATGCTCGAGCACACCGCCAAGATCTTGTGGCTCGCGCACGTCGCGAAGGGTGGGCTCGAACCGCTGCCGCCGGACGCGGTACGGAAGCTCCTCGCGACCCGGGCGATGCTCGGAATCAAGACGACGAACACGCTCGAGAACCGCTGCGCCCTTCCGACCGACGAGCCGTGAGCGCTGAAGGCCACGCGCCGCCTCGCACCTCCGCGGACATCGGCCGCCGACGCCACATCCTGGGGCTCCTCGCGCTCGTCCTCGCCGTCGTGTTCTCCTCGGCGATGCGGATTCACTTCGCGCTCGCGGACGTCAACTTCGACGAGGAGAGTGCCGACGGGATGCTCAAGAGCGATCCCGGACTGATCTACTACGTCACCGAGCGGATCCTCCAGTCCGGCGGGCTGCCCCCCGACGACTTTCGCGCCGACCCTCGGATCGAACACCCCGGGGAGGTCGACATCCCCGCCATGTTCACCGTCGGCCAGGAGTTCTTCGCGGCCTGGACGTACCGGATCTTCGGGGGCGAGATGCCCTTGCACGTGTTCTGCACGTGGCTGTTCGGGATCTTCGCGAGCTTGACGGCCGTCGGCGTGTACGGCCTCGCCTGGGAGCTGACGGGCAGGGTGAAGCTCGCCGCCCTCGCGGCGCTCTTCTTCGCCGTCCTGCCGTTCAACTACCGGACGATCGGGATGATCCTGATCCGCGAGGAGTTCAGCTTCCCGCTCTTCGCGCTACACGCGTGGCTGCTCGCGCGCGCGGTCCGGACGCGCACGACCTGGAGCTTTCTCGGGGCTGGGCTCGCGCTCGTCCTCGCCCTCGCTTCATGGCACGCGATGGGGATGATCGTCACCATCGAAGTGGGCGCGCTGGCGGCCTGGTTCGCGCGTACGGGCGAGAATCCGCTGGCAGTCCCGAAGGCATGGATCGTCCCGGCGCTCGCCGTCCTCGCGTGCCTCTTCGTGCCCGTGCTGAGGAGCAAGCTCTTCCTGTTCTCCATCCCCGTCATGGCGGCGCTCGCCATGCTCGCCGCGGCCCTGCTCGATCGTCGCGGAGCTTGGACCCACGGCCGAAAGGTGCTGGTGGCGGCGGGCGCTTTCGCCGCCCTGTTCGCCGTCTCGCTCGTCGCGCGACGCTGGATTTCCGGCGGAGCGGACGACTACGGGCACGTCTACGAGCTCATCCTCGCGAAGCTCGCCCATGGCGGACGATTGCCCGAGGATCGCACCGAGCTCTCGTTCGGCGCGCGCTTGATCTGGCAAGGTCCGTTCGCCACCTCCACGTGGAGGGACTTTCGCATCGGCCTCGGCCTCGCCAACGCCTTCCTCGCGGCCTCGGTGCTCGCGGCGATTCCGGGCTGGGTGCGCGGGCGGGGAGACGCGGCCTTCCTGCAGCTCTCGCTCTTCGCCCTGATCTCCACCGTGGCCGCGTGGATGGTACGCCGCACGCTCATCCTGCTCGGCTTCGCCGTGCCCGTGCTCGCCGCCGCCCTGTTCCACCACTCTCGCCGTCCCCGGCTCGGAGTCGCGCTCCTGACGCTCGCGACGGCATTCCAGGCGGTCGACCTGGCGAACAGGACGCGGGGCGTCGCCAACGGGTGGTACCTCCCCGCCAACATGCGCCCCGGCCTCGATCCGCGGGCGGGGGTCCGGGAGCTCCGGAGGCTCGTGCGGTGGGTCGGGCAGAACGTCCCGAAGGACGCGGCGATCATGGGTGACTTCATCGCGTCGACGTCGATCCTTGCGCACTCCGGGCATCCGATCGTCCTCCAGCCCAAGTACGAGACTGCGTCCAGTCGGGCGCGCATCGAGGACTTCTACATGACGTTCTTCACGGGGACGTTCGAGAGCTTCCTGGGTCTGCTCGAACGCTACGACAGCCGCTACCTCCTGGTCGACGCCCAGGTCCTGTGGAGCTTCCGCTACGTCGGAGGCGTTCCCTTGCAGCAGCACTCGCCGACCCCAGGTACGCCGGCCTACGCGTTTCTCAGACGGGACCCGATCGTCCCGGGCTTCGAGCTCCTCTTTCGCAGCCCGCCCGAGCTCGAGGCTGACGGCGTGTCCTACCGCCTCTACCGCGTCGAGTGAGCCGGCCGATGGACCTGCGCACCGGGTCGGCCGTCAGCGACTCGCCGCATCGAGCGCCACGGGCGAGACGAACTCGGCCGGCTTGAGCATCAGCATCGAGCAATCGACGCGGTCGAGCAGGCGCTCCGCCGTCGTGCCCATGAATGGGCCCACGAATCGGAAGCCGGCGCCGCAGCGCGAGAGCGAGCCCATGACGAGCAGATCGGGGTGCAGGTGTTCCACGGTCTCGCGAATGGCACCGGACGGCTCGTTGCGGAGGACGTGGACCTCCGGGACACCCGGGATGCCGCTCTCCGCCATCTCCGCGAGGAGCCGCGTCTGCCGCTCCTCGCGAAAGGCGTCGATCTCCGCGGCATGGTCGTCCTCGGACAGGCTCGCCGAGCGCAGCTCGAGCTCGGGCGGGAGCTGAAAGGCGTGGACGACGTGCAGCTCGCCCGCGTGGCACGCGGCGACGAACCCGGCGTACTCGACTGCGAGCCGCCCCACCGCGCGCAGCTCCGTGGCGGCGAGAACCAGCTTGTGGACAAGGTCGTGATCGGGCTTCACGACCCACAGGGGCGCGGGACACTTGCGGATGAGCTTCGCCGCGACGTTGCCGAGCCTGCGGCCCCGACCCTGGACCCCATCGCGTTTGCCCACGATCACGAGGTCCGCTCGCCCGCTCAGCACGGCCTGGATGGCGGCGATCCAAGGCCGGTCCTGCGCGACTTCGAGCTCGCATGCGAGCCCGTGCTCGCGCGCCTCCGAGGCGAGTCCTGCGAGGAGCGCGCGGCCTTCGTCAGGGAGATCCAAGCGACCCGGGGATACGCCCGTGCGAGCTTCGCCGTCGAGCGGCTCGAAGCCCTCGTCGACCCACGTCGAATGGAGGATCGTGAGGCGCGCGCCGAGGTCCTTTGCGAGCCGGATCGCCTGGTCGAAGGCGTTCCGGCTGCCCGGCGGGATCGCGACAGTACGTCCCACGAGCGCCACGCCGACGAGGATGTTCCGGATGCCCTCCATCATGCAGCCCTACACCGTCCGGTGGTCCCCGGCTAGCGCCGCCACGATCTCCGCCCGGCGCGCCTCGTACCCCGCCCGCCCCATGAGAGCGTAGGCCGCGATCTTACCCGCCTCCACGCCGGGCTGATCGAACGCATTCACGCCGTAGTGCTCGCCCATCACGGCCACGGCGAGCTCCATCAGGTAGAGATACTGCCCGACCGTGTGCGCCGTTACGGCGGGAAACGAGAGCGTGACGTTCGGCCGGCCCGCGTCCGTGAGCGCCGTGCGCGTCCCCTCCCGCTCCGCCGCGAAGAGCTCGTCCAGCGTCCGCCCGCCGAGGTATGCGAGGGCGTCGCGATCTCCGAAAGCCTCCGGGATGCCGACCGTGCGTCGCGGTCGCTCGCCGGCGAGCAGCGTGAACCACTTGTCGGGCGGGCCCTCGGTGTAGAGCTGGACCTGACTGTGCTGGTCGGTCACGCCCACGGCGCGAACGGGTGTCGGACCGGCGAACACCTCGCGGCCCGCCTGGTCGAGACGCTTCCCGAGCGACTCGGCAAGGAGCTGGGAGTACCAGTCGGCGAGGTCGCGCAGGGCGTGGCTGTAGGAGAACGTAACCGCGATCGGTTTCCCTTTCGCGGACTGCATGAGCCACTGGAGGGCGGCGTAGAGGAGCGCGGGGTTGGACGAGAGCTCAGGCGTCCTGCAGCGCGCGTCCATGTCCGCGGCGCCGGCCAGGAGTCCCTCGATGTCGATCCCGACCAGCGCCGACGGGAGCAGCCCGACCGGGGAGAGCACGCTGAACCGACCGCCCACCCCTTCCGGCACGACGAAGGCGGCGTAGCCCTCCTCCGAGGCGATCGGGCGCAGCACGCCGGACTCGGCGTCGGTCGTCACCACGACGTGCTCGCCGTGTTCCTCGTGCCCGAGCCGCGCGATGAGCCGCTCGCGGAAGATCAGGAACTGGCTCATCGTCTCGGCCGTCGAACCCGATTTCGAGATCACGTTGAAGAGGCACGTCGTCGGATCGACCGCGTCCAGGAACGCGCCGATCAACTCGGGGTCCACGTTGTCGAGCACGAACAGACGCGGGCGTCCGGGGGGCGGTGCGACGTCGTGGTACGGACCGTTCAGGGCCGTGTGCAGCGCGCGGTTGCCCAGCGCGGAACCGCCGATGCCCAACACGACGATGTTCTCGAACCGGCCCTGCACGCGCTCCGCGTACGCGCGGATATCTGCGGCGTACCCGGCGTAGGGGAGATCGAGCCACCGGAGGTCGGTGGCGCGGCGGGCTTCGAGCGCCGCCAGCGCGGCCCTGGACGGCGCCTCCAGGGCGTCGAG
>SMVQ01000027.1 GCA_004357655.1 Planctomycetota bacterium
CGCGGGATCCCTTCGCGTGGCATCGTATCAGGACTCCGGTCCGTCGAGCACACAGCCGCCCACCCACCCGCACGAAGGGGAATCGCATCGTGAACCACGCACTTCTCGCCGCCGTCCTCGCATTGTCCGCCCAGCAAGAGGCCCAGGACGACGCCGCTCCCCAACCCAGCGTGCTCTTCGTCCAGGCGAAGGGCGTCGTCCACGTCCTCCTCGGCGGCGAGCCGTTCACGACCTATCACTACGCCGACGGCGCAAAGCCCTACTTCTACCCCGTGCTCGGGCCGGGCGGAGCGTCGATGACGCGCGGGTGGCCGATGGTCGAAGGTGGGACCGGGGAAGATCACGACCACCCGCACCAGCGCTCGCTCTGGTACGCGCACGGCGACGTGAACGGCCACGACTTCTGGGCCGAGGGCGAGGGCCATGGCCGGATCGAGCACCGCGCGATCGATACCGTGAAAGCCGGCGCGACCGGGTTGCTGCGCGTCAAGAACGACTGGGTCGCCGCGGACGGCACGCTCATTTGCACGGAGCTGCGGACCATGCAGTTCCGCGCGACCGACGCCGGACGCGAGATCGACTTCACCATCGAGCTCACGCCCGCGTCCGGCGACCTGCGTCTCGGCGACACGAAGGAGGGCTCGATGGCCATCCGCCTCGCCCCCACCCTGCGCCTCGACGGTCCCGTCGCCGCGGGTCACTGCAAGAACAGCGCGGGACACACGGACGGGGAGTGCTGGGGCAAGCGCGCCGCCTGGGTCGACTACTGGGGCCCGATCGGTGACCGCACGCTCGGCGTCGCCATGTTCGACCACCCGAAGAACCGGAACCACCCCACGTGGTGGCACGCGCGCAACTACGGCCTGTTCGCCGCGAACCCGTTCGGCGCACACGACTTCGAGGGCCAGCCGAGAGGCGCGGGCGACCAGGTCGTGCCGGCGGGCGAGACGATCACGTTCCGGTACCGGCTGCTCTTCCACGAGGGCGAAGTCGACGCGAGAGTGCTCGACGAGCGGCTGAGCGAGTTCGGGGAAGAGTCGCCGTAATAGGTCGTGGCCTCTCCGCTCCGTTCCTGCTAGCTCGTCTTCTTCCGGTCGGGCACTTGCGACCGCCCATGCCCGACCGGAAGAAGACGAGCCAGGAAGGCGGGCAAGCAGGAACGGAGCAAGCGATACGGTACCGCGACAAATTCTTCACAACTCGGCCCACTCCTCCGTCGCTGCAGCGGCGGAGGAGTGGGCCGAGTTGTGAAGAATTTGTCGCGGTACCGTATCGCTACCGGTCTACTCGAACGCCACCCCGCTCGCGACGCGCACTTCCGGCGCCCACACGCGGACGCGCGCGAAGCGACCCGAGTCGTCGAACGAGCCGAAGCCGATCCGGCCCCAGGCGTGGGTCGCGTCCTTCGTCTCGAGCACCGGGGTCTCCATGTCGTCGAAGAAGACGCGGATGGTGCCGCTCGCGAGGCTGCGCTCCAACCGGACCGTGTGCCACGATCCCTCGCCCCACTCGACGCCCTGCGCGGGCACCTGCGCCGCGCGCACCCGAGGCGCGCCGTTCACGACGAAGATGTTGTTCGCGTGGTCGTCGGGGGTCGTCGCCAGGTGAACGTAGTAGAAGTGCGCGGGCGAGGTGTAGCCGAAGAAGAGGCAGAGATCGCGGTGGCCGTACTCGCGCCCCGTCTGGAGCAGGTCCACTTCCAGCGCGAAGTCACCGAGCTCGAGCTCGCGGGCGAGCGCGATGTTGAGGGGCGAGCGGTGCGGGGGGGCGTAGCGGCTGCCGCCGACGAGCTCGAGCGACGGGTGGCCGCCGGCATCGGACCAGCGCCAGGCGTTCGCGTCCGTGAACGCGAAGTCGGCCAGGGCGGCCTCGCTCCGGAAGTCCTGATCGTAGACGAGCTCCCATTCGCCGCGGGGCGCAGCGCGTTCGGCGCTCGCAGGCACGGCACCAGCGGCGACGGCCCTGTCAGGGGTGGTCGTGCTGCACGCGGCGGTGGCGACGCAGGCGAGCGTCGCGAGCGCCGCGCGACGCGCGATCACACCTCCTCCGGGACGACGAACGGCTTGCGGTACACGCGGGTGAGGAGCGTGTTCGCCGCTTCGTTGTCCACGAAGCGTTCCGTCTCCGGATCGATGTCGAGGAAGGCGCCTCCGATGGGCTGAGTCTTCGTCGGGTCGATGCCGTTCGCGTCGAGGTGGGCGCACATCCGGTCGTAGGACTCGCGCGCGGGGCCGCTGCTCCGGGCCGAGGCGCGGAACTCCTCGGGCGCCTTGCGGGTCCCCATTAAATAGGAGGCATTGCCGAGGTGGCAGAGGGCGCTGGAGAGGTGGCCCTCCGCGATGTCGGCGGAGAGGTCCTCGATCTCGCGGCTGCGTACCGCGGCGATGAAGTTCGCGAAGTGGTCGCCGCCCCCCTTCCAGGCCTGGATCTGCTCGCCCTGTTCGTCGTAGGCGAAGGCCTCGCTGTAGTTCGGGATGGTGAGGTAGCCCCGCTCGCACTCGACCGTGACACCGATCGACATCCCCTTCACGCGGTCCATGGCGCCGCCGCCCCAGCCGCCCTCGCGCGCGGCCTCGTCGCGCGGCAGGCCGCGCACCTCGAACACGATCGGGGCGGGCGCGTAATCGAAGAAGATCATCTGCGTGTTCGGCGTGTTCCCGTCGTCGTCGTAGCCGAAGCGCCCGCCGGCGGAGATCACTGCTTTCGGCAGCGCCTGCGCGCCGATCGCCCAGCGGCACATGTCCATCTGGTGCACGCCCTGGTTCCCGAGGTCACCGCAACCGGTGTCGAAGACCCAGTGCCAGTCGTAGTGCAGGTTCTTGCGCATGAGCGGCATGAGCGGCGCGGGCCCGGTCCAGAGGTCGTAGTCGATGTGCTTCGGCACGGGCGTCGGGCCCTCGACCTTGCCGATGCTCATGCGCGGCTTGTAGCACGTGCCGCGCGCGAGCTTGATCGCGCCCAGGTTGCCCGCTTGGATCCAGGCGATCGCGTCGGTGATGCCCGTGCTCGAGCGCGACTGCGTCCCGGTCTGCACGATGCGCTCGTACTTGCGCGCGGCGCGCACCATCTGCCGACCCTCCCACACGTTGTGCGAGACGGGCTTCTCGACGTAGACGTCCTTGCCGGCCTGGCAGGCCCAGATCGTGATGAGGGCGTGCCAGTGGTTGGGCGTCGCGGTCGCGATGATGTCGATGTCCTCGCGCTCGATGACGCGGCGCAGGTCCGTATAGGTGTCGACCTCCTCACCGCGCGCCGTGAACGGCTGCTTCGCGCTCGCGAGCACTTCCTCGTCGACGTCGCACAGGGCGACGACCCGCACGTCCGGCAGGCCGTGCAGCCCGTTGATGTGCGCGCGTCCGCGCCCGCGCAGTCCGATGACCGCGACGCGGAGCTCCTCGTTCGGACGGCCCGTGAACGGTTTGTAGGAGGCGAGGCCCAGCGCGAAGGTGGTCGCGGCGGAGCCTTGCACGAACTGACGGCGAGTGAGCTCGGTCATGGCGAGGAATCGGGCGGGGATTGCGGCGGCCTGTGCGAGACGTGGGCCTACTCTACGGTTTGAGCGCGAGCGTGGGGAGCCGTCCCTTGACAGGTCTCCGGCCGCCATCTCTGCTGTCCGTCCATGGCGAGCCCGAGAGAGCCGGAGCCCCCGTCCGAAACGCGGAGATCGAGCGACGCCGCGGCCTACTGGCGCGCCAACACGCGACTGATCGCCGTCCTGCTCCTCATCTGGGCCACCGTCTCGTACGGCTGCGGGATCCTGTTCATCGAGTGGCTGAACCGGTTCTCGATCGGGCAGCTCCCGCTCGGCTTCTGGTTCGCGCAGCAGGGCTCGATCTACGTCTTCGTCGTCCTGATCTTCGTGTACGCGTTCGCGATGGATCGGCTGGACCGCCGCTACGGAGTCGAGGAATGAGCGCGCTCGCCAGCCTGCCCGTCCAAGCGAGTGGCATGGACCCCACGATGATGTGGACGTCCATCTTCGTCGGCGTGACGTTCACCGTGTACCTCTACATCGGCTGGCGCAACCGCGTGACCGAGACGCGCGGCTTCTACGTCGCTGGACGGGGCGTCCCAGCGATCGCGAACGGCGCGGCGACGGCCGCCGACTGGATGAGCGCCGCGTCGTTCATCTCGATGGCGGGGCTCATCAGCTTCATGGGCTCGGACGGGTCGATCTACCTCATGGGCTGGACGGGCGGCTACGTGTTGCTCGCGCTCCTGCTCGCCCCGTACCTGCGCAAGTTCGGCAAGTACACGGTCCCCGAATTCGTCGGTGAGCGCTACTACAGCGAGACGGCGCGCGTCGTCGCCGCGATCTGCGCGATCTTCGTCTCGCTGACGTACGTCGTGGGTCAGATGAAGGGCGTCGGCATCGTCTTCAGCCGCTTCCTCGAGATCGACATGTGGCAGGGGGTCGTCGTCGGCATGGTGATCGTCGCCTTCTTCGCCGTGGTCGGCGGCATGAAGGGCATCACCTGGACACAAGTAGCGCAGTACGGCGTCCTGATCGTCGCGTTCCTGATCCCGGCGATCGCCATCTCGGCCGAGCTTACGGGCCACGCGATCCCGCACATCGGCCTGACGGCGAGCGACATCGCCCAGAAGCTGAACGCGATCCAGACGGACCTCGGTTTCGCCAAGTACACAGAGCCCTTCGCTTCGAAGAGCCGCGCCGACGTGCTCGCGATCACTTTTGCACTGATGGTGGGCACGGCCGGCCTGCCGCACGTCATCGTGCGCTTCTACACCGTCAAGAGCGTGCGCGCGGCGCGATACAGCGCGGGCTGGGCGCTGCTCTTCATCGCGATCCTGTACACGACCGCGCCCGCGCTGGCGGTATTCGCGCGGTACAACCTGCTCGATTCGCTGCACGAAGCGGAGATCACGAGTGTCGAAACGATCGAGATCGAGGGCGAAGCGAGCGAGCTGTATCACCTCGCCCGACCGGACGGCGCGGGCGGCTCGACGCCGATCGAGTGGGCGACGAACTGGCAGCGCACGGGACTCATCTCGTTCCACGACGTGAACGGCGACGGCCGCATCCAGCTCGACAACGTGGACGGCCACTTCGCCGAGGCGACGATCGACCGCGACATCATCGTGCTCTCGACGCCGGAAGTGGCACGCCTGGCGCCCTGGGTGATCGCGCTCGTCGCGGCCGGCGGCCTCGCGGCGGCGCTCAGCACGGCGGCGGGGCTCCTGCTCGTCATCTCCTCCTCGTTCGCGCACGACCTCTACATCCACTTCGTCGACCCGGACGCGACGGAAGCCCAGCGCGTCCGCGTGGGCCGCATCATGATCGTGCTCGCGATCATCGTCACGGGCTGGTTCGCGATCCACCCACCGGGCTTCGTGGCGCAGGTCGTCGCCTTCGCCTTCGGCCTCGCCGCCGCGAGCTTCTTCCCGGTCATTCTGCTCGGCATCTTCGACAGTCGCACGAACCGCGAGGGCGCGATCTCGGGCATGATCGTCGGCCTCGCGTTCACCGCGTCCTACATCCTCGGGAACAAGTGGGACATCATGTTCGCGATCGAGCGTCCGGCGGACTGGGTGGCCCCGTGGTTCGCGCGGCCATGGTTCTTCAAGATCTCGCCCGAGGGCATCGGGACCTTCGGCTGCCTCCTGAACTTCATCGTGACGTTCACCGTCAGCCGCCTGACACCGCCTCCGCCCGCGGAAATACGCCGGTTCGTCGAAGATCTGCGCGTGCCGCGCGCGGCGGAGTGACAGTCACTCCGCGCTGTAGCAGAGCTCCGGCACGAAGCTCCCGTCGAAGTACTCGGCACCGGCCATCGTCACCATCAGCGCGGCCTTGCGCGCGGCGTAATCGTCCCGCGCCGCCTCGTCCAGGCCCTTGACGAACGCGAAGAACGAGTCCGAGTCGTGGAAGGAGCTCCAGTCCACGGGGAACACGATCTGCATCGCCCGCCCCGGCGCTCCGTCCAGGATCACGAAGCCCTCGACGGGCAGTGGATACGCGTGCTCGGCGAAGAAGGCCGTGCGCGCCTCGAGCGCCGCGTCGAACTCCGCTTCCATCCCGGGTCGGACCGTGCGGTCCATCATCCGGGCCTTCGGATGCGTGGCCGTGGACATGCTCGCGACGGTGCTCCAACTCGCCTTCTGCCGCGCGACGATCGCCCACTCGGTCTCGTACTCCAATTCCGCCAGCGCCGTCATGAGTTCATCCCGAGTCGGCTCGCCCTCCGCGCGCCCGAGCTGATCGACGAAGCCCTCCAAGCTCTCGGGCAGGGCGAACCCATCGGCGGTCTCGCTGAAGTGCACGAGCCAGTAGCGACCGGGCGGCTCGCGATAGCAGAGCCAGTCGTAGTCACTCGCGAGCCCCGCGGCGCGCGCCGACTCGACACAGCGCTTCATCAGCGCCTCGAAGGCCTTGGTGTGGGAGGGCGCCAATCGGACACGAAGATGAGTGATGTAGACGCCGTCCGCGTCGAACGACGCAGCTCGCGCCGGGGCGCCGGTCGAAGCGCAGCTCGAAGCCAGCGCGAGTAATGCGAGAACGGACACGGCCTTGAACATGATTCGGGCTCCCATTCAGCGCGCGATCGCCCACAGCAACTGATCGCGCGACCGCCCTCCAAACGTCCAAGAAACCGCCGACGGGTGGCCCGAAGCTGCGTACGCCGCCTCCGGGAGCCGGGCCTCGAAGCCGCGAGGGGCCAAGCTGTCCAAGCCGTCCGGAAGGAGGATCAGTTGCGCGGGGGCGCACAGGGCCGCGAACGCGGCCAGCCCGCCGTACTTCCTCGCGCCCGGCAGGAAGTTCGGATCATCGAGGCTCGCCACCGCATCGAAAGCAGGATCCAAGTCAGCCATCGTCCGATCCACGCCATCGCGCGCGAGCGCCAGCGCGAGGATCACCCACGGCCCGGCCCCGTCTTCGCCGTAGAGCCGCACGGACCGCACGCCTTCCATTCCGCGCGCGTAGCCTACGGCCGTCAAGACGTCGTGCACCCGCTCGGCGACCAGCGGGCGGTTGTAGCCGAGGGTGTAGCCGAAGTAGTTCCCATGGCGCCCCGCGTCCACCGGCATGCTCCCCTCCGCGGCTGCCCCGGTCAGCAAGACGTCGAGCGCGAGCAACGCCCTACCCTGCTTCGAGATCCTCGAAGCGTCGCTCGCCATGCCCGCGATCGGCTCGAGGAACACGGCCCGACCCCGGTCGGAGACCGCCACGACGACGGTCCCGTTCCAGTCATCCGGCATCGACAGCGTCGCGCGCACGGATTCGCTCCGGTCCCGAGAGAGGACGAGCTCGGTCCAGTGCACACCGGCTTCGACCCGCTCCTCGAGCACGGTGGCGGTGACCTCGTCCGGATCCGGTAGGCGCGTGTCGAGCATCACCTCGAGCGCGCCGCCGACGACCCGCCGGAACTCCACGAGGCCCGCGGCGTCCCGCGGCACGAGCTGCGCCATCTGAGCGTCGGAGGTCGCGCTCATTTCCCGCCGCAATTCCTGCCCGCTCACTGCCCCAGCCGAGAGCGGGTGCTCATCGTCGAACACGGAGAGCTCCGCGGGCGTGAGCGGCTCGAACGGGCGCTCATCGATGGGTGCGGCTACGCCCAGCCCGAGGTGGCGGTTGAACCATGCGTACATCTCGCGCCGCGAGACGAGGTTGTAGTTGTGCTCGAAGTCGGGATGGCACTGCGCGTCGACGAGCTCGGGCACGCCGAAGGAGGCGTACACGACCTTCAGCTCGGGCAGACCCTTCGTCTCGATCTCGACCGTCCAGTCGTTCGCGCCCGAGAGCGCCATGGGTCGCGGCGCCGCGAGCGCGGCGATCTCGACGTTCCCCGTCCCGACGCGGAGGTACGGCGCGTTCTCGCACACGCACCCGCCCTGCATCGCCGTCGACACCATGACGGCGGGGAAGAGGGCCGCGGGCCGGTCGTCGATCGCGGCGAGGATGAACGTCTGCGTCCCGCCCCCACTCGCGCCCGTCACGCCGATGCGCGCGGGGTCGACGTCCGGTAGCGCCGCGATGAAATCGAGCGCACGAATCGAATTCCACGTCTGCAGCCCGAATGCACTCTGCAGTCGCAGGCCGGCTTCGGCGTCGGCGAAGCCCGCGGCGTGCTCGATCTGGCGCGAATCGGCGTACCCGACCATGTCGTAGTGGAACACGACGCAACCCATGCGCGCGAGCTGCGCGCACCGCGCCTGCAGGTGGTAGCGCGCGGAGACAGGCGAC
>SMVQ01000028.1 GCA_004357655.1 Planctomycetota bacterium
GAGAAGATCTACGAGCTCCAGAGCTGACGGCGCCCCCCCACGCAGCACGAGGATCGTTCCATGAAGCGACGCCGCCCTCTCCCCCTCCTCGCCACGCTGCTCGCCGGTTGCATCGCGCCGGGTTCGGACGGGCAGTTCGACGTGATCATCCGGAATGGAATGGTCTACGATGGGAGCGGTCGACCGCCCATCCAGACCGACGTCGCGATCACCGGGGACCGGATCGAAGTCGTCGGTGAGCTCCAGGGCGCCACGGCCCGGATCGAGATCGACGCGGAGGGCCGCGCCGTGGCCCCGGGGTTCATCAACGTGCTCTCCTGGGCGACGGATTCCCTCGTCGAAGACGGTCGTTCGCTGGCCGACACGCGCCAGGGCGTGACGCTCGAAGTGTTCGGCGAGGGCTGGTCCATGGGCCCGCTCAACGACGCGATGAAAGCGGAATCCAGCGCGCGCCAAGGCGATATCCGCTACGACATCGACTGGACGACGCTCGACGAGTACCTCCGGTTCCTCGTCGGCCGCGGGATCACGCCCAACGTGGCCTCGTTCGTCGGCGCGACGACGGTACGCATCCACGAGCTCGGGTACGAGGACCGCCCGCCCGATGCCGAAGAGCTCGAGCGGATGCGCGCGCTCGTGCGCCAGGCCATGGAGGAGGGCGCGCTCGGGGTCGGGTCCTCCTTGATCTACGCTCCCGCGTGCTACGCCGGGACGGACGAGCTGGTCGCCTTGTGCGAGGTCGCTGCGGAGTACGGCGGGCGTTACATCACGCACATGCGTAGCGAGGGCAACCGGCTGCTCGAGTCCGTGGACGAGGTGCTCGAGATCGCCGAGCGCGCCGGCATCGGCGCGGAGATCTACCACCTCAAGGCCGCGGGCGAGGAGAACTGGCCGAAGATGGACGCCGTCATCGCCAAGGTCGAGGCGGCGCGTGCGCGCGGTCTCGACATCACCGCCGACATGTACACGTATCCCGCCGGCGCGACCGGCCTGGACGCGGCGATGCCACCCTGGGTCCAGGAGGGCGGCCACGACAAATGGGTCGAGCGCCTGCGCGATCCCGCCGTTCGCGAACGCGTCGCACGGGAGATGCGGGAAGCGACCGACGAGTGGGAGAACCTCCTGCTCGCGGCTGGCTCGCCCGACCGCGTCCTGCTCGTCGGGTTCAAGAACGACGCGCTCAAGCCCCTGACCGGCAAGACCCTGGCCGAGGTCGCGAAGCTGCGCGGTGTCTCGCCGGAGGAAGCCGCGATCGATCTCGTCATCGAGGACGACAGCCGCGTGGGCACGATCTACTTCCTCATGTCCGAGGAGAACATCGAGCGGCAGATCGCCCTGCCGTGGGTCTCCTTCGGCTCGGACGCCGGATCGCCCGCGCCCGAGGGCGTGTTCCTGAAGTCGAACCCCCACCCGCGCGCGTACGGCAACTTCGCCCGCCTGCTCGGACACTACTCGCGCGACCGCGCCGTGATCCCGCTCGCCGAAGCCATCCGCCGGCTGACGTCGCTACCGGCGGACAACCTGGGGCTCGAAGGTCGCGGGCGCCTGGTCGCGGGCGCCTACGCGGACGTCGTCGTCTTCGACCCGCTCACGATCGAGGACCACGCGACGTTCGCGAAGCCGCACCAGCTCGCCACGGGCGTCGAGCACGTCTTCGTCAACGGCGTCCAGGTGCTCGAGGCCGGCGAGCACACTGGCGCGACGCCGGGTCAGGTGGTGCGCGGTCCGGGCTGGAAGGGGTCCGAGTAGGAGCAGCACGCACCCTACTCGCGCGCGCCCGCGCCCGCGCGCTTCCTTCACGAGGTCCTTCACGAGGTCCCTCACGAGGTCCTTCACGAGGTCCCTCGCGCGCAAGGTCCTCGCGCGCAAGGTCCTCGCGCGCAAGGTCCTCGCGCGCAAGGTCCTCGCGCGCGACGACTCAGCGAAGAAGACCGGCGGTGGCCACCGCCCGGACGCGCCCCTCGGCCGCAGCCGCGAGAGAGCGCTCCGGGACGTGCTCCGGTGCCGTATCCGTGCGGGTCGAGCACCCCGCTCCCGTCCGGATTCGACCGGATCGGGCGCGGGCACCGGCACGTCGCAGAGACCACGTAGCGCGAGGGCCCTATCGGATCACGAACGTCGTCTCGTTCTCCTCGCCGGAGAAGACGCTGAGCGAGCGCTCCTCGTACACGGTCCGGTCGGCACCCGCGCCCCCGTAGACTTGAAGGAAGACCATGCCCGGGGGGACGGTGATCTCGGCCGTCTGCCCCTTGCGCAGCGTGAAGTCGTGGATGAGCACGCTGTTGCTGGTCACAGCGCAACGCGCCGTGTCGTGGGAGCCGTCGAAGGTGATCTTCAAGGGCGCGCCCTGCTCCAAGGTCAGTCTCAGGCCGGCAACCCCCTGCGTCGAATCGATTCGCACGCCGCCCTGAATCGCGACCTGACCGGCCTTCGTGCTCGCCGTGATCGTGAACTCGCCATCCCCCAGGTTGGTGAACTCGAACTTGCCCTTCTGCTCATCGGACCGCTCCGTGGTCATGCGCAGCGAGCCACTGGCCCTCACCGCCGCCACGCTCGCGTCGGCCGGCTGGCCGTTCACGTCGACGACGATGCCCGAGATCGTGCCCGGCGCGGCGGGTTGCGGGGGCGGCGCGACGACGCGCTCGGGCGCCGGCCTGCTCGTCTCTTGGGCGGTGGTGGCGGCGGTGTCCCGCTTGCGCACCCTCGGGGTCGGCGCCGGCGGATCGGGAACCGGCTCGGGCGTGACGAGCTGCACTCGCTCCGGTTTTGGCTCCGGTGCCGGCCGAACGACTTGGATCTCGGACGGCGCCTCGGCAGCCGCGTCGGGTCCGCCGGGGAACGCACTGGACCAGACGACCCACGCGATGCCGGAGACCACGACGAGGGCGACTGCGGCTTTGACCTGCGTGCTCATGGTGGGCTCCTCCGAGTGGGCGCCAGGCCCCGAGTGCTGGTGGAGGAGGATGCCACGACGCGCTGGATCCCCTCAATCTGTTCCTGGATTCGGGCCTCCACCGCGCTCCACAGGGGTCCGCGCCGGCCGGGCCGCGCCCCGCGCTCCCTCCTCGCGCGCTCGGCTCCACGCCTTCCCCGCCTGACCGATCCAGAGCGGCAGGGAGGACAGGGCGAGCACGAAACCCAGCTCCGCAGCGCTCGGACGGACGAGGTGCAGGGCGTCCGCCAGCGGGGGCGCGAGCACGACGAGCGCCATGAGCCCCGCGAGCACGTCGGCGCTGGACTGCGCGTGCCAGGCCGGGCGCGCCGGCGGAGCGGGCGGCACGCCGGCGCGCTCAGCCCCGTGCGTGGACGAGCCGCGCTTCGGACTCGGGTTCGGGATCGCAGGCGGGGGCGTCAGCATCGGACCGCCGTGCAGCCCGGTCCAGTGGGGCCCGGTCCATCGGGGAGCCGGCCGAATCCCCGGCCAGCGTCATGGTGAGCTCCCATGTCTCCTCGTCCCCGAGCTCCTCGAGCTCCCCGAGCTCCTCGAGCTCCTCGAGCACCGGAGCGATCAGCCCGTCGAGGGTGCTCCCCGCGATGAACTGGAGGAGGTCCCGGGAGCTCGCGAAGTGCCGGCGCGCACCGAGTCCGGACTTCGAGAGCTCGTGGAGGGAAGGTGTCGTAGGGCTCCGTCGCATGTTCGCAACTCTCGCAGCAGCAAGGTAGTCGCCGGCGGCCGATCGCACGGCTCGCCACTGTCCGTAGGCGCCGCCCTGAGAGTTCGTACGCTCGCGTACGCGGCGCCGCCTGCGCCATTGTCCTCGAGCCACTTCGCCCATGGCCCCAGGTAAGCGCGGGGCCCGGGTCGTACGCTCATCCTGTATGCTTCGTCGAGCCGGCGGCGGCCCGGGCGTGCGCGTCGTGCTGGGTGACCGCGACCCGGCGACGTCCGAATGAAGGAGCTGACCATGAACGAGGAGCGTGCCCACGCGCGGGCGGAGGCGGCCCCCACCGCGCTCGGGGACTTCGGCGAGGGCATGCGTCGCGTCCTGGTCTGCCTCGACCGGACCGAGCTCGGCGAGCGGGTCCTGCCCTACGCTCTGTCGCTCGCCCGCACGTGGGACTCCGAGGTCACCCTGCTCCACGTGCTCGAGCCCGTGCGGCCCGGCATGGTGCACCAGCCCGCAGATGCTCTCGACTGGCAGGTGGCGCGCACGGAAGCCGAGAAGTACCTCGAGCAGGAGCGCGAGCGCGTGCGCCACTCCGAGCTCGTGGTCGAGACCCGGCTCGTGCAGGGCTACGCCGCGGAACAGATCCTGAGCGTGATCGAGGAAGAGCGAGTCGATCTCGCGGTCCTCGCGAGCCATGGCGAGCACGGCTTCGGCGGCTGGGACCTCGGCACCACGACCCAGAAGGTGGCCTCGCTCGCCCCGTGTTCGCTCCTGCTGGTGCCCGCTTCCTGCCCCCCGCAGCCTTCGCCGATGGTCCACTTCGCGCGGGTCGTCGTCCCGCTCGACGGCTCGCGGCGCGCGGAGTGTGTCCTGCCGGTCGCCGAGCGGATCGCGCGCTTCTATCGCTCCGAATTCCTCCTGCTCCACGTCGTCCCGACGCCGGAGATCGGCATGCCCGCCCACGCGACGGGCACAATCCAGGACCTCGCGGCGGAGCTGGAACGCGCGAATTGGGCCGCGGCCGAAGCCTACATCGGCGAGCTCCGCGCCCGGATGGCCGTCGAGGGGCTGGAGGTCCGGACGCTGATCCTCCGCGACGCGGACGTGCGCGAGGCGCTCATCCACGCGCCCGAGCGGGAGGGCGCGGACCTCGTGGTGCTCGCCGCGCACGGTCACACGGGGAGCTGCGACGTCCCGTACGGGAGCCACGCGCGGCACCTCGTCGCGCACGGGTCGATCCCGCTGCTGCTCATCCAGGACGTGTGTCCGGCCGAGCGCGGATGGCGAGCCGCGCGCGAGTCCGGGCGCTCCAGCCCCTTCGCGGGACTGCACCGCGAGGGTCACATGTGACCGGGGGCCCGAGCTCGCCGGAAACACCGGAGCTCCAGGACCCAGCGTCGCTCGAAGCCCTCGGAGCGCGGCTGGCGAACGCTCATGCCGGGTGTGCGATGGAGCGCGCGCCCCGTGCGCAGCGTGCGCGAGCGCGCCTGAGCCGGGGCACCGGGCACGGGCTGCTGGGGAACCTCGCCGCCACGCGCCGCTACATCGAGGCCCTGCGACCGTACATCCTCTCCGTCGAGCACGAGGGTGAGGTCCGCAAGATCGCGGAGTGGTTCCTCGACAACGACTACCTCGTGCTCCGCGCGATCCGGCAGATCGGCGCGGACATGCCGCCGGGCTTCTACTCGCGGCTGGTCGGGCTCGAGAGCGGGGAGCCGCGCGTCCACGCTATCGCGCGGGAGTTCCTGTCCCGGACGGAGCTCGGTCTCGACGAGCGCTCGGCCATCCAGTTCCTCGTGGGCTACCAGGAGCTACGCCCGCTCCGGATCGGGGAGCTCTGGGCGCTCCCCACCATGCTCCGGATCGAAGCGCTCACCACGCTCGTCGCCGGACTCGCCGCGCGATTCCCCGCGATCGACCCGCCGGCCGGAGCCCTGCCGGGCGTCCCGCTCGCCGCCCTGCTCGACGACGAAGAGCGCGTCGGCCGCGCCATTCACCTGCTCGGCGCCGTGGACGTCGTCCAGTGGAAGCGCGTCTTCCTCGCGACGAGCCTCGTCGAGCGGACCTTGTGCGAAGACCCCGCCGGGGCGCACCGGCAGCTGGCGTTCGAGACGCGGGACCGCGTCCTCGCGGCCGTGGAGGAGCTCGCCTGGGGCACGGGCAGGTCGGAGCTCGAGGTGGCCCGGGCGGCCGTGCGCATGGCGCGCGAGAGCCCGCTCGGACACGTCGGCGAGATGCTGATCGGCGACGAGCGGCGCGCCTTCGAGCGCGTCCTGGGATTCCGCCCGACGTGGCGCAGGCGCTGCCGGCGCTTCCTCACCGACCACGCGACGGGCCTCTACCTCGGCGGGATCGGCCTCGCGACGCTCGGGCTCTGGGCGGTGCCCCTGGTCGCCCTCGCGGTCAGCCGGGCCGGGACGCTCGCGACGATCCTCGGCGCGGCGCTGACCGTGCTGCCCGCCTCGACCCTCGCCGTCACCTTCATCCAGTGGCTCGTCACGCACGTGCTCCCGCCGCGCACGCTCCCGCGCCTCGACTTCACCGCCGGCATTCCCCCCGGGCACGAGACGCTCGTCGTCGTGCCCACCCTGCTCGGGAGCGCGGACGACGTCCAGGCGCTCGTGCGCCAGCTCGAGCGACACTACCTCGCCAACCCTGATCCCGCACTCCACTTCGCGATTCTCGGCGACTGGCTCGACGCGCAGAGCGAGACGGAACCCGACGACGAGCACATCCTCGCGAGCGCGCGCGCGGGGATCCGTCTGCTCAACGCGAAGTACGGGGCCGGCGCCGGGCACCGGCCCTTCCACCTCCTGCACAGGCGCCGACTCTGGAACGAGTCCGAGGGCTGCTGGATGGGGTGGGAGCGCAAGCGCGGCAAGCTCGAGGAGCTCGCCCGCCTCCTCGCGGGCCGCGACGACACGACCTGGATCGCGGACGAGGGCGAGCGCGCGGCGCTCGCGGACGTCCGGTGGGTCATCACGCTCGACACCGATACGCAATTGCCGCGCGGCGCCGCGGCGCGGCTCGTGGGGACGATGGCGCACCCCATGAACCGGGCCCGCTTCGATCCCGAGACAGGGCGCGTCGTCTCCGGCTACACGGTCGTGCAGCCGCGCGTCGAGGTCTCTCCGACCTCCGGCCCGCGCTCGCTCTTCACGCGGCTCTTCTCCGGCGACGCGAGCTTCGACATCTACACGCGCGCCGTCTCCGACGTGTACCAGGACCTCTTCGGGACGGGGGCCTACATCGGCAAGGGCATCTACGACGTCGAGTCGTTCGATCGCAGCCTCGCGGGGCGCGCGCCCGAGAACGCGTTGCTCTCCCACGACCTCTTCGAGGGCCTGCACGGTCGCGTGGGGCTGGCGACGGACACGATCCTCTTCGAGGAGTATCCGCCGCACTACCTCGCCTACGCGCGGCGATTGCACCGCTGGGTCCGGGGCGACTGGCAGCTCCTGCCGTGGCTGCGCGCGCGCGTGCCGGCGGTCGGGGGCGGCAAGGTGGACTCGTACTTCACCGCCATCGATCGCTGGAAGATCTTCGACAACATGCGGCGGAGCCTGCTCGGGCCGAACCTCCTGCTGCTCCTCGTCGCGAGCTGGACCTTCCTGCCCGGGTCGCCGCTCGCCTGGACCATGCTCACCCTCATCGTGCCCGGCGCGCACATGTTCACCGAGCTCGTGACCGACCTCGCGCGCCGGCGCCGGCACACGAGCGATCACCGGGCGCGGTGGTTCGCCCGGAACATGGGCCCGAACCTCGGTCGCTGGCTCCTCTATTGGGTGTTCCTCCCGCACGAGGCGCTCGTGAGCGCGGACGCGATCCTGCGGACGGTCGCGCGCGTGCTCTGGACCCGCCGGCGTCTGTTGCAGTGGCGGACGGCGGAGCACACGGCGCGGCTCCTGAGCGGGCGCGGACCGCACGCGCTCGTGTGGACCGAGATGGCCGCGAGCCCGGTGTTCGCCGTCCTCCTCGCGGTCCTGCTCTGGGCCACCGACCCCGGCGTGCTCCTCGTGGCGGTTCCGCTCCTCGGCCTGTGGTTCGCCGCGCCCGAGATCGCGCACTTCGTGAGCCGCCCCCCCCGCCGGCGGCGTGACGACATGACCGCGGCGGAGCGGCTCGAATTGCGCGCGATCGCCCGCCGCACGTGGCTCTTCTTCGAGACCTTCGTCGGTCCCGAGGAACAGTGGCTGCCGCCGGACAACTTCCAGCAGGACCCGGGCGCCGTCGTCGCCCACCGCACGTCGCCGACCAACATCGGCATGATGTTCCTGTCGACCCTCGCGGCCTACGACCTCGGCTACCTCAGCCTGCCCCAGCTCGTCTTCCGCTTGCGCGCGTCGTTCGAGAGCCTCGAGCGCCTCGAGCGTTACCGCGGGCACCTCCTCAACTGGTACGACACGCACACGCTCTCGCCGCTCGAACCGCGGTACGTGTCGACGGTCGACAGCGGGAACCTCGCGGTGAGCCTCGTGGCGCTCGAACAGGCCTGCGCCGCGATCGCGTCCGCGCCGGTCCTGCGCCGGGCGCAGGGCGAGGGTGTGCAGGACACCCTGCGCGTGCTCGGGGGGATCCTCGCGAAGATCGCGGCGTGCGAGGCCCGCGGGGCACCGTGGCGGAGCCTCCGGGACGAGGTCGCGCGGATCGAGCGTGGACTCGAGCTCGAGCCGGACGAGCCGGAGGCCTGGGTCGCGACTCTCGCCACGGCCTGTGACGTCGACTGCCCGGCCCTCGACCGGGCCCTGCTCGACGCGATCGAGACGACCGGCGGTCCCGCTGACATCCTCGCCCTGCGCGGCCTGCGGCGGTGGTTCGACCGCATGCACCAGCACCTCCGGGATCTCCGCCGAGAGACGGAGCTGCTCCTGCCGTGGCTCGCGGTCCTCCGCGAAGCGCCGGCCGTCCTCGCGGAGTCGCCGGTGCTCGCCGAGCCCTGGCGCGCGCTCCGGGCGATGCTCACCCCCGTCCCCGCGCTCGACGGCATCCCCGGACTCTGCGCTCGAGCCCGCGAGCCCATGGATGAGCTGCTCGCGCATGCGGCGGATCAGTCGGACGAGGCGCGCCGCGAGCTGTCCGAGTGGACGTCGGCGCTCGAGACCGCGCTCGCGTCGGCGGAGTCGAACGCGCGCTCGCTGCACAGCGAGCTTCTCGGCATCGGCGCGCAGGCGAAGGAAGATGCGCTCGGGATGGACTTCGCGCTCCTCTACGACAAAGATCGTCACCTCTTCCGCATCGGCTACGACGTGAGCGCCGACCGGTTCGACCCGAACCACTACGACCTGCTCGCTTCGGAGGCGCGCCTCACCAGCCTCTTCGCGATCGCCAAGGGCGACGTGCCGCTCGAGCACTGGTTCCATCTCGGACGTCCGGCGGCGCGGACCGGCGGCTCGGTCGCCCTCCTGTCGTGGGGCGCGACGATGTTCGAGTACCTCATGCCGACCCTGCTCCAGGAGAGCGTGCCCGGAACGTTCCTCGGCCAGAGCTGCCGCGCGGCGCTCGACACGCAGATTGCCTACGGACGGGAACGGGGCGTGCCATGGGGCATCTCGGAGTCCGGCTACTACCTGTTCGACTCCGACCGCAACTACCAGTACCGCGCGTTCGGCGTGCCGGGGCTCGGCTTCAAGCGCGGACTCGCGGACGACCTGGTGATCACGCCCTATGCGACGGTCCTGGCGGTGTCGATGCGACCCGCGGACGTCGCCCGGAACCTGGCACGGCTCGCCGACCTGGGGATGGTGGGCCCATACGGCCTGTACGAGTCCATCGACTTCACGACCGCACGGCTC
Organism: Planctomycetota bacterium; assembly: GCA_004357655.1. Classification (GTDB taxonomy): domain Bacteria; phylum Planctomycetota; class UBA1135; order UBA1135; genus N075bin59. Next base: position 9,401 of record SMVQ01000028.1, read on the forward strand.
GACGGACGGCGATTCGCGATCGTGCGCTCCTACATGTCGCACCACCAGGGGATGATCCTGGCCGCGATCGACAACTACCTGAACGCCGACGTGATGGTGCGCCGGTTCCACGGGGACGCCCTGATCCGGACGGCCGAGCTGCTCCTGTACGAGCAGGTACCGACGGCCTTGCCGGCTGAAGCGCCCCACAGGGATCCCGCGTCCGTGCCCGGGGACGCCGTGGCGCGCCCCGAGCTCCTGCCCTGGACGCCGCACATGGCGGGGCCGTTCCCCGAGGCGCACGCGCTCGGGGGCAGCAAGCTCGGCGAGGTTTTCACCGACTCGGGCGGGGGCTGGCTGCACTGGCGCGGGATCGCGATGACGCGCGCCTCGAACGATCCGACGTGCGACGACGTGGGGTATTGGATCTACGTTCGCGACGAGGACACCGGCGCGCTCTGGTCCGCCGGCCGCCGCCCGACCGGCGCCGTGCCCGACGAGCTCCAGCTCCGGTATCACCCGCACTTCGTCGAACTGCACCGGCGCGACCACGGCATCTCCATGCGCATGGAGCTCGCCATCGCGCCGGAGGACGACGTCGAGCTCCGCACGCTCGAGCTCATGAACGAGACGGACGTGCCGCGCAAGCTCACGATCACGACCTACGCGGAAGTCTCACTCGCGCCACTCGACGCCGCCGACCGACACCCGGCGTTCGACAAGCTCTTCGTGAAGAGCGCGGTCCACGCGGCCTCCGGCGCCCTGCTCTTCCACCGGCGCCCGCGCTCGCCCGACGATCCCACCGCCGTCCTCCTGCACCGGCTCGTCGCGACCGGACCGGGCGTGCGCCGCATCGGCTTCGAGACGGACCGCGAGCGCTTCCTCGGTCGCGGCGGGAGCGCGCGGCGACCGCGCGCACTCGCGACCGTGGGTGAGGGGCTCACGGGCACGACGGGCTTCGTGCTCGACCCGATCCTCGCGATCCAGGTCGAGGTCGTGCTCCCACCGCGCTCGCGCACGAGCCTCGCGTTCCTGACCCTGGCCGCGAAGTCACGCTACGAAGCCCTGGCTCGGAGCGCCCGGTTCGAGACGTCGGACGCGATCACGCGGGGCTTCCGGCGCGCCGCGGCCGAGGCTTCGCGCGCGGTCGACGAGCTGCACCTCGACCCGCGACTCCTGCCCCACGCCGGTCGCCTGCTCTCGGCGGTCCTCTTCCCTAACTCGGCGCTCCGCGCTGCGCCGGCCACCATCGCCGCGAACCGCCTCGGACAGCCGCGCCTCTACGGCCACGGTATCTCCGGTGACGTGCCGATCGTGGTGCTGCGCCTCTCCGACTTCGACGACACGCAGCTGCTCGACGAAGTGCTCGTAGCGCAGGCGCTCTGGCGGCGACGGGGGCTCGTGGTCGACCTCGTCGTACTCCACGGGGGCAGAGTGCGCTACGAGGACGATGTACAGGGGCGACTCGCGCGCGTGATCGCCGCGCGCGGGGTCGAGCGCTGGATGAACCGCAAGGGCGGCATCTTCCTCGTGCGCGGCCCGAGCGTGCCCGCGGAGGAGCTCACGTTCCTCGAGTCCGTCGCCGCCGCGATCCTCGACGCGCGGCACGGCACGCTCGCGGACCACATGCGGCGGCTCCAACGACCCGTGCACGAGCTGCCGCGCTTCGCGCCCGCGCCGGCCTTGGCGGAGCCGGAGGAGACGGAGCCGCTGCCGCCGAAGGGGACGCTCCTCTTCGACAACGACATCGGGGGCTTCAGCGCGGATGGGAAGGAGTACGTCATCCGCCTCGCGCCCGGGGAGCGGACGCCCGCGCCCTGGTGCAACGTCCTCGCGAACCCGGGCTTCGGCTGCCTCGTCTCCGAGGCGGGCATCGGCTACACATGGGCGGAGAACAGCGGCGAGAACCGGCTCACGCCCTGGCGCAACGACCCCGTCACCGACGAGCCGGCGGAGGTCCTCTACCTGCGCGACGAGGAGACGGGCAGGTATTGGTCGACGACGCCCGCCCCCGCCCCCGGCCCGGGCGCCTACGAGGTCCGCCACGGCGCGGGGTACACGCGCTGGCTGCACCACAGTCACGGACTGGCCCAGGCGACGACCGTCTTCATCGATCCCGTCGAACCCGTGCAGATCGTCCGGCTGCGCGTGCGCAACATGTGGGGACGGTCGCGGCGCGTGACGGCGACGATCTTCGTCGAGTGGGTGCTGGGCGTCACCCCGGCGCGGACGCGCGGCCGCATCGTGCCCGAGTCCGTCGCCGCGGACGCCGCGCTGCTCGCCCGATGCGATTGGAACCCCGAGTTCGAGGGGCGCACGGCCTTCCTCGCCACGGACCGGCCGGTGCACGGCTTCACCGCCGACCGGCGCGAATTCCTCGGCCGCGACGGGAGTCTCGCCGAGCCCGCCGCGCTCTCGCGCTGGGGGCTCTCCGGGCGGACGGACGCGGGCCGCGACGCGTGCGGCGCCCTGCAGGTCCACCTCGACCTCGGTCCCCACGCGGAGTGCGAGGTCCACTTCTTCCTCGGGCAGGCGCGCAGCCGCGCCGCAGCGCTCGAGCTCGTGCGCGCGATGGCCCGCGACGGGCGCCCGGAGCGCGCCTGGCGCGAGCTCGCCGAGGGGTGGGAGGACGTCTTTCGCGCGGTTCAGGTCACGACCCCCGTCGCGTCGATGGACCTGCTCCTCAACCGCTGGCTCCCCTACCAGAACCTGAGCGCGCGCCTCTTCGGGCGCACTGGCCTCTACCAGTCGAGTGGTGCGTTCGGGTTCCGCGACCAGCTCCAGGACGTCATGGCGCTCCTCTTCTCGCGCCCCGATCTCGCCCGCGCGCACATCATCGAGGCGGCGCGCCACCAGTTCGAGGCCGGCGACGTGTTGCACTGGTGGCACCCGCCGTCGGGACGCGGCGTGCGCACGCGCTGTTCCGACGACATGCTCTGGCTGCCGTTCGTCGCGGCGCACTACGTGCGCGCGACCGGCGACGTCTCGCTCCTCATGGAGGAGGTCCCGTTCCTCGTGGGCGAGCCGCTCGCCGCGAAGGAACGTGACCGCTACGCGACGTACCCGTCCACGGCGGAGAGCTGGCCGCTCATGGAGCACTGCCGCCGCGCGCTCGAACGGGCCAAGACGGCCGGGCCGCACGGCCTGCCGCTCATCGGCGACGGCGATTGGAACGACGGGATGAACCGCGTCGGTCAGGCCGGCAAGGGCGAGAGCGTCTGGCTCGCGTGGTTCATGATCGCGACGTGCAACGCCTTCGCCGGTGCCTGCGAGCGCACCGAACACGCCGCCGAGGCAGAGGGCTGGCGCAAACATGCGCGCGAGCTCGCGGCCACGGTCGAGCGCGAGGCCTGGGACGGATCCTGGTACCGGCGCGCCTGGGACGACGCGGGCAACGTGCTCGGCTCGCGCAGCTCGCCCGAGGGCAGCCTCGACTCGATCGCCCAATCGTGGGCGGCGCTCTCAGGCGCCGGAGATCCGGAGCGTACAGCCCGCGCCCTGCTCTCCGCGAAGCGGCTCCTCGTGCGCCGTCCCGGTCGCGTCGTGCGCCTGCTCTGGCCGCCCTACGACAAGGGTTCGCGCGACCCCGGCTACATCCAGGCGTACCCGCCCGGCGTGCGCGAGAACGGCGGGCAGTACACGCACGCCGCCGCGTGGCTCGCCTGGGCCTTCGCAGCCATCGGCTCGGGCAGCGAGGCGGAGCGGCTCTTCCGGCTCATGAACCCCGTGCTCCATGCGGAGGACGAGGCGAGCGCGCGCACCTACCGCGTCGAACCCTACGTCGTCGCCGCGGACGTCTACGGCGTCCCGCCGCACGTGGGCCGCGGCGGCTGGACCTGGTACACGGGCGCGGCGGCGTGGACCTGGCGGCTCGGGGTGGAAGCGATCCTCGGCCTGCGGCTCGAGGACGGTGAGCTCGTCATCGACCCCTGCGTGCCCGCGAGTTGGCGGCGGTACGAGGCGGTGATCCGGCGCGCCGAGTGCACCTGCCACATCGTGGTCGAGAACCCCGACGGCGTCGAGCGCGGGGTCGCCGAGATCGAGCTCGACGGGCAACCGGCGCCGAACGGCCGCGTGCCCCTCGCGTCGCTGGTCGGCGAGCACGAGGTTCGCGTGCGGCTGGGCAAGGTGGAGCGCACGCAGCCCGGATTCTTTCAACGCTCGGGAGCAGCGCCCGAGGGTTGAGAAGCCTCCGACTGCGGGATGAAGACCTCCTCGACCCCGCGCCGTGGCGTGGGGCGCACGGGCGGTCCGTACCCGAAGCGCAACAGGAGCTGCGGCACGCCCGCCGCGCGTGCCGCCACGGCGAGCCGGCCGCGCGAAGCCTCGAGCTCCACGGGTTGGTTCAGGTACGAGGCGGCCACGAGGACGACGCGCGCGCACGCCTGGCCAGCCGCGCCAATACGGAGGCGGGAACAAGTCCGCCGCCACTCGCCGCCGCAGCGGCGGCGAGTGGCGGCGGATTTGTTCCCGCCTCCGTACTAGTCCCGCCTCCGTACTAGTCCCGGCGCCCCTAAGCACTTCGGCGCACGGACTCGCGGCACTCCGCGGACGACACTCAGGGCGGGAACCGGGCGTGCGCGAGGCCGCGCCGACGGCCTCGATCCGCGAACTGGAGACTTGACCATGGGCCCTGAACGCGCCATCCGGAAGCTTCTCGTCGGGGTCGACGGGAAGGGACACGCCGTGCACGCCGCCGCCATGAATGCGCGGCGCTTCGACGCGCGGATCGAGCTCCTGCACGCGGTCCCCGTGCCACCGGCACTCTGGATCGGCATCGACAAGAAGATGCTGGCCGAGATGCACCAGAGCGCGCTCGCGGAGGCCGAGGGTGTCGTTCGCGAGCGCCTCGGCCAGCTCGAGCTCGATACGGGCCTCGACCCGGGCGAGCTCACCGAGCGACTGGTGGTCCTGCCCGGCGAGCCCGGCAAGGAGCTGATCGACCGGTCGCGGGAGACCTCACCCGACTTCCTCTTCCTCGGCACGCACCGCGAGCGGGGCGCGTTCGAGCTCGGCCGCACGGCGCGCGCCGTCCTCGCCGGAGCGCACTGCGGGGTCTGGTTGCAACCTTCGCCCTACGAGGCCGTCGAGCGGGTCATCGCGACGGTCGACCTCTCGCCGCACGACGACGTCGCGCTGGAGACGGCGCGCAACCTGGCGCGGCTCCTCGGAGCGAGGCTCGCCGTGCTGCACTGCTTCCAGGCGCCGACTGTCGCCTACGCGGGGGAGGAGGCCACGGTCCTCGGCTGGCCCCGGTACGAGCTCGCCAGCCTGCGCCGGCGGGTCCGATCCGAGTTCGACGAGCGGATGGAGGCTTTCGACTGGCACGGGACCGAGGTCGAGCGCATCTTCGTGGAGGGCGATCCCGTCGAGGAGATCCTGAATCGACTGGACCCCGCGCAGCTCCTCGTCATGGGTACCCACGGACACACCGGACTCTCCGGCTTCGTGCTCGGTCACGTGACCTGGTCCGTCCTGAAACGGGCGGAAGCGCCCGTGCTCGCGGTGCGCAAACCGGGCCGCACCTGGCTGATCTGAAATGGAGTCGATCCGATCCGCACTGGCGCGGCCGGAGGCCTACGCCGGCCCGCCGCGCGCTGTGACGACACTCGAGACCCACATCTCGATGCTCTTCTTCGTCGACGACCGCGTGTACAAGGTCAAGAAGGATATCGCCCTCCCCTTCCTCGACTTCTCGACGCCAGAGCGGCGGCGACACTTCTGCGAGGAGGAGGTGCGCCTCAACCGGCGCCTCGCACCGGATGTCTACCTCGGAGTCGTACCGGTCCGCCGCGACGATGCCGGGGTGATCCGGATGGGTGGCGAGGGAGCCACGATCGATTGGGCGGTGGAGATGGTGCGCCTCCCCGAGCACCGGATGCTCGCGAGCCTCCTCGATGAGGGCGAAGTCGACAACGAACAGATGAACGCCCTCGCGGAGCTCCTGGTCGCCTTCCACGGCGACGCGACCCGCGGCCCGAGCATCGACCGGTTCGGCTCGCCCGGAGCGATCGCGGCCATCGTGCTCGAGAACTTCGCGGAGACGCGCGAGTTCGCCGACCCCGCGAGTCCGCTGTGGACCGTGTCGAGACGAATGCACTCGTTCCTCGAGGACCGCGCGCGCGCGGCGCTCGGCGAACACCGCACCCTCTTCACCCGAAGGGTCCGCGAGGGCCGGATCTGCGAGGGCCACGGCGACCTCCACGCCGGAAACCTCTGCTACATGGTGGACGGGATCGTCGCGTACGACTGCATCGAGTTCGACGAGCGCTTTCGCCACGGGGACGTCGCCTGCGACCTCGCCTTCCTCGCGATGGACCTCGACCGGCGCGGCTACCCGGCCTTCGCCGCCTTCCTCGTACGCCGCTACGGCGAGCTGGCCGGCGATCCGGACCTCGCGCGGATCGTGAACTTCTACAAGGGCTACCGCGCCATGGTGCGGGCGAAGGTGGCCTCCATGAGCGCCCGCGGGTCGGAGCCGGGCGGCGAGCGGCGGGAGGCGGCGCGGCGCGAGGCCATGAGCTACTTCCAACTGGCTGCGTCCTACGAGCTGCCGCCGGTCCTGGTGCTCATGTGCGGGTTGCCCGCCTCGGGCAAGAGCTTCCTCGCGCGGCGCCTCGCCAGGCCCCTGCGAGCCGCGGTGCTGCGCAGCGACGTCAGGCGCAAACAGATCGCGGGACTACCGCTCCACGAGCATCGCGCCGCGGCCTTCGGCGCCGGGCCGTACACGGCGGAGATGAGCCGCTCGACCTACGACTCCCTGCTCGAGGCTGCCGGGCGTCACCTCGCGCACGGGCGCTCGGTCGTCATCGACGCGGCGTTCGCGCGGCGCACGGAGCGCCAGCGCTTCGCGGCGACCGCACACGGCATCGGAGCCCCGTGTATACTGGTGGAGGCAGCGGCATCCGAGGCCGTGACGCGCGAGCGGATGCGTCGCCGCGCAGCGGGCGAGCGCGAGGTCTCGGATGCGGACTTCACCGTCTACCTCGGGGCGCAGAAACGCTTCGAGCCGCCGCTCGAGGTGCAACCGGACGACCGATTCCGGTTCGAGTCTCCCACGGACACCGTCGAGGAGCTGGCTCAGGCGCTCTTCGACCGCAGGATCGAGGCGGAACAGCTCCGCCAGGGCCGAGTGATCAGAAAGGACTCCATGAACGCCACTCCGATTCGTTGGGTACTCGCCGCCGACCGCACCCGCGCGCGGCTCCTCCAATGCACGCGCACGAGTCACGGCCGCATCCACCTCGAGGACCAGGCAGAGTTGCTCGAGCATTGGGAGGAGCTCCAGCACGGACGTCCCTCGCCGCGATCGGGGCGCGAGGGCCACAACAGCGCTTCGCTCGGACACGAGAGCGACGAGCGCCTTCGGCGTTTTGCGAAGGAGGTCGCCACGTGGACCGGGTTGCAGGTCGCCGAGCACGGGATCGAACAGCTCGAACTGTTCACCTCCACGCGCTTCCTCGGCGAGCTCCGCAAGGTGGCGGGCGGCACGGTCCGGGCCGTGACCGTGGAGCACGATGCGGACATCGCTCACCTGTCGATTCCCCAGTTGGTGAAGGAGATCGAGCGGCACTTGGAGTTCCCGGCCGAGAAGAGCTCTGCCCCCTCCAAGTAGACCGGTTCCGTCGGCGTAGGGCCGCGGCGACTCCCCGTGCCCTCCCGGTTCCGTTCCCTTCCTGCCTTCCTGCTATGCCTGCTTCTGGTCAGGCATGGGCGGCGGCGCATGCCTGACCAGAAGCAGACATAGCAGGAAGACAGGAAGGGCAGGAAGGGAACGGAACCGGAAGGGCACGGGCGGGGAGCACCCAAGAGCGACGCCCATGCTATTTTGATTGGGTCGCCGATCGTCGTTCTTGCCCAGGAGCTCCCCATGCAGCGTTTCCTAGCCCTCGCCGTACTCGCGGCCTCTCCGTGTGTCCTCACCACCTTCGCCCAGGAGCCCGTGGACCTGGACATCGTCACCCGCATCCGCGCGGAGGGTTTTCGCAACTCCCAGGTGATGGACACGATCTGGCACTTGACCGACCGGTACGGACCGCGCCTCACCAATTCACCGGAGCAGCGCGAGGCGGCCGAGTGGGCCCGCGATCGGATGACGGAGTTCGGGCTCGCGAACGCGCAGCTCGAGACGTGGGGCGAGTTCGGCATGGGTTGGTCGTTCGAGCGCTGCGTCGTCGCGCTGACCGAGCCGCGCTACATGCCGCTCATCGCCATCCCGAAGGCCTGGACCCCGGGGACGGACGGTGTGGTGATGGGCACGCCCGTCCTGATCGAGGTCGAGACCGTGGAGGACCTCGAGCAATACCGCGGACAGCTCACCGGCAAGATCGTGCTGAACGGCAAGGTCAACGATGTCGCGACACCGTTCGAGGCGCTCGGCCGGCGCCATGATGACGAGAGCCTCGCCGAACTCGCCACCGCGAGCGAGTTGGAGGAGAGCGAGGGCGGATCGAACCGGTGGGCGGAGTACCGCAAGCGCCGCGCGATCCGCACCAAGCTGCGGGCTATGCTGAAAGAGGAGCAGGCGCTCGTGATCATCGAGCCGGACGGCGGCCGGCGCAACGACTACGGAGTGCTCCTTGTCGGCAGCGGCGGCCCGCGTGATCCCGAGGAAGACCGCTCGCTGCCCCAGGTCGTCGTCTCGACCGAGCAGTTCAACCGCATCGCGCGCCTCATCCAGCACGACGAGGCGGTCACCATGTCGGTCGACGTCAAGACCACTTTCTACGACGAGGACACCACCTGCTACAACGTGATCGGTGAGATCCCGGGCAGCGACCCGCGGCTGAAGGACCAGGTCGTCATGCTCGGCGGGCACTTCGACTCGTGGCACGCGGGCACGGGCGCGACCGACAACGGCGCATCCTGCGCCGTCGCCATGGAGGCTGCGCGCATCCTCGTGGCCATCGACGTCCACCCCCGGCGCACGATTCGCGTGGCGCTGTGGACGGGCGAAGAGCAAGGTCTCCTGGGATCGCGCGGGTACGTGAAGAATCACTTCGCGGACCGCGCGACGATGGAGCTCCTGCCCGAGCACGCGGGCCTCGCGGCGTACTTCAACCTGGACAACGGCGCGGGGAAGATCCGCGGCGTGTACATGCAGAAGAACGCCGCCGTGGAGCCGATCTTCGCGGCGTGGCTCGCCCCGTTCCACGACCTCGGCGCGACGATGCTCACGATGCGCAACACCGGCAGCACGGACCACATGTCGTTCGACGGAGTGGGTCTGCCCGGGTTCCAGTTCATCCAGGATCCCATGGACTACAGCACGCGCTCGCACCACACGAACATGGACCTCTACGAGCGCGTGCACGAAGTCGACGTACAGCAGGCGAGCGTCATACTCGCCTCGTTCGTCTACCACGCGGCCATGCGCGACGAGCCGCTCCCGCGCAAGCCGCTTCCGGAGCCGCGGCCGAGCCGACGCGAGGAGCCCGCGCCGAAACCCGTCGAAGCGAGCGCTACGACGGCGGCGGACACATCGGAGCCGGCGACGGGAACGGCCGCTACGGGCGGAAGCGAGCGGTAGGGCCGGGAAGGAAGGCGCGGACCGGGGCCCGCGCCGCCCCCCAAAGGCGGATTCCTGGTCTAGACTTATAGGATCATGTATTCCAAGCTCCTGCGCGCCGTCGCGCTCGCCGCGCTCGTCTTCGCCCTCCCCACCACCCCTGCCCACGGGCAGGTCGTGCGGGACATGACCATCTCCAAGGTCGGTGGGACCGGATCCGGCGACTTCGCGTACTACGGCTCGTCCTCCGGCACGCGCGCCTACTCCTTCGCCACGACCTCGTGCAACGAGGGCAACGTCAACCTCGCCTGGGGTGGATCCGGCACGAGCACGCACCCCGTCATCGCACAGAACATGTTCCGCGTCGACACCACGGCGGGACGCGTGACCCAGCTCGGATACAGTTGGCTCAAGCACGGCTTCTGCGCCGTCAACGAGAACTCCTGCGGGTCCTGCCAGGGCACGTCCTGCAGCTCGCTCGGCATCGGTTGCGCGGACACCTACGGCTCCGGGCTCAATGACGGGAGCAGCGGCAAGGGCAAGGCCGACGTCGATGGCACGACGGGCGCCCACAACGACTCGAGCCTCACGTCACCCTCGGGGAACGGCACGATCAGGGGGCGGCTCCAGGTTTCCGCATCGCAGATGGGCCTGTCGGGTTCACGCTACATCTGCGAGGCGCAGTACGTGTACGCGATCGACCACCAGGCCGGCAACGGTCGCAACAACGTCTCGTGGCGCGAGGTCAACACCAGCTCCGGCAGCGGCGGGATCGACGGCTTCGGCCACACGATCCGCAGGTACGAGTGTGCCGTCGAAGCGTGGCAGGAGCTCGATTCCGGCGTGACCGTCGTCGAAGTAGTGAATACCGACGAACCGACGCAAATCGACCAGGACCAGGGCCACTACGTCCTCGGTTGCAAGACGACCTCGCTCGGGGGCGGCCTCTACCGCTATGAGTACGCCCTGCAGAACCTCACATCGGACCAGTCGGCGAGCTCGTTCGCGGTTCCGCTCTGCTCCGGGATCATCGCCAGCGACTTCTACTTCCACGATGTCGACCACCACAGCGGCTCGCCCTACAGCGACGTGGACTGGGCCGTTACGCAGGGCGGCGGAGAGCTCGTGTGGGAGGTCACGGAGGACTACGGGACCAATGTGAACGCCAACGCGCTGCGCTGGGGCACGCTGTACAACTTCGGCTTCACGGCGGACAGCGCGCCCGTCCCGTCGCAAGTCGCGATCGGGCTGTTCAAGCCGGGGCCCACAAGTGCGCTCACGGCCGACATCGAGGCCCCGTGCACACCGTCCACCTGCACCTCGCCCAGCGTGTACTGCACCGGCAAGTTGAACTCGCAGGGTTGCGTGCCCTCGATCGGATCCACCGGAGCGGCCGCACTCACCGGCCCCGACGACTTCATCGTCACGGCGACCGGAATCGTCAGCGGGCAGTACGGGTTCCTGCTGTGGTCCCTCGCTCCGAACAGCCTGCCCTTCTACGGCGGAACGCTCTGCCTCGCGCCGCCCCTCGCGCGCGGCTCCATCTTGTTCTCGGGCGGCTCCTCGGCGCCGGACTGCTCGGGGATGTTGGCTCACCACTTGACGCAGAGCGACCTCGCCTCGTTCGGTCGGGGCACGATCCTCCACACGCAGTTCTGGTATCGCGACCCGTGGCTGCCCGAGCTCATCGGGCTGACGAACGGCCTGGCCTTCGAGATCTGCCCCTGACGGCCGCGCCCGCGCCCGGGATCCCCCGCGAATGACCCCCGCGACGACCCGACTATCGGGACTGTAACCCCACTGCCGTCGTGCCAGTCCCTATGAGATGTTGGTCGGGGTGACCACCCCGGGCAGGGAATCGACGGCATGGCGGACTACGAAGCACTTCGACGTGAATGGATCGCGCGGCTCACCGCCCACGGAGAGCTGGCGCGATTGTCGCAGGAGAAGCGCCAGCTGCTCGAGAGGGGTTCCCTGCACGTGCTGCTCGCCACGCAGCTCGCCGAGCTCGAGCGCAAGCGCACCTTCACGCGCCTGCTCGCCTGGCTGGCCGGTTGCGCGCTGGTCCTCGCCATCAGCAATTCCACGGGGGCGCTCCTGGGGCACCCGTGGCTGGCCTCCCGCACCTTGTCCAGCCCGCCCGTCCTCGGCGCGGTCCTGCTCGGTACCGTGCTCGCGGGCACCGCGCACTTCCTCGTCTCGCGCAGCGTCGAGCGGCGAAGGAGTCTGTACTTGCAACTGGGCGAGACAGCCACGTCGCTTCGCAGGCGTCTGCGCTAGCGGTCCGTCATCGTCCGAAGCCGTCCATCTCGAGCGCGGGCGGCGGAGTCTTCTCTGCCAGGCCTCGCCAGCCCCTCAGTTGAGGGGACAACTCGTCTCGTTCAAGTCCTCGAAGAAGTCCTTGAGGGCGATGTACTCCCGGCTCGTAGCGGGGAACAGCCCGTCGAAGAGCGAGACGACGACGGAGCTCGGCAGCGGGTACGGGACGTCGTCCGACTGGGCGTTCAGGAGGGACGCGACCGTGTGCCGGCCGAGCCCGTCGAGGCCGCTGTTCTGCTTCCTGAGCACGTCTTGCAGCGTGTCGCCCGGGAATGCGTCCTCGAACACGTCGGAGAACAAGGTGTCCGGAGTGTAGGGCGCGGGCCACGAATCGTGGTGCTGCGGTTGCTTCCAGTAGCCGACGCCGCAGCCTTCCTCACCGCACACGATGGTGATGTATCCGAAGTCGATCGTGATGTTGACGTTGCCCGGCGTGCCTTCGCCCGAGTCGAGCACAACCGTCTCGGGGCTACAGTCATTGTCGATCGTATCGTCGTCGCCGACGTCGCAGGGAGCCTCGATCAGGCCCTCGGGGAGGGTGTCCGCGTCGATCCTGATGACGTAGGTCCCGTCGGCGAGACCGTTGAACCGGTACGTTCCGTCGCCGAGCGTGGTCGTCAAGCTCAAGATGACGCCCATGTCGTCGCTGAGAATGACCCCCACCTCACCCGTGCCCAAGTCGTCGCCGGATAGGCCCTCCGGGCCCCCCCCGGACTGCAGGCCGTCGCACTGGAGATCGATCCACACGAAGTTGCCGATGATGCCGTCGTTCAGGGATCGGTACCCGAAGTCGACGCTCGAATCAGCCGTGTCGTCCAGGTCGAGCACGACGACGACCGGGCTGCAGTCGTTGTCGATCGTGTCGTCGCCACCCACGTCGCAATCGGTCGGGACGAAGTTGCTGGGCAGCGTCGACTCGTCGACCTCGACGATGTAGGTGCCGGTGCACAGCCCCATGAAGTTGTAGAACCCACCCGGAAGGGTCGTCATCGTGGCCAGCTCGTTGCCCACGATGTCGCGTAGAACGACGGTGATGCCCTCCAGCCCGGGCTCGTCTTCGTCCTGGAGGCCGTCCTCGTCGAGGTCGAGCCAGAGGAAGTCGCCGATGCTGCCTGTGCACGGGGCCTGGAAGCCGAAGTCGATGGAGGTGTCGAGCGTAGCGTTCGTAGGCAGCGAGACCGAGACGGGGCTGCAATCGTTGTCGAGCTCGTCGTCGTTCCCGACGTCGCACGGGGAGGGAAAGAATCCGCTGGGCAGGCTCTCGGGATCGATCACGACCTTGTAGTCACCTGAGCAGAGGTCGATGAACAGGTATTGGCCCCTACGATCCGTGACCTGGGTGTCGAGCACCTGCCCCATGTCACCCAGCAAGGTGAGGACCACGCCCTCGATCCCGGGCTCCGCGGGATCCCGTAGACCATCGCCATTGACGTCATGCCACACGGTGTCTCCGATGCGCGCCTTACACTGCTCTCGAAACGTGAGATCGTCGATGGACCCGGAGCCATTCAAGATCACCTCGACCGTGAAGACGCCGGCGATCGCGCCGAAGTCGACGACACTGACACCGTTGTCGCCAACGAACGGCAGAAGCACGGTGGCGATGAGGAGCCCGCTCGAGTCCCGGAACTCCACGGTCGGCTGATCGCGGCCATCCTCGACGTCGATGATGGTCATGGCGAGCATCGTCACGGGCGCGATGGCCGCGAAATCGAACCGCGTCGTACCGGAGTCGGCGCTGTCGTCGGGGTCGTCGACGAGACCGTCGCCGTCGGAATCGATCAGGTTCTCGGCGACGATGAGCGTCTTCTCGAGCGGTAGCGCGTTCTCGAACGGACTTCCCGCGGCACCGCCGTCGCCGATACCAGGCCCGCCAAAGTCCTCGTTCGGCGAGCCGAGGTCGAAGTCTCCGCCCGTGGGGTTCGAGGAGTCGAAGACCACCGCCGCGTTCACGGCGCCGAGCGCCGGATTGGTTCCGCGGACCTCGATCGGACCCGCGCCGTCGCTCGCGAACACCGTCGACAGAATCGTGCCGGTGGGAATCCCTTCGAAGTCCACGACGTGCGCCGCCACGCCCGGTTGCGCCCCGGCGGGTAGGCGCGAGCCCTGCCGGGCAATCAGGGCGCCCTGGCCGAGGGCGGAGCCAGGGAGAGCGAGAACGAGCAGGGTGAGGGCGAGAGATCGGGACGAGACAAACGCGCTGGGCGACATGGACACTCCTTCGAGAGTCGGGCTGAAGCACACTTCGAGGCAGGGCGGCGAGGGCCTGGATGATTGCGAGATTCTACGACAGGAATCCGATCCCGGGGGTCTCGGGTGGCCCGGGAGGAGATGTCCGACCGCCGCGCGTTCGGTAGAATCGAGATCCTGGCTCACTCCCTCGAAGCCGCAAGCTCGGACGGCCCGCGGGCTGAGACGCGAGCATTCCCGACGACGCAACCATGAAAGGCGAACGTCCCCCCCGCGCCGAAGAACCGCCGGAGCCGGATGGCGGCGGGCCCCTCGACCGGGCCGGTCGGGCTGACCAGGCCGAGACGAGCTTCACCCGGAGCCTCCGCGAGCGCTACGGCGACGACGTGGACCCGCGGGTGTCACTCGCCGGGTCGGCGCCCGCGGATGCGGATCTCGACGCCTCGAACGAGATCCTGAAGCGCCTCTCCGCCCACGGGCTGAAGGAGTCGCGCTACAAGCTCATCGGCGAGATCGCGCGCGGGGGCATGGGCGCAATCCTCAAGGTCTGGGACGAGGACCTGCGGCGCGAGCTCGCCATGAAGGTCGTGCTGGGGCGGGGCGACAAGGACGGCTCGCGGCCGTCCACGCCCGCCACGGACGTGGACCCCAAGGCGCTCGGACGATTCCTCGAAGAGGCTCAGATCACAGGGCAGCTCGACCACCCCGGCATCGTGCCGGTCCACGAGCTCGGGCTCAATTCGGAGGGCGGCGTCTACTTCACGATGCGGCTCGTGAAGGGGCGCGACCTGAGTCAGATCTTTCGCCTCGTCTTCAAGGAAGAGGAGGGCTGGAACACGACGCGCGCGCTCGGGGTGCTGCTCAAGGTGAGCGAGGCGATGGCCTTCGCGCACGACAAACACGTCATCCACCGCGACCTCAAACCCGCCAACATCATGGTGGGTCGTTTCGGTGAGGTGTACGTGATGGATTGGGGTCTCGCGCGAGTGATCGCCACGTCGGAGCCCCACGACCTTCGCGTGCGCGGAGTGGGTTCGGTGGACAAGCACAAGTCCAGTGTCATCCTGACCGAACGGCGCGCGGGAGTGTCGATGACGATGGACTCTGCGCTGTTCACCATGGACGGCGACGTCGTGGGGACTCCCGCGTACATGTCGCCGGAGCAGGCGCGCGGGAAGATCAGCGAGCTGGACGCACGGACGGACGTGTACGCGGCGGGCGCGATGCTCTACCACCTCCTCGCGCGCCGGATGCCCTACGCCCCCGCCGACGGCAAGATCACAGCGTTCGACGTGCTGATGGCAGCGCGGGAGGGGCCCCCCCAGCCGCTCATCGAATTGAATGCGCACGTCCCCGGGGAGCTCGTCGCGATCACCGAGAAAGCCATGGCGCGGGAGCCGGGGGAGCGCTACGCCGACATGGAGGAGCTGGGCGAGGACCTGCGCGCCTACCTCGAGCACCGCGTCGTGAAGGCCTACGAGACGGGCGCCGTGGCGGAGCTCAAGAAGTGGGTGTCGCGCAACAAGGGGCTCGCGTCAGCGAGCGCCGCCGCCGTGATGCTCCTCATCGCGGGCCTGGCCACGAGCTCGACGCTCTTCTTCAAGGCCGAGCGCAACGCCGAGCTGGCCGAGCAGCGCAGGATCCTGGCCGACGAGAGCGCAAGCATCGCGCAGAAGAGTGCGACCCTCGCCCTCCAACGCGAGCAGGAAGCCGATGCCGAGCGCGTGAAAGTGCTCAGGCTCTCCGACGTGAAGCGCCTGAAGCTCCTCGAGGAGGAGGCCGCGGACCTCTGGCCCGCCTACCCCCCGGAGATCGAGCGGTACGAGGCCTGGCTCGCCCGGGCGCATGCCCTCGCGGGCCGGATGCCGGACCACGAACAGGCGCTGGCCGACCTGCGCAGCGTGGCGCTGCCCCTCTCGGACGAGGAGCAGGTTCACGACCGGAAGTCCCACCCGCGGCTCGCCGAGCTTCAGGCCATGGAGGAGCACCGTGCCGGGCACCAGTCCGACCACCCGGACGCGCCGGAGCTCAACTCCGGGTTCACGGATGAGGAGCTCGTCGCGCATGTCGCGGGGCACGAGGAGGAGCTCGCGGCCCTGCGGGCGGAAGTCTCCGAGCGTCGGACCTGGCTCTTCGCGACCACCGAGGAGCAGTGGCAGGACGAAGTGCTCTTCGACCTCGTGAGCAACCTCTCGGCATTCACGGAACCGGAGCAGGGACTCGTCGCCGAAGTCGAGGACCGCCTCGCGTTTGCCCGTACCGTCCGCGAGCGCACCCTGACAGGTGCCGACGCCGCGCGCCGCTGGCGGGAGGTGATCGTTTCCATCGCTGACCCCATCGAGTGCCCGGAGTACGGGGGGCTCGCCCTGACGCCCCAACTCGGCCTGCTGCCGATCGGGCGCGACCCCGTGTCGGGGCTATGGGAGTTCGCGAGCGTGCAGACCGGGGACGTCCCGGAGCGGGACGAGTGGGGCGCGCTCCTCTTCACTGAGAACACTTGCATCGTGCTCGTGCTGATCCCGGGCGGGACGCTCCTCATGGGCGGTCAGAACGACGACCCGGATCTGCCCAACTACGATCCGGACGTGCGAGACCACGAGGCGCCGACCCACGAAGTGGCGCTGGACCCCTTCCTGCTCTCGAAGTACGAGATGACTCAGGGCCAGTGGTTGCGTTTCACTCGCACGAACCCCAGCGAGTACGGCCCCGAGCAATCCTTCCTGAACAACACGATCCACAACAGCCTCCTGAATCCCGTCGAGCTGGTCAGTTGGCTGAGCTGCGACCGGGTCCTCGCGCACATGGGCCTCGTGCTTCCGACGGAAGCCCAATGGGAGTACGCCGCCCGCGCCGGCACCTCGACCGCGTGGTGGACGGGATCGGAGCGTGAGTCCCTCGTCGGGACAGTCAATCTCGCCGACCAGACAGGTCAGCGAGGCGGAGGACGGTGGGCGACGATCAAGGATTGGCCGGACCTGGACGACGGGTACGTCGTGCACGCGCCGGTGGGGACGTACCTTTCGAATGCCTTTGGATTGCACGAGATCCACGGTAACGTCTGGGAGTGGACGCGCGATTGGTACGGCGAATACGACCTCCCCGTCGAACCGGGAACGGGTCTTCGCCAAGCCACGAAACACCGCTTCCACGTCTACCGCGGCAGCTCGTTCCTCGACACGGCATCGTCCGCGCGCTGCGCCTCCCGGGAGCCCAATACGCCCCAATACACAGGCAGCAGCGTCGGCGTCCGCCCGGCCCGCGAGCTCAGTCGGGACTGACCGGCGGTACGGCCGCTAAGCCAGAACCCCACGCACGACCGTGCCGTGGACGTCGGTCAGGCGGAAGCGACGGCCTTGATACTTGTGGACGAGGCGCTCGTGATCGATGCCGAGCAGGTGCAGGATCGTCGCCTGCAGGTCGTGGACGTGGACCGGGTCCGCGACGATGTTGTAGCCGAACTCGTCGGTCGTGCCGTGGATCGTGCCCGGCCGCACCCCGCCGCCGGCCATCCAGACCGTGAAGCAGCGCGGGTGGTGGTCGCGGCCGTAGTTGGTACTCGTGAGCTTGCCCTGGGAGTAGCAGGTGCGCCCGAATTCTCCCCCCCACACGACGAGCGTGTCCGCGAGCAGTCCACGACGCTTGAGGTCCGTCACCAGAGCCGCCGAGGCACGATCGGTCTCCGCACACTGACGCCGGATGGCGCTCGGGAGTGATCCATGCTGATCCCAGCCCTGGTGGAAGAGCTGCACGAAGCGCACGTCGCGCTCCAGTAGCCGCCTCGCGAGCACACAGTTGGCCGCGTACGTTCCGGGCTTGCGGGCGTCCGCGCCGTAGAGTTCGAAGGTCTCGTCCGGCTCGTCGGAGAGGTCAGCAACCTCTGGTACCGAGGCCTGCATGCGAAACGCGAGCTCAGCCTGAGCGATCCGATCCAGGGGCGCCCTGTCTCTGGATCCCGCCGCGTCCTCCTCGTGCATCGTCTTCAGCGCATCGAGCATCCGCCTGCGCGTCGCGCGGTCGAGTCCCGCCGGGTCGTTCAAGAACAGGACCGGGTCTGCGCCGGCCCGTAGCTGCACGCCCTGATGCCTGGCACTCAGGAACCCCGACCCCCACAAGCGCTTGTAGAGCGGTTGGCCACCCTTGTCCTTGCTGACCAGCACGCAGAACTCCGGCAGGTCCGCATTGAGGCTCCCGAGCCCGTAGCTCAGCCAAGCGCCCATGGACGGCCGTCCGGCGATGGTGGAGCCCGACAAGAGAAAGGTCGCCGCCGGGTCATGGTTGATCGCGTCGGTAACCATGGTACGGACGATGCAAAGGTCGTCGACGATGGCAGCCGTGTGCGGCAGTAGCTCACTGACCCAGGCCTGTGTCTGGCCGTATCGCGCGAATTGGAACTGAGCGCCCGCCAGTGGCAGCGTCGCCTGGTTGCCCGACATTCCAGTCAGGCGCTGGCCCCGGCGCACGGAGTCAGGGAGCTCCTCGCCATTGCGTTCCTGCAGGAGCGGCTTGTAGTCGAACAGATCGAGCTGGGAGGGTCCGCCACTCTGGAACAGGTGCACGACGCGTCTCGCGCGTGGCGTGTGGTGGAGTCCGAGCAGTCTGTCGCCATCGGCGGCTCGTGCGAGCCGGGCCAGCGCGATGGTAGCGAGACCCAGCCCGGATCCGCGCAGAAGGCTCCGACGTCCCAGCTTGCGCAGGTGTCCCTCGATCGCGTGCTCGATCTCGTATTCGTTCATGACTTCAGCGTCTCGTCACCGCAGCATCCAGGCTGATCAGGGCGCTGGCGACCACCGCGGTCGCCGCTCGTTCTATCATTTCGTCCTGAGCCTCCAGCGTTGCACCGTCCACGGGCTGCTCTTCCTTCGCGGATGGGTGCGCGATCTGTTCCAGTTGGAACTCCGCTAGCGCGCGTGCGGCAGCCAGGTCCGAGCGGAAGGCTGTGCGCTGCTCCGCCAGCAACGTCAGCAGCGCGCCTTCCTCCGCAGGTGTCGGCGGCCGGCTCGTCAGAGCGCGCATCAGATACGCGACGCGTGCCGTGTCGGAGTCGGTGGCCTCGACCGCCCGCCCCCCGAGCACGACGGCGACTTCGACGAACTGCGGATCGTTCCACAAGGTCAGGGTTTGCAGCGGCGTCACTGTCGACTGGCGCGCGACCGTGCACACTTCCCGTGTAGGCGCGTCGAACATCGACATGGCCGGCGGAGGGGAGGTCCGTTTCCAGAAGGTGTACAGGCTGCGGCGCCGGAGGTCGTCCCCACGGCCGGTCGGGTAGCGCTTGCCGCTCTTTTCCTTCCACAACCCCGGCGGTTGGTACGGAAACACCGACGGGCCTCCATGCTTCGTGGCGAGCAGGCCGGCCGCATGCAGAGCGCCGTCGCGGATCATTTCCGCGGTGCGTCGTCCGCGGTGCGCGCGTGTGAGCAGGTCGTTTCCTGGGTCGACCGCCAACGTCTGTTCCGAAGGCGTCGACGACTGACGGTACGTGGACGAGAGCACGAAACGCCGCAGCAGCGCGCGCCCGTCCCAGTCC
>SMVQ01000029.1 GCA_004357655.1 Planctomycetota bacterium
AGGAACGCCCAATCGACCCGCCAAATGCACCGAACTTCTGACTCACACCACTAGCCTGGAGTTTCGCCCAGAATGGCGAAACTCGAGACTAGCCCCGTTGGAGAGGCCCCGTTCGGCGCCTCGCATCAACGCCGATCTTGCAGCTCCACCTCCATGAACCCCGTCGCGCCCGCGTAGGACCGACCGGGCGTTCGGGCGACGATCCGCAGCTCGATCCGGCGCACCGAGACGGCACGGCCGAGCTCCACGCGCGTCTTGCGCTGCTCGTCCTGGTCCACGCTCACACGGACGGGCGGGAGGCCGTTCACGATCACATCGACCACCTCCGGCTGGGCGAAGAGGCGCTCCTCGAGGGGCGTCCCGCGCGCCATGGAGAAGAGGAGCACGTTGCCGCGCTGGGACTTCGCGAGCTCGAGGACGAGGGTGGGCTCCTCGTCCTCGTTTGCGCACAACCAACCACGCGTCTGCAGCCCGTCGACCGCCCAACGGGGTGCCCAGGTGTCGTCGAGCTGACTCGAGGCGTGCGCGTCCACGGTCGTGCGCGAGAGCAGATTGCGCGTCGGGTCGCGCGCGTACTCCAGCATCCAGTCGGCGAGCGCCTCGGTCACCGGCACGGCGAGCGTCGGCGACTCGAGCACTACGGCATCAGCCGCATCGCCGCCCGGCGGGACGATGTGGACCCGCGCCCACATCGCGCGCATCCCAGGCTCGTCGAACCGCACCTGGGTCGCGAAGCGGGACGAACCGCACGGGGTGGAGGCGTCGCCGGGGACCTCCGCCACGACGTCGTCTCCGTCGAGGTACTCGACGCGCGCGACGCGCAGCCCGGCTCCTCGCTCGCCCTCCCACTCGTATCGTGAACGCGCGTCCGCGCCGAAGGACGAGATCCAGAGCGTGAGCGGCGAGTCGCCCACGGCCAGGAGGCTCACTGCATTCGCGGGCGAGTCCGACCCGTACTGCCTCCGCCCGCGACCGCGCCGGCCGGACCTCGCTGCCGTCGCCCGTTCGAGGAAGAGGAGCGCGAAGCACGTGGTCGGCTCTGGAGCGCCCTGGGTGTTCGTCCAGCGGCCGTCTTCCTGTTGTGCTGCGAGCAACCAGGTCACGCCCTCCGCATACCAGTCGTGGCTCCCGATACGCTCTAGTTTCGCGAGCGTGCCCACGCGCTCGAGGCCGTGCAGGTAGTAGTGGACGAAGGGGTGGTCGCGACCGCCCTCGCGCTCCAACTTTGGGCTGAGCTCGACCGCGAAGTGCCGATCGAGCC
This sequence comes from Planctomycetota bacterium, assembly GCA_004357655.1. Taxonomy (GTDB): domain Bacteria; phylum Planctomycetota; class UBA1135; order UBA1135; genus N075bin59. The sequence goes on from SMVQ01000029.1 coordinate 1,262, forward strand.
ATTGGATTCCGCCCTGGATCGATTCGGCCAGAGCCTCGCGTTGCCTCCGCGGCAGCGCGCGGTGTGCGGCGAGTGCGTCGCGCGTGATCAGCAGGATCGCCACCCCCGCAGCAGTCATCGCGCCCGAGGCACGCTGGCCGGCGCGGTACGCGAAGCCGCCGTCCGCCGTCTCGAGCGCCAAGGCGCTCTCGCCGATTCGCGACCACGCCTTGTTCGGAACCCGGAACCCGGCGCGCGCCGCGGCTCGCAGCGCGAGCGCCGCGTACTGGGTGTTCGAGAGGTCGATCAGCCCCTCCGGGTAACCGAAGCCGCCGCGCTGCCAGGCGAGCAGTTGCTCGGCGAGATCCGCGATGCGCTGCGCGTTGCCCGCCGCATCCAGGGCCTCGAGGGCGAGGATCAGGCACGCCGTCGAGTAGGTTCGCCCCGGCTCCGCCGTCTCGAGGAACGTCGCGGCGCGCAAGACCGTGGGATGGGCGCGGCGGACGCCGGACTCGATCAGGGTGTAGAGCGCGAGGGCGGTCTGCCCGCCGGGATAGGCCTCGTTCTCGAACCGCCAGGAACCGTCGAGCTCCTGCGCGGCGATGAGGAATGCGAGGCCGCGCGTCACAGCGCCCTCGACCGCCTCGGGCCCGTCCGGCGCCGGGGCGGCAGCCGCCTGGCGCGGGAGGACCCAAGGCAGCGCTGACGTCGTGGCCAGGAGGATCGGGAGGAGCGACACGGCGCGGACCAAGGTAGCGCGCGCGCACGGGATCCGCGCCCTCCGACCGCCGGCTCCGTGACGGGGTACGGTTCGAGCAGAGAGGAATCCCGCCATGATTCGCCCGTACTGGCTTCGTCTGGTCTGCCCGGTCGTCCTGCTCGCGACCCCGCTCGCAGCCCAATCCACCGCCCCGCGCCCCGCCCCGGCGACCCCAGTCCGCGATGCGGGGACCTATCACCCCGCGACGGGCTCGTGGACGCGCAGCCGTGCCGGCCAGTGGAACCTCGGCTCCGCCGTCGTCTTCAACAACGACACTCAGGCGGGGTACTACATGCCCGTTACGGACGGACTCGAGGTGTTCGACGAAGGGCGACTCCCAGGCCCGACCGACCCCGGACTCCCGGGCGCGACCTGTTCCGACTATCGCATCGACAGTTTCCAGATCGGCTACTGCGTGTCCGATACGAGTGGCGCCTTCGCGGCATCCGTGCGGTTCTACGGGAACCTCGCGCCCTGCGACGTCGCGAACGTCCCAACGCCGGCGGCGGCCTTCGACCTCGGTTCGTTGCCCGGAGCCCCGGCGCCGGGCACGCTCGCCTGCTGGATCGTGACGATCGATTTCGCGGGCACGACGGACGAGTTCGTCATCGCCGCGGAGGCCGACGGTGCGTATGACGCGGACCCGATCCTCGACTCGTTCGGCTGGCGCTTCGCCATGACCGGGATCGCGAGCGGACCCGCCGGCCCGATGATCAGCGGCGACCCCGCGGGCGCGCCCGAAGGTGACGGTACGTACTACCAGAACCCCGCGGCTGCGAGCGGGACAGGCCTCGGCGCACAGGACTCCTTCGGCCTCGTCGACGGCACCGGCGCCCTCACCAGCGGCTGCTACAGCTTCGGCGGCTACGGCTCGGGCGCGCCGTTCTCTTCCTTCCGCCTGCGGCTGTACGGCGCGTGCGACGACGGCGCGTTCGGCACCAGCTACTGCGTCACCACCGTGAACTCGACGGGCTTCGCCGCCCGGATCAAGGCCCATGGGAGCGGCAGCATCGCGGCGAACGACCTCGTGCTCTCGGCTGACAACGTTCCCATGATCCCCGGAGTGGGCATCTTCATCGCGAGCCCGAGCCAGAACCAGATCCCGCTCTTCAACGGTTTTCTCTGCGCGTCGCCGCCGGGGCTTCAGCGCATCGTGGAGATCACTTCGCCCGTGAACGGAGTCGTGACGCAGGCGATCGACTACACGGGCGTGTCGACGGGGACCCAACCGTTGAACGTCATGGTCGGCCAGCCCCACAACTTCCAGTTCTGGTACCGCGACCCTCTGGGTGGGGGCAGCTCGGCCAGCTTCTCCGACGCGGTGACGATCGACATCACGCCCTAGCCCTCCCTCTCCTCTCCCTTCCTTGCCAGCACTTCCGGTCCGTCATGTCGGACCGAGAGCGCACTGAACGGCGCTGGCCCCAGCGCGGGCTCGCGCCGCCGACCGGGTCGCTTCAACGGTCTTCACCGACGTAGCCCAGGGAGCGCAGCCGCTCGAGCTCCTCGGGTCCGAGCACCGCCCGCGGCCCCGTCCCGAGGCCCGGGAGCCGACGTTCCTGGTCGACGAGATGCCCGATCAGGCGTCGCCGCACCTCGGGCAGGGCACGCCCGAGCTCCTCCCGTTCCTCGGGATCGGCACGCCACCGGTACAGCTCCGCGCGCGCCCCGGGGGCGTCGCGCGAGAGGTCGAGGATCAGCTTGAACTCGCCTTCCGTCCAGCTCCGCTTCGCCCGGCCCCAGAAGTTCCCGTGTGCCATGTGCCCGTGCTGGGGCGGGTACTCCGCGCCGAGGAGGTAGGGCGCGAGGCTGGTGCCCGCGAAAGTCGCGGGCGCGGAGAGGCCGGCGAGCTCGCAGAGGGTCGGCGCGACGTCGGCGAGCCCGACGATCGAGCTCGTGACCCCCGGCTCGATCCGTCCCGGCCACGCGATGAGGAGCGGGACGTGCAGGAGCTCCTGGTAGAGCGTGTGGCCGTGCTCGAAGCCCCCGTGGTCGAGGAACTCCTCCCCGTGGTCCGACGTGACGACGACGATCGTACTGTCCGCTCGATCGCGCTCGGCCATCACGGCGAAGAGCCGTCCGATCTCGCTGTCCACGTAGGCTACCTCGCCGTCGTACAGCCGACTCGCGCGCTCGATCACATCGGGCGACAACGCGAGCTCGCCCGTGCGCAGCCGGATCATCTGCGCGCGCGTGCCGAACACGAAGTCGTCATCCTCCCGGTCCCGCGGGTCGGCGAATCGCCTGCGGAACGACGGTGGCGGCGAGTAGACGGCGTGTGCGTCGAAGTAGTGGACGAAGAGGAAACAGGGCCGGTCCTCGTTCACTTCGAGCCAGGCGAGGGCCGCGTCGGTCGTCTCGGTGGCCGAGCGCGCCTCGCGGTTGCTCGCGTACGTCTTGGCGTCGATGTGCTCGAAGCCGCGCGTCATGCCGAACGTCTCCGTGAGGAAGTCGACGTTCACGATCGATGCCGTCGCGTACCCGGCGTCGCGAAAGCGTTCGGCGATCGTCGGGATCCGCGGGTCCAGGCTCCGGAAGCCGCCGTCGCCGCGCGCCGGATCGAGGGCCAGCGAGCCCCCTGCCCCGTGCTGCTGGGGGACCAAGGACGTGAAGAGCGAGGCGGTGGACGGCAGGGTCCACGGCGCGTGCGCGAAGGCCGCATCGAACCGGCGTGCCGTGGCCGCCCACGCGTCGAGATACGGTGTGAGCTCGCGCTCGTTCCCGTAGACCCCAAGGCGATCCGCCCGCAGGGTGTCGACCACGATCAGGAGGACGTCCGGACGATCCCGGTCGCTCGCACCGCAGCTCGACAGGAGCCCCGGAGCAACGAGGAGCGCGACCAGGGCGGGCAGGGACAGGGGCAGGGGCAGGGACAGGGACGTGGAACGCGCGGCGTGCCCGGGAGCGGCCGGGTTCGTGCGGGCGCGGCGCATGGATTCGGATGTGGTGGAGACTCGGGGCCGACGCGACGCAGCCAGCGCGGATCCGGTCGCTCTTGAGCGGGTCGTGAGTTTCACTGCGGGCTGCGCGGGGGGTGAGTCAGAAGGTCGGTGCAGGTGTCGGGTCGATCGGGCGTCACGCCTGGCAGGGCGCATCGATTCGTGTGCGCCGGATACTCGGAGAGGTGAGCCCCGGTCTGCCGAGGGCCGATCGGGACGAGCCCTCTGGGTCGTTCGAAGGGGACCGTGCAACGCAGCCAGGGACGTCCAAGCGGCTCGACATGGGTGCTGAACGATTCATTCACCCCACGAGCGGGGAATCTCGCGCGTCAGCGTATCACCGCCGCGGACTCGAACAGAAGACGGGCGGCCCCGTCGCGGGCCGCCCGTCTCGTGATGCGTCCGATCGCAGGGATCAGGGGCAGAACAGGACGCTGACGGCGTCCGACAGGTTGAAGTTCGTGCCTCCCGGTCCGCCGGGATCGCGGTACCAGCACTGGAAGTTCCAGGTGGTGCCCGGGGCG
>SMVQ01000030.1 GCA_004357655.1 Planctomycetota bacterium
GCGCGTCTCCGAGCCGGAGATCACCTTCGACGAGGCGCGCGTGAAGGCCACGGTGAAGGTCACCATCGAACCGGGTCCGAGGTTTCGCGTGGCGACCGTCCAGCTCGAAGGCGACCTGGGCCCTTCGCGGCCGAAGGTCGAGAAGTTGGCGCAGAAGCTCATAGGCAAGCCGTTCACGCCGCGGGTGCCCTATTCCCTGCGAGCAGCCATCATCGAGCACTACGCCCGCCAGGGATTCCCCGACGCCGCGGCCACGTTTCGGGACGAGCGCGACATGACGACGGGCGCGGTGGACCTCTGGTTCACGGTCGTCCCGGGCGAGCACGTCACGATCAAGGGCATCATCTTCGAGGGCCAGGAAAGGACGAAGGAGAGCTTCCTGGCCTCCCGCGTGAAGATTCGCGTGGGCGAGGAATACGACCGCGCGGATGCGCGCGAGAGCTTCCAACGACTCTATCGGACGGGCCTCTTCGAGTCAGTGCAAATGGAGCTCGTCGAGAGCGAGGGCACGGAGCGCACGGTACGGATCATCGTCGTGGAAGCGCCGGCGCTCGAACTGTCCGTCGAGCCCGGATACGGGTCCTACGAGGGGCCGCGCCTGAGTCTCGGCGCGGTGTACAAGAACTTCCTCGGCTCCGCCAAGCGGACGCACTTCAAGACGTCGGTCAGCCCGAAGGCGCTCGGCGCCATCACGGGCATCACGGACCCATTCCTGTTCGGGTCCGAGTTCACGGGCAACGCCAGCCTGATCTACAGCGATCGCGAGGAACCCTCCTTCACCTCGGAATCGATCGGGACGGTCCTCTCGGTATCCCGCCAGTGGACGAAGAAGTGGCGTAACTCACTGATCTACGCTTTCAGCCATGAAAAGCTCACGGACGTCGACGCGGACGATCCCGACGCGCAGGACGAGCTCGATGAGGTGGACGTCTCGTCGATCTCACTCGTCACGACGCGGGACACGGTCGGTGGCGACATCTTCTTTCCGAGGTCGGGGAACCGCACGCGCCTCACCCTCGAGTGGGCCGACACCGCAATCGGTTCGGAGATCGACTTCCAGCGCATACGCTTCACCGAGGCGAGCTTCCACGCGCTCGGTGAGAAGTCGGTGCTCGCACTGTCCCTTCGGACGGGGATCATCATGCCGCGGGGCGACACGGACGTGATCCCCCTCCAGGAGCGCTTCTTCAACGGCGGCGAGAACACGGTCCGGTCGTTCAAGGAGAGCGAGCTCGGGCCCGAGGACAATGACGGCGACCCGCTCGGAGGCGAGACGTTCACCGTGCTCTCGGTGGAGCTGCGCAGACAGGTCATCGGGAACTTTTCGGGCGCCTTGTTCTACGACACAGGCAACGTCCTCCAAGACTACACCGACTACTTCGACCTCCACGGCTTCCGCTCCGCCATCGGAATCGGCGTGCGCTACATGCTGCCGATCGGACCCTTGCGTCTCGACGTCGCGGCCAATCCTGACGCGAGGGACGGCGAGGACGATGTCGTCGCGCACTTCGCGATCGGCATGTCGTTCTGACCGCGCGTCAGGGCGCTTCCTTCGCGCGCTTCTTGATCTTCTTGCGGTGGAGCAGGTAGACGGCCGAGCGCTTGAACTCGGTGCGGATGCGCTCGTAGAGGGCGCCGGCCGCCTGCTTCTCACCTTTGTCCCAGAGGTCGCCCGCGCGCTTGTAGAGCGTCGCCGCGTCCTCCTTGCCCCCGTCCTGGGCCTTGCCGCCGAGCAGGTCGCCCACCTTGTCGACGAGGTCGTCGAGCTCCGTGATGTCCTCGAGCTCGCCGAGCCCGAGCTCCGCGCCGACGCGGTCCGCGAGCTCGGCCCTCAGCGCGCTCTGCGCCAGGTCCGAGAGCGCGCCCTCGAACAGCAGCTTCGGCTTGCGGGTCGTGCCCTCGAGCGGTACCTCGAGGCTGCGGCCGAGGAGCGGCTTCAGGAAGCCGTGGCGCCGGACCAGGTCCTCGGTGATCGGCAGGGTCCATCGGAGCGCCAGCGTCTCGTCGAGCCCGACGGAACCCGAGAAGGTGGTCCGCGCGCTCCCGATCGTCCACCGCCACGGCTCGCCGTAGGTCAGGCGCCCGTTCTGGATCTCGAACCGGATGGGGTCGAGCGCCATCGGTTCCCCGGGACGCGCGCCCAATTCGGCCGCGATGCGCTCGAGCAGCGGCGAGCCCACGAGCACGACGTCGGAGAGGGCGAACGTCCCCGCGCCCGAGATGTGCTCCTTCCGCACCTCGGCCCAACTCGCCGGGAGGGCATCGAGCTCGAGCGGCGCATCGTAGGCTAGCCGGAGGCTGCAGGAGATCAGGCCGCCCAGATCGCTCGCCTGCAGCACGTTCGCCGCCGCGAACAGGGGGTGGATGCGACCGAGCAACGGAGCGAGCTCGGCGTTCGCGCGCACGCCGTCCAGGTTCACTTCGAGCCAGGAGGCGGAGTCCTCCGTGCCGCGCAGGTCGACGGCGGCCTTCAAGCGCATGCTGCCGCCGTTGGCGCCGATCGTGCCGAGCAGGAATGCGACCCCGCCGTCCAACTCGAGCCGGATCTCGCCGCTCATGTCGAAGCCCTCTGTCCGGAAGCGCCCGAACCCCACGGTCGCCCAGCCCCTCGTCGCGGCGAGCACACTCGCGGGGTCCAGGTCACCGACGGCGCCGTTCAACTCGAAGGTGATCGTCTCCTCCTCGGAGCCCGACAGCTCGCCGGGCAGCCAGCGCTCGAGGAGTGGCGCGATCCGGTCCGGCACGTACACGAATTCGCCGGTGAGGCCTTCGAAGCGAGGGCCCCTGAGCTCGACGTGATCGAGCTCGAACTGATCGGGCTCGACGTGATCGGGCTCGACGTGATCGGGCGCGAACTGATCGGGCGCGACGTGATCGGCTGGGAAGAGTCCCGCGACCGTACCGCGCACGCTCCCGCGCACCATCGTCGACGTCACCTCGAGCCGGTCGATCGCGAGCTCGCCACCCGCGAGTTGCAGCTCCGCCTCCACGCTGATCGTGTCGCGCGGCAGACCCTCCTCGAGCTCGAGCGCGACGGCGAGCGCCGGCTCGAGGGCTTCGAGCAGGAGCTGGTCGAGGGTCAGGCTGACCGCCCCCGACGGCGCACCGGATGCGTCGGGCGACAGCGCGCCCCAGCCGTCGAGGGTGATGCGCCCGCCGGGTCCCGTCGGTCCGTGGACGATCGCCGAGAGGTGCAACGACGCCGGTTCCCCCGGTCCAGCGAGGGCAACCTCGAGCGCGAAGTCGCGCAGCTCGGTCTCCGCCTCCCGGCCGTGGATGACGATGCGCCCGTTCCTCACGATCAGGTTGCCGGACACGTCCGGAGGCGGCTCGAGCGCCTCGTCGCCCGCGTCCGCTCGACCCCGGGTGTGCGCTTCACCTGCCCGTGGGAGGGTCGCGAAGTTCCAGCGTCCCTCCCCATCGCGCCGGACGTGCACGACGAGACCATCGAGGACGAGCTCGAATTCGAAGCGGCCCTTCAGCGCCGGAAGCAGATGGAGCGAGACCTCGGCGCGTTCCAGGCTGAGCACCGGCCGCTGATCGAGATCCTCGAGCCGGAGCCCGGAGATGCGCGCCCAGCCGGACAGACCGAAGGCGAAGTCGTCGAGGGTCGCACGGGCATGGAGCGCGCGCTCGAGGCGCCCGATCAGGACGTTCCGGGCGAACGGGGCGCCGAAGATCGGCAGCGCTACGGCGGTGGCGGCGACGAGCAGGACGACTGCGAGCGAGATCTTCAGGAGGCGACGGCGCTTCCGTGGCGACCCTGTGCGCTCGTCGGCGACCATCGGCTAGCCCAGGCTATTCATGAGGGAGTGCCCCGAGCGGTTCAACTCGGTTCCTGCGGGTGCTCCGTGCGTGTCGGGACTTGCACCACGGGCTGCTGAGGACGCGGGCGCGGGGGCGTTCCGGCTACCCGTCCTCGTCCAACTCCTGCTTGAGCTTATCCAGCTCCTCGTCCGCGTTCTCCTCGTCGATCTCCTCGGCGACTTCCTGCGCAGCCTTGTCGATCTCCTCGGCTTCGGGGCTCGGCGCCCCGCCCCCCTCTTCGGGGGTGGGGGTGTCGCTCTCGCCGGGGCAGGCGGCCAACAGGAGGGCGAGCGTGGCGACGGCCAGGGTCGGAAGTTTGGCGAACATCAGTTTTCTTTCCCACCCCGTCGGGTGTTCGTATTGCTCTCGTCTCGGGCATGGGGCGCCGAGCGCCGTGATGCGCGCTGCGCCGGGTTCTGTCGGGTGACCTTCGGAGGGGCCTCGCGGCCTCGGATCCCGAGCGATGCCGCGGCCCGCTCGAAGTTGGCCGGGCCCAGGGCATCCCGGAAGCGCATCAGCAAGCGCTGAAACCGGCGCACCTCGCGGATCCTGAGCTCCCGCACCTCGGAGACCTTGGCGCGCATGCCCTTGCCGGAGTAGATGCCGTCGAGCCGGTCGAGGCGCGCCAGGCGCGTGCGGTGCACGGCGACTTCCTGCCGTAGCCTCTGGGCGTAGACGCGCATGTCGGGCACGTGCTGCTTCCTCCCGACATTGCCCGTGCGGGATCTGGCGCTTCCATCGCCCCGCTGCCCACGATCCGCTTGCGGTCGGTCGGGAGCCGGTCGAGAGCGCTCGGCGCGCTGCTGCGGGCGCGCCTCCCGCGTCCTCTCGGTGCCTTGCGGCAAGGCCCATGCTTGAACGGCCGTGGCTCCCATCATGAGCCCGAGCATAGTCAATCGAATTGCTGCCTTCATCATCGTTGCCTCCTGGAGGCTTCCGAGACCCAAAGTGACGCCGTCACGAACGAGCGCGACTTGGCTACGACACCCGCCTGGCCCTCAGGGGGTCGTGGACGGCGTTTCCTCCCGGCAGCCGTCCTGACGTGCGTCGAGCACCCCAGACAAATCTAGCACGGCCTCTCCCGCGGGGCGGCCAAAAGCGCGGAATACCATCGCCCAGGGCACCGGCCCCCGCGGCAGGCACCCAAGCGGGCCTGCTTCCCCCTCGCATCCGAGGAAGCGCGCAAGTAGAACGCCCAGGTGCGGACCCTGCTCGCTCTCCTCCCGGGCGCCCTGCTCCTCGCCGCTCCGCTCTCGGCCCAGTGCGAAACGGACCGGCTGTTCGCGCGCGGCAACCAGTCCGGCGACGGGTTCGGAACGAGCATCCACGCGTCGAAAACCCGCCTGGTCGTGAGCGCACCGCTCGTCTCGGAGCACGGCTTCTCGCCCGTGTACGTCTTCGAACGCGCCGCTTCCGGTTGGAGACAAACCGCCAAGATCGCTCCATCGGACCCACTGTTCGGGACGCCGAACCCCACGTTCGACGAGGACGGCGACTGGCTCGTGCTCGGCTATCCGGACTACCCGAGGCGCGGTCCGGCGAGGGGTAGGGTCTACCTCTTCGAGCACGCGGCCGGGACCTGGAGCCAGGCGAAGACCCTGGACATCCACGTGCCCCGCCAGACCGCGCCGCGCTTCGGGAGCGGCGTCGCCATCGATGGGCACACGCTCGTCATCTCCGCGCCGGAGCTGGACGACCCCGGGCTCCCGCCAGTGTTCGTCTACGAGCTCCAGTCCGGTCACTGGTCCCTCGACGACGAGCTCCATGAACGCTTCGAAGACCCCGGCGCGACGTTCGGCGGCCCCCTCGCGCTCGACGGTGACACGCTCGTGGTGGGTCACGCTCCGGGGGGCGCGAGCAGTCGCGTCGGCGCCGTGTGGATCTTCGAACGCACGACTCTGGGGTGGCGCGAGACGCACCACATCGTGGGGAGCGACAGCAAACCGGGCGACGACTTCGGGAGCGCGATCCGGCTCGATGGCGACACGATCCTGGTCGGTGCAACGGGCAACGAGACGGACGGTCCGGGCGTCGGCGCGGCCTACGTACTCGAGCGCCGCGGAGTGAAATGGGTGGAGACGAGGCTCGCTCCGCCCTCACTCCGGCCCGAGCTCGGTTTCGGCGTGGGCCTCGCGCTGGACGGCGACCGCGCCATCGTCGGGTCGCAGTCAGCCGACGCGCGTGCTTCGGGCGAAGTGCACCTCTACGCGCGGACCGGGGACGGTTGGGCCTGGGCCGCGCAGCTCATCGGGAGCCCTACCATGCACGAGGAGCTCTCCGGCTCCGCCAATGCGCTCGCGGACGACGCGGCGTTCGTCGGTGCGCCCGCGGACGGCCCGCTCCAGGCCCACGTGCCCGGAGCGGTCCTGAGCTACTCATTGCCGCTGGCCGCCACCGTGACACCCTACTGCTCCTGCGCTGTGAACGCGCCGTGCGGCAACACCTCGAACTACGGTGGATGCGCCAACGAGACGGGCTCGGGCGCGCGACTCACGGCATGCTCCGACGGCAGCGCGTCCACGGGCGAGCTCGTGCTCTTCGTCGACGGCTTCGGCCGTGAGCGCTGGGGTAGAATCCGTATGGCTGCGATCGAACGTGCGTTGCCCTTCCGGCGCGGGCGCGCATGCGTTGCCTCAGGCGCGCGCGGTCCGTTCCGATTCCCCGTGAGCTCCGCGCGCGGGACCGGCGCCTGGATCGAGCGGCCCAGGATCGTCGCCGCCACGCGCAGATCGCAGGCCCTGCTCGGCGCGATCGTGGCCGGTCGCACCTGGAGCTTTCAGGCCTCCTACCGGGACCCGCTCGGTCCCTGCAACGGGGCGGACAAGCTGACGAACGCGCTCCGCATCCCCATCGGCCCGTGATGCGGGCCCATCATGACTTCCCCGCACCATCGGCTGTCTCAGGAGATGACACTCATGCAGCACATCGCGCCGATACCCTCCCTGATCGCGGCCCTCACCCTCACTCTCCAAGCCGCCTGCCACAGCGTGCCCTCGGAGCTCGTCGGCGAATCGGAAGTGCTCCGCGACCACGCCCTCCGCATCAGCGACGAGTACTCCGAATCGATCGCCCTCTACCACGAGAAGATCGACGACCTGAACGACCGTCTCACGGAAAAGGCCCTCGACGGCGTCAGCTGCTACGGGCAGGACGTCCGGCTCCTTCAGGACCGACTGCGGCAGGTCTCCGAGGCGTACTCGCAAGTCTCCGCCGCCCTCGAGGACGTCCTCGCCGCGGGTCCCGCCAAGCCCCGCGCCGCCATGTTCCGCCGCGCCGAAGCCGTCGATCTCACGATCGCCCTCACGCGGGAGGAGCGACGCGCCGCGAGCGCCGAGGCCGATCTCGAGGCGGTGTCCTGGCGCCTGCGTACGATCGAGGAGCTGCAGGAAGATCGACGCGACCTTGCGCGGGCGCACAGACAACTTCAACGTGCAAACGCTGAGCTCCGCGACGCGCTCGAGGACCGGCTCGCGACTTCGACAGTCAAGATCAGGGAGGCGTTCAGGTCCCATCACGAACACATGATCGCGCTCATCCGCGAGAAGGCCGAGCGGCGGCGGCTTCGTGCTCGCGCCCGCGCGACCACGCTGGAACTCGCGGAGGACCTGGACGAGCCGCGTACGTCGTCGCCCGTCGTGGCCTTGTTCGCGACGTTCGATGCGGAGACTGCGCCAGCGGAGGACTGATCGTTCGGCGCTACAATCTCCACCCCATGAGCGCCGCCAAGACCAACCGCAAGCTCCACCGCATCGGCGCGCTCGTCGCCGCCCTGCCGCTCCTCGTGATCCTCGTGAGCGGGGCCTTCCTGCAACTCAAGAAGGAGGTCGCGTGGATCCAACCGACGACGATGAGCGGCGCGGGGACTCCGCCTTCGATCTCGTTCGAGCGCATCCTCGAGGTAACCACGGGCGTCCCCGAGGCCGGCGTCGCGGGCTGGGAGGACATCGAGCGCCTCGATGTCCGGCCCGGGCGCGGGATCGTCAAAGTGCGCGCGAAGAGCCGCTGGGAGGTGCAGATCGACACGGACACGGCGGCGGTGCTCCAGGTCGCCTACCGACGCTCGGACCTCATCGAGAGTCTCCACGACGGCTCGTTCTTCCACGACAAGGTGAAGCTCTGGGTGTTCCTGCCGGCCGGGCTCATCCTGATCGGCCTGTGGGGCACGGGAGTCTACCTCTGGCTCCTGCCGCACCTCGTGAAACGGCGCCGGCACATGCGGCGAATCTGAGCGGGCGGTCAGTCCCGATCCAGCAGCGGCGTCACTCGCCGCGCGAGATCCTTCGGCAGGACGTCAGCGATCGCCTGCACGATCTCGGCGGCCTTGTAGCGGGCCGAGAAGTGCGTCATCAGGATCGCCTCGTTCTCGAAGAGGTCCGCGCGCTCGGCGACCTCGTAGAGGTGGATGTGGCCTTTCGAGCGCGCTTGCGTGACGGAGACGCGGTCGTCGACGAACGTGACCTCGAGCACGAGACGGCGCGCCTTGCGGACGATTTCTTCGCGCTCGACGACGTCGATGAGGGTGTCGCCGGTAAAGGCGAGCTCGGGCACCTCGATGCGATTCGTGACCTCCACACCGTCCTCGACGCGCAGCCGCGCGATCTCGGCCTCGGACAGCCCGGTGAGCTCCGGCTTCAGCTTGTGCCTGACACTGAACACGGTGTAGCCCTGGCACGGCACGCGATGCGGCGAGCGGAACGGGCGGACGAGCGAACCGTTCGGCAGGAGGTGGTGCTCGCCGGGGCCGAGCGCGACGAGCCGGTATGGGAGCTCGGACCGGTCGAGCTTCCGCCATACGGCGAACAGCTCGTCGAATGCGTCCGCGTACTCGTGCGGCACGACGTAGGTCGGCGGTCCCATCCCGCGCAGGGCGCGGGTCGCGGCGTGCATCGCGACGCCGCCCATGTGGTCCATGTGCGCATGCGTGAAGAGGATGGTGGAGCGCGAGAGCGCGCTCGGGGGGCAGCGGCCGATGTCGAATGCGAGGCCGAGCTCGGGCACCTCGATGCACGTCTCGATGCCGCCGATGGACACCGCTTCCACTGCGAGCCCGGCGAGGTCCACTCTCACGGGGGCGTTCTCATGGGGGGCGATCCATCCGGGTCTCGCGGACGGGACACTCGTTCATCCGTAGCTCCCTGCGCGCAGCGAGGAGCATACATGCCCGACACCGCTTCAGTGCGAATGTCCCGCGTCGGCCGATTCCACGCAGCACTCGGGGCGGAGACGTTCGCCGGCTGCGAGGGGCGCCGGCAGTCCGCCGCGCAGCACGGTCGACACCCCGGCGGCGAGGAGCAAGGGACCGGCGAGCCGCGCGCGAGCGTGCTCTTGCGCTTCGCGCAGAGTCGCCCGCTGAACGCGACCGCGGGGAGCGCCGGCGTCGTGCCGAGTCCGAACAGGAATAGACCGAGCGCCGCGGTGACCGGCGCGCTCGCCGGACCGAGCGCGCCCGCGTCACCCGGCAGGCGCGTCACGCCGCCGACCGTGACGCGCGCCCAGCTCGCCGCACGCGCGACAAACGCCCGGCCGAGCCGCGGCCCCGGGAGGTGCGGGCCGAGGGCGGACAGCCCGATGCCGAGCAGTGAAGCGGCGCGATCGAGACCGTGAAGACGCCGACGACCCGGCGGCCGTGAGAGCGGGTCCGTGCCGCGAGGATTCCGTGGAGGACCCTGTCCCGGAGTCGCCCGAAGGGCACGGGTTCGGGCGCGTGGCGGCCGGCGCGCTCAGAGGAGCCAGCGGCGGTTCGGCTGGCGGATGGCCAGGACTGGAATCCTAGCCTCCTTCATCGTGCTGTAGGCGACGTTCCCGAGCACGGCGGCCGAGAGGCCGGTGCGCCCGTGGCTGCCCATGGCGATGAGATCGAAAGCGTCCTGCAGCTCGAGGATCGTGCCCACCGGCAAGCCCTCGATGAACCGACGCTCGTGCTCCACCCCTCCCCAATCGAATGCGTCCATCGCCTCCTCGAATTCCCGTTGGGCGAGGTCACGCACGTCGTTCACGACGTACGCCGGCCCCAGATTCCCATCGGCCGTGGGCGCGTAGGCGAGCTCGGGCGGCATGAAGCAGTGCAGTGCGGTGACGGACGCGGACGTCTTCTCGGCCCACTTCAGGGCGATGCGCAGCGCCGCCCGGCTGTCCTCGGACAGGTCGATCGGGACGAGGATCTTGTGGATCGGCCGGCACTCAGCCGGCTGCACCCAGAGGTGGCAGGTGGCCTTCGCGAGCACGGGTCGCACGGTGCTGCCGAAGTCGAAGAAGCCGTGTTTTTCGTGCTTCCCCATGACGATGAGGTCGACCGCCGTGTCGGCCGCACGGTCGATGAGGACTCGGCTCGGATGGCCGATCGTCACCTCGAGCACGTCCGCGGCGCGATCCTCCGTATAGGACTCGGCGTCGAACAGCTCCTGGATCTGGGCCGCGAGGCGCTCGAATGTCGCGGCCTCGATCTCGGCGCTCATCCCCGCCACTTCCAGGGACGCCACATCCTCCGGACGGGGGATGTCGACCGCGTGCACGAGCTGTAGCCGCGACCCGAACTTCCGGTTCATGTCCAGCGCAGCGCGGATCGCCTGGTCGGATTTCCGGTCATTGTCCACGCCCACGAGGACGCGATTCGGGGGGCCTTCAGTCATGGCAGTGCTCCTCTCTGCGGCAGGGGTACTCACTCGCTGCGTCAATGTACGCTTCCAACTCCAAGCCTTCGGTGGGCCGAAGTGCGCAGGAGCATCCGGAATACGACGCACGGCCGCAGCCCGCTCGCGCAGCGGCTTCATCCCGGCTTCGCCGCGGCCTTGGGGCCCGTCCGAGAACGAGTGCCAGGTTCAGGCGAGCCCTCGTCGTTCCAGGCAAGGCGCATGGATGCGTATGCGCTGGATACTCGGAGTAAGTGCAACGCAGTCAGGGGCGGTCAGGCCGCTCGACAAATGCACTGAACTCTTGACTCACACCACTCGATGCTACGGACGCGCCGGTCAACCCATCGGAGAGCCCCAGCGGGCCATGGCCTGCTCGCGGCGCTTGCAATACTGCTCGAAGTCGGGGAGCGTACGCTCGAACAGCTCGCGGTCCTCCGGGACGAGCTCGACCCCGAGCAGGAGACCGCTCGAGAGCTTCGTGCGGTGCCGGACCCGAGCCAGGCTCTCGATGACCGTCGTGGTCCTCGGGACCTTGAACTCCAGAACGAGGTACTCGACGTCCGGGACCCGCTCCGCCTTGAGCGGGCTCAGCACGAAGCCGAGCCCGGCGATCGACAGGTCGTTCGCCTGCACGTCGGTGTTGCCGCCCTCCCAGTAGACCTGCAACGGCAGCTTGCGATCGAGGGCGGGCCGGACGCGGAGACTGCGACGCCGATTGAAGTAGTTGAAGTAGAAGGAGTCGAGTTGCTCGAAGAGCTGCTCGGAGCTCGCGAACTCGAAGCCATAGTGAAACTGATCTTCGTCATCCCCCTGCACGCGGACGACCTTGACATCCACCCGAACCTCGCCCGCATGGACGAGCGAGCTGAAGGCGAGCACGGCCGTGTCGCCCTCGAGCAGCCTCGGATCGCGATCGCCGCCGAAGCGGATGCCGGCTCCGCCCGCGCTCACGTCGACCAGCTCGCCCGGGAAGGGGTCGGCCCCCGCGGAGTACATCACGACGCCGAGGGCGTGGTTCTTGCCTGGGCTGCGACGGTACGTCTGGCGCTGCTCCGCGCCCTTCTCCTCGGTGCCCGCAGCCTGTTTCTTCTTGCGTCTAAAAAACATCGTCGCCGTCATCCTCCCTATCGCCCCTCATCTTCCGACGGCGAAGTGACGGCATTCTAGGACGGCGGTCGGGTAGGATTCGCACGATTTCCGCAAAGACGGGGCCCACGGGCCGCCGGTAACATCCCCCCCCACGCCACCATGTTCGCGACCCGACTCGAATGTACGGAATGCGGTTCGACTCGTGACTTCGGCGAGAGCGCGACGGTCTGCGAGGCCTGCGGCATGCCGCTCGCCGTGCACTACGACCTCGACGCCGCCGGCGAAGCGCTCGGCCGCGACGAGTACGAGCGTCGCCCCGCCGGGCTCTGGAGTCTGGCGGAAGTCCTCCCCCTCGAGCGGCCGGACCAGGCCGTCAGCCTGGGCGAAGGCGGCACGCCCCTGCTCCCCGTCCCGCGCCTCGCCGCCACACTGGGCCTGGCCGATCTGTGGGTCAAGGACGAGTCACAGAACCCGACGGGCTCGTTCAAGGCACGCGGAATGAGCGTCGCGGTCAGCATGGCCAAGGCGTTCGGGGCCCGGGCCCTCGCGGCGCCGTCGGCGGGGAACGCGGGCGGCGCGCTCGCGGCCTACGGCGCCCGCGCCGGGCTGCCCGTCCACATCGCGATGCCCGAGGACGTCCCGGCGGCCTGCCGCATCGAGGCCGAGGTCTGCGGGGCGCACGTCGAGCTCCTGCCCGGGACGATCGCCGACTGCGGCGCGTGGATCAAGGAGCGCGCAGCGGCCGAAGGGTGGTTCGACATCTCGACGTTGAAGGAGCCGTATCGCGTCGAAGGCAAGAAGACGATGGGCTACGAGCTCGCCCTTCAGGGCGGGTGGGAGCTGCCGGACGTCGTCATGTACCCGACGGGCGGTGGGACGGGCCTCGTCGGCATGTGGAAGGCGTTCCACGAGATGCGGGCGCTCGGCTGGCTCGCCGAGGACGCGAAGTTTCCGCGGATGGTCGTCGTCCAGGCGGAGGGTTGCGCGCCAGTCGTCGAGGCGTTCGCGCGCGGTCTCGACGCCACGGAGCCGCCCGCGGAGCCGCACACCTTGGCGGCGGGCCTGTGCGTCCCCACACCCATCGGTGACCGTTGGATGCTGCGCGTGCTCCGTGAGAGCGGTGGTACGGCAGTGAGCGTCTCGGACGAACGCCTGCTCGAGGCGACGCGCGAGCTGGCGCGGACGGAGGGGATGTTCGCGGCACCGGAGGGCGGAGCGCTCGTCGCCGCGCTGCGCACGCTCCTCGCGGACGGCCGCGTCCAGAGCGACGAGCGTGTGGTCCTGTTCAACACGGGCGCGGGGGTCAAGTACCTCGAGTGTTTCTAGCCCGAGTCGAACGGCAAGAAGATCGCCGTTCACCGGATCAGGGCGACATCCGGCTGGGTAGACGCGTAGCGAGCGGATTCATCCGATAGCTCGTCTTCAGGGCCTCGACTGCCATGAAGGCATAGGCATCTCGAGTGCATGCCCTCGCCAACGCTCTCTCCTTCGGTCGAGATCGAGCGCATGCGAGCCACGCTTGTCGAACGTGATGCGAAGAACGAGGCGTCGCAGCCCCTGAGCGGAACTGGGAGGAGCTCCGGACGCTTTCGCTCCAGCGGCGAGGCGTGAGGCCAGGCCGAGTCGTGAAAGCGCTGTCGCGGTACCGTATTACCGAACGGCGCGGCTGCGATGTCCCGCACTATCGACGGCGCGCACGCCAAAGAAGTGGGTGTCCGCGGTCACCCCGTCGATCGTCAAGGTGGTCTCCTGGGTGACCGCGGAGACGTGCTCCCACATGGGCGCCGCTGTGTCGCGCCACACGACCTCGTAGCCGGCGACGGAACTGGACGGCGAAGGCGTCCACGAGAGCTCGGTGTCGTAGCGGACCGCGGCCCGCATGCGGATGTTCGACGGCGGGGCGGGTGCGAGCGCGAGCTCTCCGAGCGTCGCTCCATTGACGCGCGCGACGAGCGCGACGTACTCCATCGAGACGAATTCGACCAGGTCGCCGTACTGCACGCCGTCCTCGATCCGGACGTCCTGGTGCTGGCGCCCGTAGTGCTCGTTCGCCTCGGTGAGCCGCACCGCGGGGACGCCCATCCTGTGGAAAGGGATGTGGTCGCCGCCGCGCTGGAATCGGTCGAGCCGGAAGACGAGCTGGATGTTCGCGGCGGGCACCCAGCGCCCCGCGGCCGCCTTCATCGTCCGCGCGAGCTCCCGCGAGGGCGAGTGCAGGCCTTCCGCCTCCGAGTAGCAGCGGATCGTCCGCTCGTCGCGCACGCCGTTGCCACCGACGACGCCGCCGACGATGTCGTTCGTGATCATCCCATCGATGAGCACACCCTCGCTCTCCGCCCATTCGGCGTAGTGCTTGCTCCCCAACAGTCCCTGTTCCTCGCCAGCGACGCACAGGAAGACGAGATTGGCCTCGAACTCGTGCCGGCTCATCGCGCGCGCGAGCTCGAGCACGACCGCCGTCCCACTCGCGTCGTCGTCGGCCCCTGGCGCGGCGGATTCGACGTCGCGCGAGCTGCCCGCGCGCGAATCGTAATGTCCGCAGACGACGTAGGTCCGGCCCTTCGGGTCCGCGATCGTCCCCGGCAGGAAACCGATCACGTTCACGATCTCGACCTCGAGCGGCTCACGTCCGCGCCCCATCCGGATCTCCGCGTCGAACGCCTGCGTGCTGACTTGGAGCCGCCCGCCGGAGAGCCGCGCGGACTCGCGCAGGTCCGCCTCGATCCAGCGCCGGGCAGCGCCGATCCCGCGCGTCTCCGACCGCGTCTCGGAGGCCGTGTGCCGCGTGTGGAACGACACGAGCCGCTCGATCCGCGCGCGGATGCGCTCAGGCGAGACCTCGGCGAGGATCACAGGAATGGGGCTCGCGCCCGTCGCACCGGACCCGACGCCTGCGTCCGACGGCCGATCCTGCATTGGGCAGCCAAGCACTCCCGCAAGGAGCGCGACGCACATGTTGCTCACGGTGATCATGGCCCGAGACCGTACGCGCGGCGGCGGACCCGCGCAAACGGCCTGGCGGACCAGCATGAACAGCCCCCCTCTCCCATTCCGTTCCGTTCCCTTCCTGCCCTCCCTGTCTTCCTGCTATGTCTTCTTCTGCCAGAACCAGACATAGCAGGAAGACAGGGAGGGCAGGATGGGAACGGAACGGAATGGGAGAGGGGGGGGAGAGGCTCAGCGCGCCGATGCGCGCCGGCGTCGGAGCGCGGGGAGCGCTCGACACCACTCGTCCAGGGCGATGATCCCCGCGCGGAAGATCGGGTCCCGACCACCGGCGAACGGGAGCGGCCCGGCGACCTCGATGTCGGGGGTGACGCCGATGCCCTCCAA
>SMVQ01000031.1 GCA_004357655.1 Planctomycetota bacterium
CATTCTGGGCGAGCACTCGTCGTTCCCGGCAAGGCGCGACGCCGACCGCGTATCCGCTGCGATACGCCGAGAAGGAGCAACGCAGCCGGGGGCGGCGAGGGCCGTCCAGAATCGGGAGTTATTGTTGCGCGGGCCCTTAGGTCAGGGCGTGGGCATGTTGCCCTTGTAGTGCATGGCGGCGACCGTGAAGACGCGGGTCCCGAGGCGCCATTCGGAACGGACGTGCGCGAGGAAATCGGCACGGTTCGAATAGTTCTGGCCGGGGAGCGCCCCTTTGATATCGACCTTGTCGGCCGGGTCCGACGGATAGTGGGGAAAGAGCACCCAGGTCTCCTCCCACTGGACCGAGGTCGCCGTTCCGTCCCGATACAGCGCTCCGACCTCCTGATTGCCTTCGAACAGCGAGCCCGTGCCGATGTCGATACCCTGCGGCGCCGTGACCGGCTGGTCCCCACCGGGTGTGGGGGAGTCGGGGAAAGGCGGCGGATTCGTCGAGCTCGCGTCGTACGTCACCTGCTGCGTGTGCTGCTTGAGATACGTCCAGGTGCTGTCCCAGATGTCCTGGTCCGTGAGGATGCGTTGGAATTCCGTGGCGGTGGTGGCCGTGATCTTCGGATCCGTCGGACGCTTGAACGACACGATGTGAGTGCTGGCCGCGCCGGGGTTCTCGTAGCTGGGTGAGATGGCCCAATGTTCCGCACCGCCTGCGTTGCGGAAGACGAGACCGACGCGCTTGCGGCCTTGATAGAGTTCGGTGATTCCGTTCGTGAGAATCTCGGACACTGTTCTCTCCTGGATCGAATGGGTGGACGGTCGATTCCTGGGGCCGGACATCCGGACCCCAGACTCCTCGGAGTCAATTTATCAGGGTCGCGGAGTCCCGGATAGGGACAGAACAGATCCGACCGAATTGCGGGAACGGGGGCGAGGCTCTCGGGCCTTCCGGGTCGGGTTTCCCCGGTCGGGAGGGTGTCGCGTCAACCGCCCGAGGCTCGGACGCCGCCCACGGCTCGTAGGATCTCGTCGAACGCGAGGACGTCCATGCGGACCGCGTGTTGCTCCGGCGGCATCTCCTCGGCGATGCGGCTCACCAGCGCCGCCCAGTCCTCGCGCACGTCGACGCCGCTCATCACGAGGAGCGCGGCGGCCTGGGCCTCGATCCGTGGCGCGCGAGAGGCCGCGATCTGCACGGCGAGATCCTCGAGCTCCTCGGGAGTCGCTGTCGCGCCGCAGGCGATCGCTAACGCGCGCGTCAGCGTCAGCGCGATGGTGTGGCCCAGGATCGTCCAGCTCTGCGAGGATCGGAGCGCCAGCTCGCGTGCGAGATCGACGTCCCCGGACCGCCACGCGACGGCGGCCTCGTTGACGCAGACGAGCCCCTCCTGATTGAGATCACCGACCCGGCCGATCGCCTCGACGAGCTCGAGGTCCGGTTCGCTCTCCAGCCCGCTCCGGTAGGTCGCCGCGCGCTTCAGCCATTCGGAGCGCCCGATGTAGAAGGTGTGCCGGCACCCGACAGCGAGCTCGAGCGCCTCGCTGGCCACGTCGAGCGCTTCGCGCGGGCGCATCGTCTCGAGCAGCGCCGAGCCGCAGTTCAACATCGCCGACAGGCGGCCGGCCACGCGCTTCTTGCCCTTGGCGGCCTCGGCATAGAGCTGCGTCGCCTCCTCGTAGCGCGCTTGGCGGTATCGGAGCCGCCCCTTCCAGAGCGCGAGGTTCGCGCGCAGCTCGTCGCTGTCGCGCTGCGCGACCCACTCCTCGAGCTCCTCGATCAGCGCCTCCTGATCCTCGAGCGGAGAATCCCGCGTGGCCATGACCCGCGCGATCTGCCGGCAGTTGTCGAGCTCGACGTCCTCGAACGGCTCGACGGCGTCAGCGAGCGCCCGCCCGCGTTCGCCGTCCATCTCCTTCGTGGCGAGCCAGGCGCGGAGGAGCGCCTCCAGGTGGCGAACGCTCTCCCCCAGCGCCATGGTCCGGGAGAGCTCGTAGAGCACCTGATCGATGGACTGCGAGGTCTCCATGCCCGACGCGGTCTTGGTCCACTCCTCGAGCAGCTCGAGCTCTCCGCGCCAGTCGCCGCCGACGCGCGCCTCGTGCGTGCCGTCGCGCAGGGCCGCGACCGCCTGCTCGAGGCGACCCTCCCGCGAGTATTCGCGCGCGACCCGGATCGCTTCGTCCGCGATCTCGGCCCCGGTCCCGGCGGAGATGAGGTGGCGGAGCCTTCCGGGCGTGCCCGGATCGAGCGCGCGCGCGATCCGCGCGTGCACTTCCGCCCGCCTGTCCGCACCCCACGACTCGATCACGCTCGAGCCGACGAGCGCCTCGTAGCTGCCGTCCGGGTAGCGCCGCGCGGCGCCCTCGGCGACGAGCTCATCGAGCTGGGCCTCGAGCAGCCACTGGGGATCCTCCGTGACGGTCGCGAGCAGGTTCGTGCTCGCGTTCGGCGCGGCGAGCTCGATGCACGCGACGAGCTGCCGCAGGTCCTCGCTCGCGGGCTCGCGCTCCTCATCGCCCGGGCTGCCCCCGTGCGGGAGGATCCGCGCTCCCGCCTCGAGCAGGGAGAGCGTCCCGTGATCGACGACGAGCTCGCGTCCGGACCACTGCGCGATGCCGGCCCGCACCCAGGCATCGACCTCACCGGCGATGCGCTTCGGCACGCCGCGCGTCCGGGCCCAGAGCTCGCGCGCGCCGTCGGTCCGGAGGTGGAAGATGCGCTCAGGGCCGGCGAACAGCGGGCGCAGCGCCGCCTCCGGCAGCGGGCCGAGCTCGACCCGCACGCCGCCCGCGAGAGCCCCGGTGGAGACGACGACCCCGCCCTCGCGACCTCGCTCGACGGTGTCCCGCGAGAACCGATCCAGTCGCTCCGGGTCGTCCACGAACAGGATCACGCCGGCGGCGAGCGCCCGGGCGAGACACCGGTCGGTGGACTCGATCGCGGCCTCGAGGTCCGATGGCTCGCAATCGTCATCCGACCACTCCGCGAGGGCCGCGAGGCTCCCGAACGGCGAGTCCGCGGGGGTCGCCCACACGACGCGCCGTCCCTGCTCCTCCAACGCCCGCGCCGCTTCGAACAGGAGCCGGGTGCGACCGGTCCCGGGGGGCCCGTGCACTTCGACGCACGAGCCGTCGAGGGCGGCGCCCGAGACCCGGTCGATGAGCTCGTCGCCGCCCAGGCGCGGAAGCTCCGTACCGGTCGAGAGCGCGGCGACCTCCCCGGAGAGCTGGGCGAGCACTCCGGCCGCTGATCTCGGACGGTCCGCTTGATCCCTCGCGAGCAGCGCGTCGATCACGCGCACCACGACGGTCGGTGTGCCCGGGGCGACCTCGCCCAGCGACGGCACGGTCCCGTGCAAGCGGCTCGTGACGAATTCATCCGACGGCAGGCCGTCGTGCGGGACGGCCCCGGAGAGCGCCTCGTACACCATGACGCCGACCGAGTAGAGATCGGAGCGCACGTCGGGCCGTTCGCCGCGGAGCTGTTCGGGCGCCGCGTAGCGCAACGTACCCGTGAGCCCCGCCGAGTCCTCCAGGCCCGCGCCGATCGCGCGTCCGGCGGACAGACCGAAGTCCAGCACGGTCGTGCGGCCCGCGGCGTCGACGAGAACGTTGCCGGGCTTCAAGTCGCGGTGGATGACGCCGGCCGCGTGTACGCGCGCCAGGGTCTCGAGCAGGGACACCGTCGCGTAACGGATGTCCGACCACACGCCGCCCACGACAGGGCCAGGAAACGGCTCGCCCTCCGCGAGCTCCATCACGATGAACGGCTCCCCGTCCTCCAGCCCTTCGTCGAGGAGCCGCGCGATGCCCGCGACGCGCAGGAGCCGGAGCGCGGAAATCTCGGCGCGCAGGCGCTCGCGCGCATCGAACGTGAGCGGCGGCATCAGCTTGACGGCCACCGTCCGGTCGGTCAGACGATCGCTCGCGCGGAAGACACGCCCGAAGGCACCGGCAGCGAACTGCTCGGCGAGGCGGTATCGGCCTGCGATCACCCTGCTCTCCATGCAAGGATCCTTCGCGCTAGGTGACGGAAAGGCGCGCTGGAGCGGCAGGTCTCCAGCATCTTCGCCCATTGAAAAGAAACGATAGAGTCGAGCCGATTGTAGCGGATGGCGGGACGGGAAGACGGCGCGGGCGCGGCGGTGCGCACAGCGCGAGGCCGATCGAAGCGCGGGAGACGGCGCGGGGCCGATTTCGGACGCGCCTCAAGTGCCGAACAGGCGCTGCTCCAGGTCCTCGAAGTCCACGCCCTCGTACTCGTCGGGCTGCACGGCTCCAAACGGCTCGAAGCGCCGGTGCTCGAGCCGGATCTCCGCCAGTTGGAGCAGCTCCTTGAGGGAGCGGGCCTCGCCGAGGGGCCTCCGCTCGAGGGCTTTGCGCACGACGTAGCAGGCGGAGAGCTTGCTCCTGAGCCGCTCCCGATCCGCCTCCCGCCCGGCGGTCGCATTGCGGTGCAGGTTGCCGAGCACGACCTCCATGAGCGCGATGCGGCTGTTCACCTCGTGGAGGAGCTGCTTGACGCGCCGGGAGGGCTCGGGCACCCGTCCGTGGTCTCTTCTGGGGCTTCTGTGCGACATGGCGGGGACCATCAAAGGTATCCCGTTCAGGCGCGTGGGGCCGAGTGGCGGCCCGCGGCACGCATGGCCCAGCCCCGGCCCAGCCCCTCACTCGCCCGCGGCGTGGACGAAGTCCGCCACCAGCGGGTGGTGATCCATGTCTCCCACCCGCCGCCCGAGCCACGGACCGGCCTGGACCGGATCCAGCTCCGGCGAAGCGAACACGTAGTCGAGCCGCCGATCCGGCTCGGCCGTCGGGCCCTTGCCCGCCCCCACGTCCACCAGGTGCCGCGCGAGGTAGTTGTAGGCGGCGACGTCGCGCGGCTCGTCGTTCGTGAAGAGATCGTTGCGCCCGTGCCGACCGACATCGATGTTCAGGTCCCCCACGAGCAGGCGGGCGGGCGTCAAAGTCGCGGGAACGAGCAGATCGAGCGCCTGCCCGATCTCATGGTTGCGGCGCCGCGCCGACCAGGGGTGCGCGTGCAGGACCACGACGTGTAGCGCCGGACCGACTTCGGGGTGCACGAGCAGGGCCAAGGGCCGGCGCCCCTCCCACTCCCCTGTAGTCAACTGGAACAAGTGCGCACGCGGAGCGAGCGCGCCGATGCAGTCGGGTCCGTCGTCAATCGCCTCGAAGCGCACGTTCTCGCCGAGCGCGCGCGCGATCCGCTCGAGCTGCTTCCGATCGCGGAGCTCCTGAAGCAACACGAGGTCGGCGTCGAGCAGCCGCAGTGTCTCCACGACGGCGGGAACGTGGTCTTCGCCGAGCGCTCGGCCATCGCCACTGCCCGCCCCCCCGACGTTCCAGGTCACGACGCGCAGACCACCGGCCGGGCGCGGGCCGAACTCGAAAGTGTCCGGCCCGGACTCGGGGAGTCCGAAACCGAGCACGAGCAGAATGGACGCGAGCGCGAGCAGTCCGAGCTCGATGAGGGTCCCCCGGGCCACGTCAGAGTTCCTCGCGGAGCCGAAACCGCCGATGCGCGAGCGCGAGGAAGACGAACGCGAAGCCCAGGAGCTTCGCAGCGTCCCGGCCGACTTGGGTCCAGGGCACGTCCTCCTGGAGTAGACCCCGCCAGTACGCGAGGTAGCTCGTGAAGAGGATCGGCCGCAGTTCCTCGAAGAAGTGCACGCCGCTCACGACGTGCATCACGAGGTACAGCGAAATCGAGACCGCGGCGGCGTTCACGGCGCTCTTCATCCAGGCCGACAGTAGGAAGGCGAACGCGAGCGTCGTCCAGAGCCCGAGGCTCGCCGCCGGCCAGATCAAGGCGAAGCGCAGGAGCGCCTGGGACTGGGACAGATGCTGGTGGCGGTCGGTCATCTGCAGGACGCCCGGGTAGAGGTCCAGGTCGCCCCAACCCACCGCGAACAGTCCGACGCCGAGGCTGAGCACGAGGAAGCCGCCGGCGAGGCAGACCGCGTACCCGGCGGAGACGGCGACCTTCGTGAAGAACAGGCGGCTCTTCGTGATGGGCCGGATGAGGAGTAGCCCGAGGGTGCGGTCGGACGTCTCCCCGGCGATCTGGGCGCTGCCCTCCGTCGCGACGAAGATCGGCAGCACGAGGAGGAAGCCGAAGTAGAACGAGTACACGGTGAAAGTGAGCCCGTTGAAGTACGACTCGTTCTCGAAGGTGTAGCCGAAGTCGAAGGCACCGCGGGTGTGGTTCCGCGCGTACGTGTAGAAGCCCACGAGCATGAGCGTCAGGAACAGCGCCGAGGAGAGCGCCGCGAGCATGGGGCGTCGCGATCGAAGGAGCTTGAGCAGCTCGAGCCGGCTCACGCGCGCTCCTGCTTGCCATTCGCCCGAGCGTCCCGCGCGCGCTGCATCCGCGCGATCAAGGCGCGTTCGAGCGTGGGCCGCTCGACGCGGTACTCGAGCAGCTCGAGCCCGCCGGCGCGGAGGATCTCGGCCGCCTCGGCCAACGGGAGGCTGCCGTCGCCCAGGACCAGCGCGCCGTCGCCGGCGCTCTGTGCCGCGAGTCCACGCCGCGTGAAGAGCTGGGCGGCGCGCGCCGCATCGTCCATCACGAGCACGAGCCGGGCCTCCCCGTCGAGCAGCCGCGCGGGCGGTCCGCAGTAGATCGTCTGGCCCTCGTCGAGCACGAGCAGCTCGTCGACGAGCTCGTCGAGCTCCACGAGGAGGTGCGAGGAGAGCAGGATCGTCACTCCGCGCTCGTCCCTGAGCCGTCTCAGAACGCCCCGCAGCTCGAGCACCGCTAGCGGATCGAGCCCGTCCGTGGGCTCATCGAGCACGAGCAGGCGCGGCGTCGGGACGAGCGCTTGCGCCAGCACGAGCCGTTGCCGCATCCCGAACGAGAAGGTCCCGACCCGGTCGTCCGCCCTATCTGCGAGCCCGACCTCGTCGAGCGCCGCCGCCACCGCCACGGCGCGCGACCGGCCGCCCCTGTCCGGAGCGGCCCCGAGGCTCGCGAGGAGCGCGATGTGCTCGCGCGCCGTGAGCGATTCGTACAGCGCCGGCGGCGCGAACGCGAACCGCGCGTCGCGCATCACCTCGGCCCGGCGGCGGCGGGGATCGAGCCCGAAGACGCGCGCTGCCCCCCCACTCGGAGCGATGAACCCGGCGAGGATCTTGAGCAGCGTCGTCTTCCCCGAGCCGTTGGCGCCGGCGAGGCCGAAGATCGTGCCGGGCTGCACGTCGAAGCTGACTTCCGCGAGCGCCTCCCGCGACCCGAACATGCGTCGCAGGGCGCGGACTTCGACGAGGGGTCCGGTCATAGTGAGATACTCACGGCGGGGGGCGCACTCGGTTTCGAGCTGGGAGTCCGCGAAGGATAGCGAATCCGGAGGCGCTCCCCGAGCGCACACCGGGTACGCTGTCGCACTCCAATCTGCGACGAACAATCCGTGAACCCGGAATCCACTCTTACCGAAACCAACCTCGGCGCGCTCCGCGATGTCCCTTACATGGGGGTGATCTTCGTGGTCGCCGAGGCCATGAAGCTCGGCTTCGTCAACGGCCATCCCGATTGGTGCAACCTCGGTCAAGGGCAGCCCGAGGTCGGCGCGATGGAGGGCGCGCCGCCGCGCATCCTCGCGGTGGAGCTGGACCCCGCCGACTGCGCGTACGGTCCGCTCGAGGGGACACCCGAGCTGCGCGAGCGCATCGCGGAGTACGCGAACCGCCTGTACCGGAAGGACTCCGACTCGCAGTACACGGCGGCCAACGTGGGTGTCGCGGCCGGCGGACGGCTGGCGCTCACCCGGGCCATGGCCGCGCTGGGAACGGTCCGCGTGGGCTATCAGGTCCCGGACTACACGGCCTACGAGGACATGTTCAACCTGCACCTCGACCGGATCGAGCCCATCGCGCTCCAGGGCCGGCGGGAGCACGGCTTCGTCGTCGGGGCGGATCAACTGCGCGAAGCGTCACAGCGCCACGGGCTGGACGCATACGTCTTCTCCAATCCGTGCAATCCGACCGGCAACGTCATCGCGGGCGAGGAGCTCGCCCAGGTGGCCCGGCTCGCGCGCGAGCGAGGCCTGACCATCATCTCGGATGAGTTCTACAGCCACTTCATCTACGAGCCCCATGAGCCGCATGGGAACGGAGAGTGCGTCCCCGCAGCGGGCCCGGTGAGCATGGCGCGCTACGTCGAGGACGTCGACCGCGACCCGATCCTCGTGTTCGACGGCCTCACGAAGGGCCACCGCTATCCCGGTTGGCGCGTCGGCTGGGTGCTCGGTCCCCCGGCCATGGTGGAATCGATGGCGCGCACGGCGAGCTCCATCGACGGCGGTCCGTCGCGCATCGCCCAACGCGCGGCGATGCAGGCGCTCGAGCCCGCGCGCGCAGATCAGGAGACGACCGCGCTGCGCACGGTGTTCTGCCAGAAGCGCAACCTGATGGTCCGCCGCTTGAAATCGATGGGGATCGAGTTCGTCACGGAGCCGATGGGCACTTTCTACTGCTGGGCTTCGCTCGCGAACCTGCCCGCGCCCTTCGACGACGCGATGACGTTCTTCCGCCGCGCCCTCGGGCACAAGGTGCTGACCGTCCCCGGAGCCTTCTTCGACATCAACCCGGGCAAGCGGCGGACGGAGCCGTCGCCCTACGACCAGTGGATGCGCTTCTCCTTCGGTCCGCCGATGGACAACATGGTCATGGGGCTCGACCGCCTCGAGGCGATGCTGCGCGCCTGAGGATCCCGCCGGGAGAGCCACGCCCCTGCCCATGGCGAGCCGGCCGGAGCGCCACCCTTCGCGGTCCATCCACCATGGAGCCCATCCCGTCGCCCGTCGCGATCTTCCAGGCCGCATCGCGGAAGAAGTGCCTGGAGCACGGGCTCGTGCTCCAGGCCTTGGGGATCCCGTTCGAGGTGCGCCAGGTGCCGGGCGGCTTCGGCGTCCTGGTACGCCCGGAACACGTGGCTGCGGCGCACGAAGAGCTCGAGCGGTACCGGGAGGAGAATGCCGGCTGGCCCCCGAAGTACGAGCCGCCGCCGATCGTGTCGCGCGGCGTCGGGGCCGCCGCCGCCTATGCGGCGATCCTCGTCCTCATGTATCCGATCGGCCGCCACGGAGTCTTCGGAGTGAACTTCTGGACCGCCGGCAAGATGCACGCCGGCGGCGTGGTGAACGGGGAGTGGTGGCGCACGGTGACGTCGCTCACGCTGCACGGAGACGTCTCGCACCTCGCCGGCAACATCGTCTTCGGGTGCGCCTTCGCGGTGTTGGCCGGGCACACGCTCGGCGCGGGCCTGACGTGGTTCTGCATCGTGCTCGCGGGCGGCCTCGGCAACCTGGTGAACGCCTACATCCAATCGCCCGGCCACACGGCGATCGGAGCGTCGACGGCCGTATTCGGCGCGCTCGGCTTGCTCTCCGCGTTCGAATGGATGCGCCGGCACGCGCTGAACTACCCGCCCATGCGCCGGTTCGCGCCGCTCCTCGGAGGCGCGCTCCTCCTCGGCTTCCTGGGCACGAGCGGCGACAACACCGACGTGATGGCGCACGTCACGGGGCTCCTTGCCGGCGTGGTGATCGGCGTGATCGCGGGCAAGACCCGGCTGCCGCAGCACCTGGGCGGCACCGATCAGATCGTGCTGGGCGCCCTCGCCCTCGCCGCCGTCGTCGCGAGCTGGAGCGCCGCGCTCGCGTTCGCATAGGGCGGCGGGTGTCCCGCGTCCTCGATCCGTACAACCCGACTTCCATACAAGGAGAGACGCGCCATGAGCACTCGAAGTGAGAAGCTCGTGTTCGAGAACCGCCGGGGAGAAGCCCTCGCTGGACGGTTGGACCTGCCGGAGGGAATGCCGCGGACGCACGCTCTGTTTGCGCACTGCTTCACGTGCTCCAAGGACATCGCCGCCGCGAGCCGGATCAGCCGCGCGCTGGCCGAGCGGGGAATCGCCGTGCTCCGGTTCGACTTCACGGGCCTCGGTGGCAGTGACGGGGATTTCGCGAACACGAACTTCTCGTCGAACGTGGACGACCTCGTCAGCGCCGCGGAATACCTGGGTGTCCACCACGGCCCTGCGCAGCTGCTGATCGGGCACAGCCTGGGCGGTGCGGCAGTCCTCGCCGCGGCACGACGACTGCCGGACGTGACGGCGGTAGCGACGATCGCGGCTCCCAGTGATCCCGAGCACGTTCGCACCCTCCTGCGCGGCGATGTCGCCGAGATCGAGCGCGAGGGCTCGGCCGAGGTCGAGATCGCCGGGCGTCCGTTCCGGATTCAGAAACAATTCCTCGACGACCTCAGCGAGCACAACCTGGGGGAACAACTCGGCGCACTTCGCAGCGCCCTGCTCGTGTTCCACTCGCCCGTCGACCGGATCGTGGGGATCGAGAACGCGCGCCGGATCTACGAGGCGGCCCGTGGCTTCAAGAGCTTCGTGACGCTCGCGGACGCGGATCACCTGCTCTCGGACAAGCGCGATGCGGAATACGTCGCGGAGGTGCTCGCGGCGTGGTCCTCGCGGTACCTCCGGATGGACGGGGAGGAGGCCCGCGCGTCCTGACGGCGAACGTTGATGAACCAGAAGGAGATCTTGACGCGGTTGGAGTAGGGGGGCGTGGGGGCGTGTTGATCGCTCCCTCTGAATCGGGTTCCAGGCAGGATCGCCGACCACTCACCGACACCGTCGGTGAGTGGTCGGCGCGGTCGGCGGTGAATCGGAAGTATTGCGCGTATGCGGTGCAACCCCCCCACTCCCGGCCGGTCTTGCATATGTGCCCAATCAACTGGAGGAACCGGAGGAGCCACGTGCGTCGCGAGCGAGACAGGCAAGTTGAGTTCGAGTTTCCTGAGTGGGGTGGAAGGCGCCGAGGTGCCGGGAGGAAGCCGATGAGCGGGTCGGCCTGCGGCTCGCATCACGGGCGCGCAGAGCTGAAGAAACGCTTCCCCGTGCACGTGACAGTGCGGATCGCGCGCGGCCTGCCGGGATTGCGCGAGAGGGATGCGTACGACCTCCTGCTCCGCTCCTTCCGCGCGGGCCGCGACCGGTTCGGGTTTCGCCTCAATCACTACTCCGTGCAGACGAACCACGTCCACATGATCGTCGAGGCCGAGGACAGTCGAAGCCTCACGCGCGGCATGCAGGGTCTTCTGATCCGGATAGCCAAGGCCCTGAACAAGCTGTGGCGCCGGGCGGGCAAGGTGTTCGCGGACCGGTACCACAACCGCATCCTGCGCACGCCACGCGAGGTTCGAAACGTCCTCGCCTACGTCTTGAACAACGGCCGACGCCACGGGAGCTTCGCGGCGAAGGACATCCCGGACCCGTTCTCCTCGGGTCGCTGGTTCGACGGCTGGATCGAGCAACTCGGGCGCGACGTCCCTACCCCACGCCCGATCACCCGTGCCCGAACCTGGCTCCAACGAGTCGGCTGGCGCATGCACGGGCTGATCCCGCTCGCACTCGCCCCGGGCCACTGACCGCTTTCCCGGCCGCGCACCCCAGACGCGAGAGCGTGCGTCCTACCCCCCGATCTGGATGTACTCCCCCCCCGTCTCCTCCGCGAGGAGCCGGAGCGTCCCGTCGTCGCGGCTGCCGAGATGCACGCAGTGGAACACCACGCGCGCGTCCGCACTCACCCGCTCCAAGAGCGTCCGCACCCAACCGGGCCCTTCCGTCGTCTCGCCGTCGCACAGCACGATGATCGTGTCGGCCTCGAGGCGGTCGACGTCGACGTCCCCGTCCTCGTCGAGGAAGAGCGCGAGCCGGACAGCCGAATGCAGGTTCGTAGCCCCCCGGGGGAAGAGTGCGAGGAGGGAGCTGCGCGCGAGCTCCAACGTTTCCGTGTCGGCGCGTACGAGCTGGGGACTCGACCGGACGGGAATACCGCTGAAGAGAATCACGTTGAACCGGGTTGCCGCTCCGGAGGCCTGGATGAAGCGGGTCATCTGTTCGATCGCTTCCTCGTAGCGGTTGTGGCCCGTGGTACCCCACTCTGTGAGCATGCTGCCCGAGTGGTCGATGACGAACGTGATCCGATCCGAGACCGCGCCGAGGCCGAAGAAAGTGGCGTGCGTGCGCTGCTCTTCGAGCGCCTCGCCCTCGATCGGGACCTCGACTCTGCCCTGACGGTAGGCGATCCACCAGGTGATCCAGTTCTTGGGATTCTCGCCGATCGAGCGGCCCGAGATGCGGCGCAACTCGCGGATGATCTCGTGCAGGATGCGCTTGTTTCCGCCGCCTCGGAGGTCGCGCTTGTGCCACGTGAGCAGCGCGTCCAGGAGCAACGGCACGCGGCGCTCGAGCACCAGCCCGCGCGCGAGCTCGATGGCGCGCGACGCATCGCGCCAATCCGCCGAGATCAACATGTAGGCGAGACGCTTGACGAGGGCGTCCGCGGCGCGTGGGCCGAAGGGCTCCTCGGAATCCCGCACGCGCTTCAGGACGAGGTTGAACGGGTGCGGCTTCTGCTTCGGGTCGTGCTTCTTCCGCAGCAGACCGACGAGGAACAGGTCGATCGACTCCTCGGGCCAGGTGGCCAGGAGGGAGAGGACCGTGGGGCGCAGCTCGTCCTGCTCGTTGCGCGCGATCGTGAGCATGGCCATGCGGGCCTTGTCCGTGCGGTACTCGTTCAGCACGCCGAGGGCCACGTAGCGCCGGCTCGCGGAGTGGCGACCCGGCAGCACGAGCACCTCGTCCGCCAGCCACTCCAGGATCCGCTCCCCCGGCCGGCTCGCCACCAGGTCGAGCAGTACCTCGTAGCCGGCGCGGTGAACGACCCTCAGCGGGTTCCCTGCCGCGAAGTCGTCGCGAGTGAGGATGTGGTGGATGTTCCAGCCGGCGAGATCGAGCAGGAGCCCGCAGAGCTCCGCGCTTCGATCGGGCTCCTCTCGCACTTCGTCTCCCAGCCGATTCGCGAGGACGCGGAGCTGCGCATCGGCTCCCTTCCACGGCCCGCCCTTGCGCCCGAATCGCGCGATCCAGGCGCGCAACTCGTCGACCGTGCTGATGGCGGGCACGGGCTCCTGATCGCCCTCGGACTGAAGGGCGGAGACGCCCGGCGCCACCCCGACGATGGACGCGACGGCGAGCACGAGGAAAGCGGAAAGGGGGGAGCGGACGAGGGCCATGGTTCCGGGACGGGCGCGGCGTCCCCGGTCGCTACCGGGACCGGATGGTGGAGCCTACGATTCCGGACGGAAAAATCACCGGCCGACCAGGAGGACCATCTGCCGGTCGAGGTACGGGTAGCGCTCCCTCTGCGCCTCGTCGAGCCCGACCTCGAGCAGATCCGACTGCTCGTAGGGGTCGAGCTCCAGGTCGTAGAACTGATCGGCGTTGGATCCCCTGTGGAGCTTGTAGCGCTCGTCCCGGATGGCACGCCGCCAATGCTCGAACGGGGGCGGGCCGTTCGGTCCGAAATGCTCGGAGTAGAGCGTTCTCCGAATCGAAGGCCGGTCCGGATTCGACAGGTACGGATGGAAGCTGATCGAGTCCGGCGCGCTCATCGGCAAGCCCGTGATGTCGGCGATCGTCGCCAGGAGGTCGGTGGCGGAGACGAGCGCCGCGCACTCGCCGCCGGGGCGCTCGACGTCGAGGCCGACGACGATCAAGGGCACGCGGAGCCCCCCTCGAAGATCGTGCCCTTGCCGTGGGTCGGATCCTGTGGGGCGGTGATGGCCTCCTCGTACGGGCCGTTGTCGCCCAGGAAGATCACCGTATCTTCCGGACCGATCTCGGCGAGGACCCGCCCCATTTCCGTATCCATCGCTTCGACCATCGCGCGGTATAGGGTCGGTATGCCGACGAGTGGAGGGGCGTAGGTGTGCAGGTGCGCGGGAGGCTCGTGGACGGGTTTGTGCGGTGCGTTGAACGCGAGCCAGACGAACCAAGGTTCGGGCAACGTTCGGATCGCGGCGATCGCCTCGTCGGCGCTGTCGGTGGTCGCGTACACTTGCGATA